>JACQWT010000232.1 GCA_016209145.1 Deltaproteobacteria bacterium | reverse complement strand
GCTCGCCACCGCGCCGCCACGCTCCTGGGAGGCGGATCCGCCGCGGCCGGGCAATCTGCGCGTCGCAACTTTCAACATCCGCAACTATCCCGCCGAGGCCGGTGCCGACGCCGGGGCGGGCGGGGCCGCCGCGGCCACGCCGGCCAATTGCCTCGACGAGACCGACGAGGACATGCTCCTTGCCGTGCTGGGCGAGCTCGACTTCGACCTGCTCGCGGTGCAGGAGATCCGCGATCCCGGCCGCTTCGAGGCGTTGCTCCAGCGCCTGGGCGAGGAGCAGGGACGCGGCTACGCCAGCGCGTGGGCCACGAACGCCGCGAGCGGCAACGAGCAGCACGTGGGGCTCGTGGCGCGCGAGGGCAGGCTGCGCCTGTCCGACGTGCGCGAGCATCCCGAGGTGGACGTGCCCGGGACGCTACGCGCGGGGCTGTCGGCGGAGGTTGCGAGCCTCGCGCCGGGCGGCGTGGGCTTCGGCGTCCTGGTCCTGCATCTCGCCTCGGGCGACTCGACCAAGCGCGCGGCGCTGCGCGCCCAGCAGGCCGAGATCGCCGCGGGCATCGTCGCCGGCCTCGTGGCGGAGCGCGGCGACGAGGACTTCCTCGTGCTGGGCGATCTCAACACGGCGCGTGCGCCCGAGGAGCTCGCCGCTCTCGACGCGGCGTTCGCCACCGGCACGGCGCTCGGCCGCCAGGAGAACCAGACCGGCTGCACCGCCTACTACGTCAAGAACAAGCTCGGCGAGCTGCGCGCTTCGGCCATCGATCACGTCTACGCCGCATCCTTGCAGGAGCGCGACGCCGCGGTGCCTCTGGTCTCCGGCGCGCACTGCTACGAGCGCAGTTGCCAGAGCTTCCAGAGCGACGGGCCCCAGACGGGCACGACCTACTGGGGCGTGAGCGACCACTGCCCGGTCTACTTCGAGATCCGCGACGCCGATCTGGACGGGTGAGCGGACCATCGCGTCGCCCCGGCGGTCGGGTCTCGGTTGACAGGACCGGTAGGAATTCGTACGATCGAGGTATGAGAACCGTAGTTTCGGAGCGCGGCCAGATCGTCGTGCCCAAGCCCCTGCGCGACCGGCTGGGCCTGCGGCCGGGGCAGGTCCTGGACTGCCGCGAGGAGCGGGGGCGGCTCGTCGCCGTGAAGGTTACCGAGCGCGACGGTCTGGATGCGGTCTACGGCATCCTGCGCACGCGCCGGCGCACGGCCGAGATCATGCGCGAGCTGCGCGGCGATCCGGCGTCACGATGAACGGCCGTTGCGCGCAGCGCCCGAAACGGGCGTCGGGGCAGGAGCCCCGACGCCGGGGCAGCCGGCAGCGGGAAATCTCTGGACCCGTTGGCCTGCGGTCGCTGCCCCGCGCACAAGCGCACCGGGCGTCCGGGCGAGCAGGGCGTGCGTTTCGTCCGACGCGGGTGGCGCGCCAGCGTCATGGGAGACTCCGATGATCACCGCGGTCGACACGAGCGTGCTGGTGGACGTGTTTGCCGCCGATCCCGAGCTCGGCCCGGGGTCGATGGCGGCCCTGCGCCAATGCCTGGCGCAGGGCCGCGTGGTGGCCTGCGCGGCGGTCTGGGCCGAGGTGGCGGCGGGCTTTCCCACCCCCGATACGGCGCGCGCGGCCATGTCTCAGGCCGGAGTCGAGTTCGCCCCTGGCGGCATCGAGGCGGCGCTTCTCGCCGCGGCCGCCTGGCGGGCCTACCGGCGTGGCGGTGGGCCGAGGACGCGCGTCGCGGCGGACTTCCTCATTGGAGCTCACGCGCTCGCTCACGCCGACCGGCTGCTCAGCCGCGACCGGGGCTTCTACCGGACCTACTTCCGCCGCCTGTCGGTGCTCGTTCCGGCGGCCGCATCATCGCCGGCGCACTGAGAGCCTGAGCGCCGGCGCACGCGGAGCAGCCATGAAACGGGATCTGGACGCCGAGCTCGCCGTGGCGGCCCGGCTGGACGAGCCGGACGGTGCGGCGGCCCCGCCCCGGGCCGGGATGGCCGCCCGGCGCCGGCCGCGCCGCAGCCTCGCCCTCTTGGCCGCGCTGTTGCTCGTGGTGGCCGCCGTCGTGGCGCTGGTGGTGTTCGGCTTCGGCGGGGCGGCGATCTACGCCATGCCCGTGGACGAGCTCGTCTCGCGCCGCGCCGAGCTCGCCGGCCGCCAGGTGCGGATCGAGGGCGAGCTCGTGCCGGGCAGCCTGCGGCGCCGGGAGCAGCCGTGCGAGCACCGCTTTCTGGTCCGCTCGCGCGGCGCCGCGCTCGCGGTGCGCTACGCCCAGTGCGTCGTGCCCGACAGCTTCCGCGACCGCCCCGAGGGCGGCGTGCTGGTCACGTTGGAGGGCAGCCTCGCGCCGCAGGGGCACTTCGAGGCGAGCCTCGTCATGGCCAAGTGCAGCTCCCGCTACGATCCCAAGGCGCGGACCATGAAGGGGCCGGGCTGAGCGCTACCCCCGCCGCGGCGGCGCAAGCAGGGCGGCCGCGAGCTTGGCGCCGAGCGCCCGTGGCGCGCCGAGCAGATCGCGCCGGGGCGGCATATTGTACTCGTGGCGCCGGGGCGGGCTCTGGCCGAGCCAGCCGCGGCTGAACTTGAGCTTCGTCCAATAGCCGAAGGGCAGCACCGCCCAGGATTGCGCCCGCTGGAAGGCCGGCGCCGGGCCGATCTCGGCCTCCACGTCCGCGAAGATCCGCTCGATGCGCGCCCGCACGAGCGCGTTGGGCGCGAAGTGCAGGCCGATGCGGTAGGCCGCCTGCGCGTGGCGCAGGAACTCCTTCTGCATCTGCGCCCGGATCCGGAGCCGCGGCGCCGTGGCGTGCTTCAGGTTGCGGTAGCCCTCCAGGGTTATCTCGATGCTGCGGTAGACGGTGGGCCCGAGCTGCTCGTACTCGCCGCGGTAGAGGCGGCGCACCAGCTCCTGCATCGTCGGCGCCGAGATGTGCGGGTGCTCGAAGCCGAGCGAGAAGCCGTCCATCGCCGGGTAGAGCCGATCCTCGATGTCGTTGAGCCGGCCCTCGGCGCGCATGCGCTGGTACAAGGGCGTGTTGCGCGTGGGGCCCCAGATGAGAAACTGCGAGATGGCGGGCTTGATGCGCAACAGCTCGCAGAACTCGCGCTCGATGATGTCCGCCGTCTGGTAGTCGAAGCCGACGATCATCGAGGCGGCGGGCGAGATGCCCACCGCGCGCAGGTCGCGGAAGAGCTCCGCGTAGCTCTTGCCCTTCTGCTTCTCGTAGCCGGCCGCCAGGCCCTCGAAGCCGATCCAGACGGAGCTGATGCCCATCTCGGCGAGCTCCTGGGGCTCGTACTGCGAGAGGGCCTTGACGGAGCCGAAGACCGAGAGGGCGAAGCGCGCCTCGCTGTGGCGGCAGGCGGCGAGGAAATCGCGGCCGCGCTCGCGGTTCAGGAGCAGGTCCTCGTCGTAGACGACGAAGCTCTCGACGGCCGGATCGTGGCGCTGCACCTCGGCGATGGCCCCGAGCAGATCGTCGCCGCTTTGCAGGAAGCGCGTGTGCTTGCGGCCGAAGTAGTGCGAGGTCATGCAGAAGTCGCAGCCGTTGTGGCAGCCGACTCCGCCGAAGATGGGCGCCGTCTTGCCGAGCAGGGGCAGCGAGAAGAGCGAGCTCTCGAACACGAACGCCGGGGTGCGGAAGGGCCGCTCCGGCAGGCCCAGGAGCCGGCGGAAGAACCGGATCCCGTCCTCGCGGCAGATGATGTCGCCGCAGCCCGCGAGCTCCTCGTCGCGCAGGGCCGTGCCGTAGCCGCCCAGGACGATCTTGGCGTGCGGCGCCGCCCGGCGGATGACCGGCACCATGGGGCGCAGCTTGTGGAAAGTGGGGGGGTTGAACGAGATCCCCACGTAGTCGTAGCCCCTTCTCAGCTCGCGCCCGAGCTCGGCGAGCGAGGGGTAGTGCAGCACCACGGTGGGCACGTCGATGTTGGCGGCGATGACGTCCAGGCCCCAGTGGTAGGCGGGATCCTCGATGCGGAAGATGTCCTGCGCCCACATGAGCTGGTAGAGCGCCTGCGTCGTGGTGCTGAAGGCGTCGCCGTGGCGCGGGCCGAAGGGGCGGGCGACGCTGGTAAGAAGAAGCCGGGGCCGGAGTTTCATCGCGGCGGCAAGCTAGACGCGCGCGCCGGCGCGTTCAAGCGCCGCGCGCCCGCTCCTACGCCTCGGCCCTCGGCCCGGGCTGCCAGGCCGTGGGGGGCAGACCCATGGCGTCGGCCTTGGCCGCGAGCGGGTGATTCCAGACGCCGGGGCGGACGATGAAGGTGACCCGGTCGCCCGCGAGCTCGTGCGAGATGGACCAGCCCAACAGCGCGGCGCAGTGGCGGGCGATGGGCAGGCCGTAGCCGCCCGAGCCCGTGCCGCTCGTGCCCTCCTCGTAGATGTGCTCGCCCAGAAGGCTCGGATCGCGCACCGGGTTGGAGATCCGCAGCTCGCCGTCGCAGAGCTCGACGTGCACCCCGGCGCCCGGGATGTGTCGGGCTTCCTCCAGGGCGTTGCCCAGGAGGTTCTGCACCACGCGCAGCGCCGTGCCGCAAGAGCCGCGGCCGCGCAGATCGCCCTTGATGCTGAGATCGATGCGCGACTCCCCGGCGCGCTGCATCATCGTCGCGGCGAGCCGCAGGGTCGCCTCCAGGTCGATGAGGCACACCGTATCGATCTGGATGTCCGGCCGTCCGGCCGAGAGCATCGCCCGCAGCATGAGCACGGCCGAGTCCGTGGCGGCCCGCACGATGTCGAGTGTGTGCTTCAGCTCCTCGTCGGAGAGGCGCCGCGCCGAATCGCAGCACATGCACACGATCGTGAACAGGTCGAAGAGATCGTGGGCGATGGCGTGGAGCTGGCGACCGAGATCGGTGAGCCGATCGTTCACCGCGGCCTGCTTCTGCAAGAGCTCGGCCTGCTGCTTCAGGATCTCGGCCTGCTGCCGGGCATACTGGCGCTGCGCCCAGATCCACCACGCCATGATGGCGAGCACGAGCGCGAAGGCGGAGAAGATCAGGGTCGCAAAGAGCATCATGCCTCCACCGGAGCGGCGTGCCGCCGCGCTGCGAGCACGTACAGGTGCGCGCCGCAGCAGGCGGCGTACAGGACGACGTTCGAGTAGCGCACCAGATACCAGTAGCCGAAGAAGCCCTTGGCCCAGGGTATCAGATTCAGCACCACGTCGTTCGCGGCGTAGAGCATGAGCACGAGGTGTGCGAGGCCGGGCCGCAGGGCGGCGCGGCGCAGGACGGCGTAGCCGATGCAGGCCCAGGAAAGGAGCAGGCAGCCGAGAGAGACCGCCCGCAGCACCCAGGCGTACACGTCGCCCGAGACGAGCGGGTAGTTCAAGCAGATGAGCCAGATCGCGCCGTAGGCGCCGTAGATCGCGGTCGGCCGGCGGCCAAGGAAGTAGTGCACCATGCAGGCCGCGAAAAGGAACGACCAGCCGAGCACGAGGAGCACGTCGGCGTGGCTTAGCAGCAGATGCCAGCCGGCGTAGGGCCGCGGGGCCGAGCGCAGGTGCGGGAGGTAGCAGAGGCGCACGAAGTCGCCCGCGCTCATGAAGGTCAGGTACAGCGCCAGAGCGAGGTGGTCCCGCCGCCTGCGCCAGACGAGCCACGCCACGGCCACCAGCAGTACGGCGAGCACGTGGTGCGCAATGCGGACCGGTTCCATGCCAAGGAGTCTAGCTCAGACGGCCTCGGCCTTGGAGATGTGCACGCCCGAGCCGTCGCGTGCGATCTGGAACTTGTAGTTGACCGAGCGGTAGCTCACCGCGTAGCTCGCCGGCACGTACGTGCCGTTGTGAATGATGTTGTACGTAGCCTGCGGGATCTTGCCGAGCGGGTTGGCCGCGGCCTCGGCATCCGTGCCGTAGAACCACTGGCAGCGCTCGGGGTAGCCGCTCTGCCGCTCGACGCACATGTAGTACTTGGTCCCCTGGCCGTCCACGAACGCCATGTCCGTGCTGTCGTAGGTCATGGGGTGCAGGGCATCGAACACGCTCTGGGGCAGGCGTGGATCGGGCGGATCGGATCCTCCTGGCATGGCAAGGCTCCTTTGCGATGGCGCCGAGCCCCCGCCCCCCGCGCACCACGCGCCGTACGGGCGAAGGCCGGCACATATTTGTCAACGCAGGCAACATGGCCCGGCCGCGCGGCCGCGTCCAGTGCCCGCCGGGCATATGCCCCAGGGCATATGCCCTTCCCTTGCGCCCGCGTTCGCCCTATATGATTTCGCGGCGTTGCCGGGAACGCTGGACACCCTGGGATCATGGCGGGCGCGAGCGGGCACGAAGGGAGCAGCCGCGTGTTTCTCGTGGTCGAGGACGAGCCGTGCGAGGCGCGCCTGCTCGCACTCGAGCTCCGGCGCTACGCGCCGGCCCTGGTGGCCGCGAGCCTGGCCGAGGCCCGCAGCGTGCTCCGCGCGCAAGACGCCCTGCTCGGCGCGATCGTGGACATCGGCCTGCCCGACGGCTCGGGCCTGGAGCTCGTGGCCGAGCTGCGCTCGCGCCAGCCGCTCTTGCCGGTGATGGTGCTGACGGGGCTGCTCAGCCGCGAGGCCGTGAACCGCGCCCAGGCCCTGCGCGCCGAGTTCGTGTGCAAGCCGGCCGGCCGCGAGAACCTCGATGCCTTTGCCCAGTACGCGCTCTGGTGCTCGCGCCTGGAGAGCCCGGAGCTCGCCCGGCTCGTGCAGCAGCTCGCGCCCGCGCGGCAGCTCACGCCGCGGGAGGCCGAGCTTCTGGCGCTCGCGCTCCAGGGCTACGGCCGCACGCAGATTGCGGCGCGCTTCGGCGTGTCCGAAGGCACCATCAAGGCCCACGTGCGCTCCATCCTCATCAAGACGGGAGAGGGCAGCCTGGTCGCGTTGGGCCAGCGCATCCTGTGCGAGGCGTGGCGCGGGGCGGCGCGGCAGAGGTAGCGGGCGAGCGCGTCAGCTCCTTGCTCTGTGGTTGGCGCAGGGGCCGGCTTCGGCTACGACAGGGCCTCTAGGAGTGTGTCGGAGAAAGCGTGCTCGAAATGGTCCAAGTTATCGAAATCGCTCACTTTACTCTGACGCTGGAACCGAACAATTCCGCGCACTTAGTTTTTTCTCCGACAGACTCCTAGCCGGAAGAGGTGATCATGCGTCGCATCGCGTTCTTGGTGTTGTCCGCCGTGCTGCTTGCCGGCGGCTGCGTCGTCACGGTCGAGAGCACGCCGGTCGGCACGGTTGCCGCCGACGGCAGCGTGTACCTCGGCTGGACGCTCATCTCGCACAAGAAGGAGGCCGACTGGATGCTCGTGGGCGTGGAGCATGGGGACTTCTCCAGCCTGCGCCTGCACGTCACCAAGGCCGGGCTCGTTCTGGATCGGATGGTCGTGGCCTTTGGCAACGGGGAGCAGTGGAACGTGCCGGTGCCCCGCGAGCTCGGCCAGGGCGCTTGGTCGCCCGAGATCAAGCTGCCCGGCGCGCGGCGCATCCGGAAGGTGACGTTCTTCGCCCGCACCAAGGGCAAGGGCGGCCTGATGGCGCACGTGGATCTGTACGGACGGCGTTGAGCCGCCTCAAGATCCGTGCCCGCGTGTGCGGCGCGCCGTTGCCAGCGCGCTTGCGGCGAAGCCCAGGCCGATGGCCACCGCTGCGATGGCGCCCAGGCCGAACAGGCCGAGCGCGCCGCTGCGGCCCGAGCGCGCCACG
>JACQWT010000031.1:9014-11202 GCA_016209145.1 Deltaproteobacteria bacterium | reverse complement strand
GACGCGAGAGGCGTGACAGCTCTGCTGGCACGCCTCTCGCCCGCCGGGCCGCTCAGCACGGTCCCCCGGCCACCTGCACCATTACCTTTGACCATTACCCCCGACCATGACGATCACCACCGCCCAGCACGATGACCATGCCTGCGCCCGCGGCACATCCCTGCTCCGTCGCGCCGACCCCCTACCGCACTACCGAGCTGCTCGATAGCCCTCCGCCCGTAGGCCCTCGGGTCGTACATGGACTCCGCCGTGGCCGCCGGCCAGACGAGCTCGCCCGAGCGCGACGCCCGCGCCAGGTACTCGGCGGCGTGCGCGCCAGCGCCGAGATCGTGCGCGAAGAAGCTCACGCGCTCGTCGCGCACCCCGCGCCCGTCCCAGCGCACAGCCGAACCGAAGGAGCCCATGCCGCAAGCCCCGCTTGGCCCGCGGTAGCGTAGGCCGCTGCCATGTGGCCGATTTCCCTTCGATGATGGCCGTCAAGGTCCCAGTGCGGATCTGCCCCCATGCAGCCACCACGCTGCCGGTCGAGGCCGGCGTTGCAGCGACCGCTACCTTCGCGCGCGCAGGCGCGCTCCGCAGCGAGGACCCGAGAGCACGGCCCCAGCCCGCCGGCCCCGCCGTCGCCAAAGCAAGGTCTGCGCAGCGCTCCGGGACCGCCGTCGTCGTTGCCAGCAGCAGCACCAACGCCGCGCTCGACCGGCCACGGAGTCCCGCGCAGAGACGCACGGCCCAACCACGTTCCGAACGCCCGAGCGGATACGCATCACTTGCAGCCGGGCGGCGACTCGCAGCAGTAGACGCAGTCCCAGGTAGCGCCCACGCCGCTCCCCGCCCCGGCGCAGCCACTCTTGCAGCAGCCGCCGCCCTTGTCCGACAGGCCGTTGTGGCTCAGCCACTGCCCGCAGGAGGCGAGGCACTTGCCGCCGACGAGCTTGAAGTGGGGCGAGGGCCCGCACTGGCAGACGTGGCCGTCGTCGCAGAACGAGCCCCAGGGGCAGGTGCCGGGGCAGGTGCCGCCGCAGCCGTCAGCGGAGCCGCATGCCTTGCCGTCGCAGATCTGCGAGCAGAAGCAGCCCGAGCCAAGCTGGCACGTCCCGCCGCAGCCGTCAGCGGTGCCGCAAGCCTGGCCGCCGCAGGCCGGCGTGCAGATGCAGCCCGAGCCGAGCTGGCACGTCCCGCCGCAGCCGTCGGCCGAGCCACATGCCTTGCCGCCGCAGGCCGGCGTGCAAGGGCCGCCTCCCGCCGCGCCCTGCCCACCGCCCTGCCCACCGCCGTGGCCGCCGCCGCCCGCCGCGCCGCCGGTCGCGTGGCTGCCGGCGGCACCGGCCGAGCCGCCCGCGCCGTCGTCGTCCGGGAACACGTAGCCGGTCGTTGTCGCGCCCCCGCAACCGCCGGCAGCGAGCACCCACCACGCGAGCACTCCCAACGCGCCAAGAGAGCATCTCAGGCTCAATAGCCCCGCAGCGCACATGACTCACCCGTAAGCCAGCATAGCTCATCGCCGGGGTCGGCGGGCGTGCACGAGGCCGGCGAGCGCGCCCGAGGAGGCGGAGGAGCTGGTCGCGCCGCCGCTGGCTGCCGCGCCCGAGGCATCCTCGCCGGCGGAGCAGCCCGCGGCGCAAGCCGCGATCGGTAGGCACAGGATCGACGGGAGCCGGCGCGAGGCGAAACGCATGAAACCAAGATAACATGCTCGCCCGGCAGCCAGGAAGCGCGCCAGGGTGGTCAGAGATCCACCTGCTCCACTTCCCCCACGCTCTCGCCCAGGAACCGCGCGGCCACGCGCTCGAAGTCGCCGGGCCGGTCGGTGACGAGCAGCTCCAGGCGCCCTCCGCCGCCGGGCGCGCCTGCGAGCTGCCGCTCCGCGAGGAAGGCCGCCACGTCCTCGGCCGCGGCCGTGGCGCTGTCGACCACCGGCACCGGCCGGCCGCTCAGGCCCTCCATCTCTTGCTCGATGATCTGCCGCAGCAGGGGGAAGTGCGTGCAGCCGAGCACCACGCAGCCCACGCCGGCCGCGCACAGCGGCTCCAAGTAGCGGCGCGCCGCCAGCCGAGGCACCTCGCCCTGCACCCAGCCCTCCTCGGCCAGCGCCACGAGCAGCGGCGCCGCCTGACCTACCACCTCGACGCGGCTGCAGAGCGCGGCCACCGCCCGGCGGTAGGCCCCCGAGGCGATCGTGCCCCGGGTG
>JACQWT010000031.1:0-8978 GCA_016209145.1 Deltaproteobacteria bacterium | reverse complement strand
TGCGCTGCTCGCCGCAAGGCGCCAGGGCAGCCCGCGCGCCGGGCACGATCACGCCGCTGACGGGCAAGTCGAGCTCGGCCCGCAGCATGTCCAGGGCCACCGCGCTCACGGTGTTGCAGGCGACCACGATGGCCTTGACACCGCGGGCCGCGAGGAGCCGGCCGCAAGTGGACGCGTAGCGCACCACCGTGTCGGCCGAGCGGGTGCCATAGGGCACGCGCGCCGTGTCGCCCAGATACACGATGTTCTCGTGCGGACAGCGCTCGCGCAGCGCGCGCACCACGGTCAGCCCCCCGAGGCCGGAGTCGAAGACTCCGAGCGGTGCGCTGTGACCGGGCCGGCTCACGCTTGCTCCTGCTCTACGCCGCGTGTGGCGCGCGGTCCCGAGCTTAGCCCCTTTTCGCGCGAGGCGGCGGGGCCTATGCTCCGCGCCGTGGCAACCAACGGCGAGAAGGACAGGAAGGACGACAAGGACAACCGCTTCCGGCTCGGGCAGGTGAGCTTCGGCCTGAGCAGCCCGCAAGCGGCGGCGCGGGGCGAGAGGCCGGACGGGGGCGCGGCCGCAGCCCGGGGTGAGATCGACGTCCGGGACGCGGCCGCCGCCGCGGCCGAGACCCGCGACCTGATGCCGCTGCGCGTGCTCGTGCTCGCCGATCTCACGCCGGGCGACCAGTACAACGCCGGGGCAAGCGCGCCCGAGCACGCCATTCGCATCGATCCCGGCCGGTTCGACGATCTGTTCCAGAAGCTCCGGCCGCGCGTGGCCTTCGAGGTGCCGAGCGTGCTCGGCGAGGGCGCGAGCGCCCGGCTCGATCTGTCGCTGACCTCTCTCGGCAGCTTCCGGCCCGACGGCCTGTGCGAGCAGGTGCCGCTGCTACGCTCGCTGCTCGACGGCAAGACGGTGCTGGAGCGGCTGCGCGATGGGCTGACGAGCGTCGAGAACGCAGCCGCGGAGCTCGACCGACTGTGGGCCGGCATGCCGCTCGCGCGCGAGGTCCTGGGGCTGGTCGAGCCGGCCGGCGAGCGGCAGCCGGGCGGCGCACCGGCAGCCCCGCCACCTCAGCCACCGGCCGCCGAGGTCGATCGCATCCTCGACATGGTCGATACGGGAACCCGTGCCGATGCTGCGTCGCCGCCGGCTCCGCGGCCGCGGCCGGCCCCCCCTGCGGCAGCGCCGCCGCCCGAGGCGAAGAGCAAGCTCGGCAGCTTCATCGCGGCCGTCGCCAAGAGCGGCTCCAAGGGGACGCCCGGCGTGCGCCCCGAGCAGGGCATGCGTCGCGTGGAGCGGGCCCTGGGCCTCCAGATCGGGGCCATCTTGCAGCACCCCGAGATCCGCCGGATCGAGCAGGCGTGGCGCGGTGTCCATTTCCTCGCAAGCCGCGCCGGCACCCACGCGGGGATCCGGCTGGAGCTCGTGAGCGCCCGGCCGGCCGACTTCCCCGAGGCCTTGGACGGGGCCATCAAGGCCAACGCCGGCGTGGAGCCCCCCGTCTCCTTCGCCGTCGTGGGC
Source organism: Deltaproteobacteria bacterium (assembly GCA_016209145.1). GTDB lineage: Bacteria > Myxococcota_A > Polyangia > Polyangiales > Polyangiaceae > JACQWT01. Next base: position 7,468 of record JACQWT010000031.1, on the reverse strand, counting down.
GACACGATCGACGGCAGCGCCGCCTCGCTCGCCCGGCTGCGCGCCCTGGCCGAGGTGGCGGAGCAGAACGCCGTGCCCCTCGTGCTGGACGGCGCGGCCGGCATCTTCGGCGTCGCGAGCCTGACCGAGCTCGACCGGCTGGACAACAAGGCCAAGCTCTACGAGGCGCCGGAGCGCGCCCCCTGGCGCGCGTGCGTCGAGCGGCCCGCGGCACGCTGGGTCAGCGTGGCCCTGAACCGGATGCTGGGGCGAGGTCCCTACGACCGGCGCAGCTCGCGCGTGCGTCAGGCCAATGTCGAGGAGATGCCGAACGACGAGCAGAGCTACGTCTGGCTCGGGGCTTGCTGGGCCGTGGCCGCGCTCGCGGTGACGAGCTTCCGCAAGACCGGCTGGCCCTGCCGCATCACCGGCCCGCGCAACGGCGGCACGCTCGAGGACCTGCCGGTGCGCCAGCTCGTCCTGAGTTACGAGGGCGTCGAGACGGTCGCCATCCCGACCGAGTGCTTCGTCTCGACCGAGACGCAACGCGCCATGGCGCGCTACGGCGCGCTCGTGCTCGCGACGGCGCCAAACAGCGACGAGATCTACCTCATGACCGCGCCCACGGCCTATGTCATGCCGGCGAAGAAGACCTACGACAGCGAGACGACCGAGCCGGAGCAGCGCTTGCCCCCGGTCTCGCTGGGCGACCAGCTCTTCGCCGCGCGTCTGGCGCAGTTCCTGCGCGCGCTGGGCGGACGCCTGCCGAGCGGGAGCGACCCGGCTCGCCTGGAGCCGGTGCTCGAGGCCGCGCTCCGGGAGCTGTTCTCGACCGCGCCCCCGGGGCGCCTGGAGATCGGCGTCAAGGTGGCGTCAGACGGCAGCTCGTTCTGCGTCACGGTGCGGCCGCAGCGCTTCCTGGGCGTCCGGCTCGAAGAGATCGCGCTGGAGATCCCGCTCGCGTGACCGTCGCCTACTCGTAGGCGAAACGCAGCTCGTGGTCGCAGATGGTGAACGCGTCCCCGGGCGCGATCGGCTTGCGCTGCACGCGCTGGCCCATGTACTCGACGCCGTTGGTCGAGCCCATGTCGACCATGTACGCCTGCCCGCCCACGACCTCGACCATGGCGTGCTGCCGCGACACGTTCGGGTCCTTGATCGTAAGGTCGTTGGTCCGCGTGGCCCGACCGATGATGAACCGGTCCTTGCTCACCTCGTAGCGCTGGCCCTGGTAGTAGAGCACGAGCCGCCCGGCGGGCCGCGCCCCGGCGGGTACCGCGCCGCCCCCCGCGGCGGGCGGGTAGGCGGGCACCGGCGGCGCCGGCGGCGGGCGCACGGCGGGCCCTGCGCCGGCCATCCCGCCGCCGTACGGCGGAGGGGGCGCGCTCTGCCGCCGGGGCGGCGGCGGCGGCCGCTGGAGCCCACGGGGCACGGTCACGCGAGCCTGCACGGCGCCCGCGGCCGGCCCCGCACCAAGGAGCGTCGGGGCACGGCCGGGCGGGCCCGGAGGCCGGGCCGGCGGCGGCGGCGACGCGGCGGGCGCAGCCGCTCCGGGGCCGACCGGTGCGGCAGCGTATCCGGCCGCCACGCCTCGGGGAGGAGGAGGCGGTTGGTAGGGCGCCGCGCCGTAGCCCGGCGCCACGGCCGCGGGCGAAGGTCCGGGCGGGGAGGGGCGACCCGCCGGCGGTGCGGGCGGGTAGGCTTCCGGCGCGGGCGGCGCGTAGGCCCCGGGGGCGGCCGGAGCGGCGGCGCGTGCCGGCCTTGCTCCCGCGGCCGCGCCGGGCCCGGCCTGCTCGGCGAGCGCGCGCACCCGCATGAAGTACTTCATCGCCTCGTTGATGAGGTAGTCGACGGAGCACTCCAGATCGTGGGAAAGGTACTGGTACTCGGCCCACAGCGGGTCCACACACTGGAAAGTGCGCGGACGCTTGGCAGCGGGATCGGCGCTCATGCTCTCTTGCGACCCGACACGGCGCGGGCGCCGTGCCAGGGCACCTTAGCACCACTGCGGGCCGGTTGAGACGTTCCCGACGGCAGCGCCGCCCGAACGCCGCCTACTCTTTGTCGAGCTTGCCGACCAGGCCGAGCGTGAAGAACGCGCCCATGTACTTGAAGTGCGGGCGCACCTTCATGTCGACCTTGTACCAGCCGGCGTTGCCGGGCACCTCGGTGACCTCGATCTTGGCCTGGCGCAGCGGGCGCCGGCCGCGGATTGCCGCCGAGACGACATCCTGGTCGGCCACGTACTGGCCGATCCACTTGTTGAGCTCGCGCTCGAGATCGGCCCGCTCCTTCCAGGTGCCGATCTGCTCGCGCTGCAGCACCTTGATGTAGTGCGCCAGCCGGCAGACGATGAACAGGTACGGAAGCTGCGTGCCCAACCGGTAGTTGAGCTCCGCCGCCCGTCCCTCCTCGCTCTGCCCGAAGTACTTCGCCTTCTGGCAGGAGTTCGCCGAGAAGAAGCAGGCGTTGTCCGAGTCCTTGCGGAAGGTCAGGCCGATGAAGCCCTCCTCGGACAGCTCGTACTCCCGGCGCTCCGTGAGCATGATCTCGGTCGGGATCTTGGTCTGGATCTCGCCCATCGTCTCGTACTGGTGCAGCGGCAGATCCTCGACGCTGCCGCCGGCCTGCGGGCCGATGATGTTCGGGCACCAGCGGTACTTGGCGAAGCTGTCGGCCACGCGCGTGGCCAGGGCGAAGGCCGAGTTGCCCCACATGTACTTCTCGTGCTCGCCGACGACCTGCTCTTCGTAGTTGAATGCCTTGATCGGGACGGTGCCCTGGCCGAAGGGCAGCCGTAGCAAGAAGCGCGGCATGCACAGGCCCACGTAGCGGGAGTCCTCCGACTCGCGGAAGCTCTGCCACTTGGTGTACTGCGGCCCCTCGAACACCGCCTTCAGGTCCTTCATGTTGGGCAGGGTGTTGTAGTCGTCCAGCCCGAAGAACTGCGAGCCCGCCGCCGCGAGGAACGGCGCGTGGGACATGGAGGCCACGGCAGCGCACTGCTGCAAGAGGGAGATGTCCTGCGGCCCCGGGCCGAAGTCGTAGTTCGCAACCATCAGGCCGTAGGGCTTGCCGCCGAACTGGCCGTACTCGGCCGAGTAGACCAGCTTGTACAGGCCGCTCTTCGGGATCTCGGGCGCGTCCTCGAAGTCCATCAGCAGATCTTCCTTGGACACGTTGAGCATCTCGACCTTGACGTTCTCGCGGAAGTTGACGCGGTCGATGACGAACTTGAGCCCGCGCCAGGCCGACTCCAGCTTCTGGAGGTCCGGATGGTGCAGAATCTCGTCGATCTGCCGCGACAGCTTCTGGTCGATCTCGGCGATCATCGCGTCGACCAGCGCCTTGTCGACCTTCTCGCCCTCGCGCTTGGGCTGCACGAGCTCGGCGATGAAAGCCTGCACGCCCGCCTTCGCGACCTCGTAGCCCTCGTCGCCCGGCGCCATCTTGGTTTCGGCCAAGATCTCGTCCAGCAGTGACTCTCCTTCGAGCGTCTGAGCCCCTGCGGCCCCTTCGGTCTGAGCTTCCGCCATGGCTTAACCCTCTTCCTTCTTGAGCCCCAGCTCGTTGATGATCTTGTTGCGTTGCCCCGGATCGTTGAGGATGCCCTGGATCTTGTTGCGGAACGCCTTCTCGTTGCCCAGCGGACCCTTCAAGGCGGTCAACGCGGCGCGAAGATCGAGCAGCTTCTTCAGCTCCGGGACCTGGTTGGCGATGGACTCCGGCTCCATGTCGGAAAGGCGGCGGAACCGCAGGTTGACGTTGAGCTCGCTGTCCTGCTCCTCGCTCAGCTTGTCCGGGACGGCGAAGCTGAGATTGAGCTTCTGCTCGCTCATCACCTTCGAGAAGTTGTCCTTGTCGACGTTGATCGGCTTGCGGTCCTCAAGCGGGCGGGGGTCGGGCCGCATCGTGAAGTCGCCCATCATGAGCATCTTCAGCGGCAGCTCGACCTCTTCCTGAGCGTCCCCGGTCGCCGGCTTGTAAACGATGTTGACCCGTTCCTTCGGGGCGACTGATCCTTCCTTGCCCATCGCCGACTGCTCCTTCCCTCCGCAAACGTCCTGGCGGGCCTAGTGTGGGCACCGCCGCCCCGGCACGCTGGAGGCTACGCGAGCCGGAGGACGCCGGAGCATAAGCAAAAGTCGGCGGCCGGTGCACGGCCTTTTTTCGTCGGGCCCCAAAATTCACCCCTCGCCCAGGTCGCCATCAAGATGCTGCAAGCCCAGCCACAAGCCAGTGGGAAGCCAAGCGATGCAATACCGAGAGTGCCACATCACGGGCCTGACCATCCTCTGGGCTGCGCTGCTCGCCGCCCCGGCCGCGCACGCCCAGGGCGGCCTGCCTGCCGGCAGGCAGGCGCCGCGGCCGATGTGCTGTTCGAGCAGGAGCGCCAAGCCATGACGCCCGGGATCTTCAGCACGGCGTGCGAGAGGTTCCGGGCGAGCGAGAAGCTCGATCCGGCTCCGGGCACCACGCTCAACTTGGCCGAGTGCGAGCAGCGGCGCGGCCAGCTTGCCACGGCCTGGGAGCTGTTCCGGGCCGTGGCAAGCAAGCTTCCGCCGGGCGATCCCCGCCGGCCGGTGGCCGAGCGGCGCTTGGCCGAGCTCGCGCCGCAGCTTCCGCGCGTGTATCCGTTCACGGGGTCTTGTGGTGGCGGACAACGACCTGCCTGCCGGCAGGCAGGCGGCTCGCCGAGTCGGCCGTGATCGCGGCTTTCATCCTCGGCCCGGCTCCTCACGTACAGGAGTACGCTCCGGGCCGGGCCTCCGGGCGCGCTCATGCGCGCAGCCCCGCCTGACGAGCCGACTGGCAGGGGGCGTGAACGCATACGCGGCGGGCGGGTGAAACGCTGTGCGGCTTTCTCCCATCCATGATGGCCGTCAGGGCGACGGCGGCTGCCGCATGCGAATGCGGTGGGGCTCGACCACGACGAGCGCACCGCGCAGATCGTCGTCTGCGAGTCCGGCAACCGCCCGCACGACGGCAGCCACGAGATCTCCAACCGGCAGCTCGTTGGGAAACCGCGCCACGATGATGCCTTCGTGCGACCCCAGCGCGTAGGTACGGACGTCCGCGAAGTCCAGATCGGCAGTCACGATCGCCATCCGGTGGGCGAGTGCGAAGCGGAAGACGTCCGCATCGGCGCACCCGCGAAGCCCGACGTCTCGAACGTCCGCTGCGTCGAAGCCAGATGCCCGCAGCGCGCGAGCCATCGATCGCGGCATGTCCTCGTCGATGAGGAAGCGGCCCATCACGAGGCCGCGCGGACACGCTCGTCGGACACGAGCTGAGCAGCGTAGGCGAGTGCGGCGAGCACGTCCTCCGGCGCGACGCCGTACTCCTCGGCGACCTCGGCCGCGGCCATGCCGGAGGCGACCTTCCCCACGAGGATATCGACGGGTACGCGTGTGCCCGCGATGACCGGCCGGCCACCGCGAATCGAGGGGTCCAGCGAGATGCGAGGGGCAATCAGGACCATGGCGGATTCGAGACCATAGCACGGAGGCACGCCGTGGTCGCGGAGGTCCGATACGAGGACAGGGCCACGGGCCGCATAGGTGTTAGCCGAGAACCTGACGATGGCAACGCGCTACGCCGGCGCGTGCCCCTGCTTTCCCAACGGGCGCTCCCGCGTTCGGCCCGAGCGCTCCCGCACTGCCATCGCGCGCTTGCGGCCACTTAGCGAGACCTCCCGGGCCGGCTTGGCGTCATCCACGCGAGCGCCGCGATCCCGCTTGCACCTCCCCGCGCGCCGGCCCGCAAGCCGGCCCAGCCGGGGTAGACGTCCCGCGGCGCGGATGGGCCGGCTACTGCCGCGGCTGCTGCCACATCGTCGAGCTGTGCGAGGTCGGTGCGGCCGCCGAGACGCCGTGCGTCGCCTCCGCCCCCGTGGCTGGCGAGACGGCCGCCACGGCGGACCGATCGCTGCTGCGCCCCACTTGCGCTCAGAACCGCCCTGCCAGCCCCGCGGATCCGGTGCCGAGCAGCGGTTGCAACACCACGGCGGCCTGGGCCGGCGCTGTCGCGGTGTCGGGTCCGCTGCCCCACAGCGTCAGCGTCAGCCCCACTGCACCGGCCGCGATGCCCACCGCTCCCACGACGAAGCCGGCGCTGGAGAGGTTCGCTAGAGTCTTGACGCCGTCGTAGTCCTCGCGTTGGGCCTCGGTGCACACGCCGCCGGGGCACTGGTCCCCGATATCGGCGGCGTTCGAGAGCGTCAGGATCCCCGTCACCGTGCCCGTCAATAGGCACGCCGCTCCCACCCCGAACCCCACCCAGACGAGCGGCGAGAGAGCGGAGATCCCGGTCGACTCGGGCTCCAGCTTCTCGGGCTGCTTCGGGCCGAAGCTGACCGCCGGGGGCTGGGCCGGTGCGGGGGCGGGCCGCGCGACCGGGATAGGGGTAGGTCGTGGTGCTAGCCGCTCGGGCCGCAGCTCGATCGTCACCCTCTGCTGCTCGCGCTCCTTGAGCGCCACCACCTGCTTTGCCTCGGCGAACCCTGGGGGGTTGACGGTCACCGTGTGCTTGCCAGGATCGAGCTTGCGCGGCAGCTTCGCCACCGCGGGTGCCAATAGCGCCTCGTCGATCTTGACCTGCGTTTGGATGCCATCGGGCACGCCGACCACCTGCACGCTCAGCGACGGAATGCGCTCGGCGAGCTGCGCGGCCAACTCGGCCGCGTCCTTGCGCGCGGCCACGAACACGGCAGGCTCGTTGGGCGCGACCGGCAGGTTGTGCACCCGCACCAGCGTGTCGCGGGCGTCGAGCAGTCTGCCCAGCACGGCCTGAGCGCGGCCCACCTCAAGGCCCGTGGTAGGCGTTCTCACCATCACGTCGGCTGCCTTGAATGCCTCCAGGGCGCCCCAGTAGTCCCTCTGCGCGTATCTGCTCGCTCCCTGGTTCATCAGGCTGCGCGCCGTCTCTCGGTCGGCTGCGCTCGGCTGGCTGGCTGCTGCCGGCGCTGCCGGCTGCGCTGCCGCCGGCACGGCGACCAACACAACCGCGGCGAGCGCGGCCGCACGCTGCACCAGCACTCTCAGCGCGGGCTTCGCCCGCAACCCAAGCCGCCAACGCCAGCGGTCACGGCTTCGCGTTCCCCCACGAACCCCGGGCGGAGGCGCCAGGGCTGCGGTTGCCGGCCGACCAGAAGTTTCACTCGGCCCCAGCGGGTCAGAGCCCGCAGCTCTTCTGTGCATGATTTGGTTCCTTTTGCTGCCGTAGCCGCCCATCCTGGCCATAGGCATTAACCGCCGTGGCCAGATGAATTCACAGGAAGGCGGGAAGTTTGGAAGGACGGGCTGGTTGTCCGGATCCGAAACTCTCACGTCCTTCCCGTCTTCCCGCCTTCCTGTAAGACTTTCCGGTCGGTTAACGCCTATGCCCGTAGCTTCTCAAAAAGTGGTGGCGAGAGAATCGTCGCGCCGCGCGGAGAAAAACGAACCGCCAAGACGCCAAGGGCGCCAAGATCGAATCCGATCATATTTTT
>JACQWT010000030.1 GCA_016209145.1 Deltaproteobacteria bacterium | reverse complement strand
GGGCGTGACCAGGAGCGCGCGCGTCGTGAGAGCGCTGGCACCGTCGTTGTCGGTCACGCGCAGGGCCACGGTGTAGGAGCCGGCCTTGGGGTAGCTCGTGGTGACCGTGGGGCCGGTCGCGTCGGCGACGAAGAGCTTGCCGTCGTAGGTGAAGTTCCACTCGCTCTTGACGATCTTGCCGTCGGCGTCGCTCGACGCCGTGGCGTCGAAGCTCGCCGCGGTGTTGATGCGCACCTTCGCCGGGCCGGCCATCTTGGCGCTCGGCGTCGCGTTGGGCGTGACCGCGATGGCGGCGGTACTGAGATCCTCGCCGCCGTCGTTGTCGGTCACGCGCAGGGCCACGGTGTAGGAGCCGGCCTTGGGATAGGTCGTGTTGGCCGTCGGCCCGGAGGCGTCGGCGCCGAAGAGCTTGCCGTCGTAGTCGAAGTCCCACTCGAGCTTGACGATCTTGCCGTCTCGAGCCGGAGCCGTCGAAGCTGGCGACCTCGTCGATGCGTACCTTGGTCGGGCCGCTCAGCGCAGCGTGCGGGGGCTCGTTCGCCGTGACTTCCAGCACGTGCGTCGTCACGGCCTGGGCGCCGTCGCTGTCGGTCACGCGCAGGGCCACGGTGTGCTGGCCCGCCAGAGGCCACCCATTGCTGACGGCCGGCCCGGCCGCATCGGCGCCGAAGAGCTTGCCGTCGTAGTCGAAGTCCCACTCGTGCTTGACGATCAGGCCGTCGGGATCGGTCGAGCCGGAGCCGTCGAAGGCGGCAATCTCGTCGATGCGGACGTGGGTCGGCCCCTCGATCGCGGGCACGGGCACGGCGTTGGGCGTGACCGTGATGGCGTGCGTGACCAGGGTGCTGTCGCCGTCGCTGTCGGTGACGCGCAGGGCGACGGTGTAGGAGCCGGCCTCGGCGTAGGTCGTGTTGACGGCCGGGCCGGAGGCGCCGGCGGCAAACGCCTTGCCGTCGTACGCGAAGTCCCACTCACTCTTGGCGATCTTGCCGTCGGGGTCGGCCGAGCCGGAGCCGTCGAAGGCGGCGATCTCGTCGATGCGGACCTGGCTCGGCCCCTCGATCGCGGCGACGGGCGGGACGTTGGGCGTGACCTCGATCTCGTGCGTGCCGATCGTCCAGCCGCCGTCGTTGTCCTCGACGCGCAGGGCCACGGTGTAGGAGCCGGCCTTGGCGTAGGTCGTGTTGACGGCCGGCCCGGACGCGTCGGCGTCGAAGGTCTTGCCGTCGTAGTCGAAGTCCCACTCCCACTTGGCGATCTGGCCGTCGGGATCGGTCGAGCCGGAGCCGTCGAAGCTCGCAATCTCGTCGATGCGCACGACGCTCGACCCGGAAATCGCGGCCACCGGCAAGGCGTTGTCCGTCGCCTCGATGGCGTGCGTGCTCTCGGCCGTGGCGCCGTCGTTGTCCGTGACGGTGAGCTTGGCGAGCTGGATGCCTGGCTTGTCGTAGGTGTGGCTCACGGCCACGCCGCTGGCGTCGCTCTTGCCGTCGCCGTCGAAGTCCCAGGCGTAGTCGGCGATGGTCCCGTCGGGGTCGCTCGATGCCGCCGCGTCGAAGAGCACCGGCTCGCCGATGCGTGCCGCGGCCGGGGCCGTGAACGCCGCGATGGGCGGCAGGTTGTCCGTGACCACGACCTGGCGCGAGACCGTGCCCGTGGCGCCGGCGTCGTCGGTCACGGTGAGCGTCACCGTGGGGCTCTGCTTCTTCTCGTAGACGTGGGCCACGACCGGGCCTTCGGCGCTCCGCGGCTCGGAGCCGTCGCCGAAGTCGAACAGCCAGGAGACGATCTTTCCGTCGGCGTCGGTCGAGCCGCTCGCGTCGAACGTCGCGGCCTGGCCGATGCGCACCTGAGTGGGCCCCTGCAAGTCGGCCGCCGGGCTCAGGTTGTCCTCGCTCGTGCAGCCGAGCGCCGCGAACAGCACTGCCCCCAAAACGCACCGTCGCATGTGTCCTCCAGGCTTCGTGCCGGGCTTCCCTACCCGGCGAGCACGCGCATTGTTGACGAAGGCCGGACGAAACACAACGTTGACGTTGGCGACATCGCGGTTTCGCGGCCGGGGCCGGCTGCGGCTGCGGCCGCTTCTCCCATGGGCAGGGGCGAGCCACCGCGTGGCGGGCGCGCCGGCCGCGTGCTATGCTGCGGCTAGCATGGAGGAAGAGAGCACAAGCCGCCTGGAGCGCGTGATGGAGGCCGGGTTCGCCACTTTGGCCGACCTGCTCAGGGAGACCAACGCGCGGGTGGAGCAGACCAACGCGAAGCTGGAGCAGACCAACGCGAAGCTGGAGCAGACCAACCTACGCCTCGACGAGCTCACGCGCGACACCATCCGCGGCTTCGCCGCCGTACAGGAGCGCATCGAGCAGACCAATGTGCGGCTCGGTCGCTTGGAGGACCGCTTCGAGCATTTCATCGAGACGGCGGGCGGAGAGACGCGGCGGTTGCGCAGGGATCTCGACGCGCTCTGCGGCCGCGTCGAACGGATCGAGAGCCGGATGTCTTGAGCGGCTGCGGCCCGAGCAACCTTGTGGCTGCCGGAGCGGCGTGGCACAATCGGTTCATGATCCGGATCAAGCGAGTACGGCGTCTGCCGCGCCGGCGCATCGGGCACATCCGGCGGCTGGGCTTGGCGGGCCGGGGCGGGAGGCAGACGCGGCGCAGCAGCAAGGAGCAGGGCCGCAGCGCCTGAGGCCCGGCGATGGGAGCGCGCGTTTCCCTGTGGAGGCGGCTTGATGCAACACCCTGCGGCCAAGCGAGCTAGCTGCGAGGATCTGCTGAAGGTCCCCGATCGCATGCTGGCCCAGATCATCGACGGCGAGCTCGTCGTCCTGCCTCGCCCCGCGTCCGGCCACGCGCGGGCGAGCTCGGCGCTCGGCGCGGAGCTGTTCGGCCCGTTCGACCGCCCGCGAGGTGGATCGGGCGGGCCGGGGGGCTGGTGGATCCTGGACGAGCCCGAGCTGCACCTGGGCGACGACGTGCTGGTGCCCGACCTCGCCGGCTGGCGGCGCGAGAGAATGCCGGCGTTCCCGGCCGACGCAGCTTTCTTCGTGCAGGCGCCCGACTGGGTGTGCGAGGTGCTCTCGCCCTCGACCGTGCGCCTGGACCGGATCCGCAAGCTCGGGATCTACGCCCGCGAGGCCGTGGCGCACGTCTGGCTCGTCGAGCCGCACCAGCAGATCCTGGAGGTGTTCCGCCTCGAGCAGGGACGCTGGGTCGTGGCCGGGCAGTTCGAGGGCGCGGCCCGGGTCCGCGCCGAGCCGTTCGCCGAGGTAGAGCTCGAGCTGGAGCGCTGGTGGCCGCCCGAAGCCCCTCCGGCGAGGTGACGGCCTACTGCACGATCACGATCCGGTTGTCGTTCGGGCAGGTGACCCACCACTGCGTGCGACCGCCGCCGAGATCTACGGCGGCCACGCCGACGGCATCCCAGCAGCCCGCGCCGTCCAGCGGGACGCGCACGATCTCGGTGTTGTTGCTGGTCCTGATGAGAGAGAGATCGTCGCTGCCGTTGAGCGCCACGCCCAGAACCGAGGCGTTGGCGTTGAGGGCCATCAGGCGGGGATTGGTGCCCCCGCCGAAGTTGAGCGAGGCCACCCACTGGCCGAAGGACGGGCTGACCGGATCTGCGTTCATGACCACCAGCCGGTCGGAGCCGCCGTTCTGCGTCACGTACGCGCGGGTGGTCGTCGCGACCACGTCCCAGGGCTCGCTGCCGCCGATGTTCGTGGCCGTGGCCACGTCGGACGTGAAGCCATCGCACGGGCCCGCCTGGATGCGCAGGAACTGGTTGTCGGACACGAAGAAGTACCAGGTGTCGTCGCCCGGACGGGTGGCAATGCCGCGGGCCCTGCTGGCGCCGACCGGATCGAGCTCCGCTCCGGGCAAGGCGCCGTTGAGGTCGCACTGGGTGAAGGTGGCGAGGTCGAAGGCTGCGACGCGGTCGTTGTTGCTGCACGCGTAATAAGCGCGAGTCTGGCTGGAGTTTATCGCCACATCGGTGGGCTCGTTGCAGTTGCCGAAGTTGACGTTGCCCATGTCGAGAGCGGGTGTCGGGCCGATGTCGGCGCGGTTGGTGTCGTTGCTCCCCCGGTTGGCCACGTAGGCGCGGTTGGCCGTCAGGGCCAGGCCCTCGGGCGAATTCGCCCCGCCCCCGAGCCACGTGGTCCCGAGCCATGCCCGGCTCGAAGGGTTGAGCTCGAGCAGCTCGTCGTTGTTGACCTCCGTCACCCACATGCTGCCTCCGGCCTCGAGGGCAATGGCGTAGGGGTTGCGACCGCCAAAGTTCACCGTGTACGCCACGGAAGGCAGCGGCCAGAATACGCTGGAGTAGGCCGTGGGCGAGTTGTTACCGCAGGAGAGCCCGAGCGGATCCTGCGACAGCGGCCCGCCGTCGGTGTCGCGCAGCCCGGTGGTCACGTTGACCGTGTACTGGTCGCCCGGGCTGAAGGGAGCCTGCGGCGCGATCGTGATCTGGTCCTTGTTGCCGCCGGGGAAGCTCAGGGTCACCGGGAGGTTGACGGCCTGGGTCTCGTTGCGGATGTAGACCGTGCTGCCCGCCACGGCGCTCGACAGATCGAGAGCGCGGGAGAAAGTCAGCGTGATCGGCGTATAGCTCGCCAGGCTGCTGCCGGCCGGAGCCGTGGTGTTGGCGACGTGGAGCTGCTTCAGGCCGGCCAGCATGGCGTAGCCGCCCGCCGGCTGGGGCTGGAACACGATGGTCCGGCCGCCCGGCTCCAGGCCGAGCTGGTAGGTGTTACGCGAGAACTGCACCCCGTCGCTGCCGTCGGCGTTCTGGATGCCGATGAGCGCGGTCGCCCCGCCGGGCCGGTCGTTGGCCGGGTTGCCGTCGAGAAGCTGCGTGTTGCGGTACTGGAGCTTGATGTCGTGGCTCTCCTCGTAGAGCACGAGCTGGTAGGCGTACCTCTCGCTCGGGCCGGCCGCGCTGGTCATGGCCTCCCACTGCACCACGAGCTGGCGGTTGGGCTGCGCGCCAACGGTGCGCACGTACACGTTTCCGCCGGCGGCGATGCGCTGGTCGAAGAAGAACGGCGCCAGCATGTTCTTGGGCAGCGCCGGGTTCGGCGCGGCGAAAAGATGCTGGAAGGCCGCCGAGGTGTCGGTGAACGAGGCCCAGCCGTTCGTGGTCACGCGCAGCGGCGCGCCCGCGCCGAAGAGCTCACCGAAGTAGACGAAGTCGAACGGCAACGTAGTCGCCAGGTTGGAATCATCCGCCCCCGGCGCGAAGCCGATCGGCGAGCCGGCCGTCCCGTCGATCCAGCAGTAGTCCTGGCTGGCGCGGTTGCCCGCGCCGCCGTAGGCGTAGCCCGCCGCCGTAGGCGTAGCCGTTCGGCAGGGTGGCGCTGCCGTTGCCGTTGGCCACCGTGACGTCTACGGGACCGGGCACGCCGGCCGGCGTTACTACGACCAGGGTGGTCGGGTCGGGACGGGTGAGCACCGTGGCCGCGTTGCCGCCGAAGGTGACGGCGTTGCCGTTCGCCGGCAGGGTAAAGCCCGTGCCCGCGATCGTCACCGTCGTGCCGCCCTGGCGCGGGCCGGAGCTGGGATTCACGCTGATGATGGTCAGAATGCTGAGCTGCTCGATCGTCACCTGGCGCGTGGCGATGTTCGTCGCGCCGTCGTTGTCGGTGACGCGCAGCGCCAGCGTGTACGCGCCAGGCGAGAGGTAGGCGTGGTTGACCGCCGCGCCGGCGGCCTCGACGTCGAAGTTGTTGCCGTCGTAGTCGAAGTCCCACTCGTAGAGCTCGACCGTGCCGTCGGTGTCGCTCGAGCCGGATCCGTCGAAGCTCAAAAGCTCGTTCAGGTCGCCCTTGGTCGGCCCGGCGATGACCGCCACCGGCGCCTTGTTGGCCGCGACCTCGATCGCGGCCGTGGCGAAGCCCACGGCGCCGTCGTTGTCGGTGACCTGCAGCGCGACGACATAGGAGCCGGCGTTCGGGTAGAACGTGTTGGCCGTGGGCCCGGTGGCGTCCAGGGTGAAGTTGTCGGGCGCGTAGTCGAAGTCCCACTCGTACTTGACGACCTGGCCGTCGGCGTCGCTCGATCCGGCACCGTCGAAGCTCGCGATCTCGTCGATGCGAACCTGGGCCGGGCCCTTGATCGCGGCCACGGGCGCCTGATTGGGCTTGACCGTCAAGGCGTGCGTGGTGACGTCCTCGGCGCCATCGTTGTCGGTCACGCGCAGGGCGACGAGGAAGGAGCCGTTGCTCGGATAGGTAGTGTTGACCGTCGGGCCGGTGGCATCGATGTCGAAGCTGTTGCCGTCGTAGTCGAAGTCCCACTCGTGTTTCACGACCTTGCCGTCGGCGTCGCTCGATGCGGTCGCGTCGAAGCTTGCGATCTCGCCCATGCGCACCTGGGCCGGCCCCTTGATCGCAGCCGCGGGTGCCTGGTTGGGCTTGACCGTCAAGACGTGCGTGGCGAGATTCTCGTCGCCATCGTTGTCGGTCACGCGTAGGGCGACCGTGTACGAGCCGTCGTTCGGGTAGGTCGTGTTGACCGTGGGCCCGGTCGCGTCGACGTCGAAGTTGTTGCCGTCGTAGTCGAGATCCCACTCGTACGAGGTGATTTTGCCGTCGGGATCGCTCGAGCCGCCGCCGTCGAAGCTCGCGGTCTCGTCGATGCGCACCTGGGCGGGCCCCTTGATCGCGGCCGCGGGCGCCTGGTTGGGCGTGACCGCCACGCCGTCCGTGGCGAGGTTCTCGCCGCCATCGTTGTCGGTCACGCGCAAGCCGACAAGGTACGAGCCGGCGCTGCCCCAGCTCGTGTTGACCTTGACCCCGGAGCCGTCAACGTCGAAGTTTTGCCCGTCGTGGTCGAAGTCCCACTCGTAGTTGGCCACGACGCCGTCGGCGTCCTTCGAGCCGCTCCCGTCGAAGCCGGCGATCTGGTTGATGCGCACCTGCGCAGGGCCCTTGAGGCTGGCCACCGGCGGCTGGTTGGGCGTGACCACGAGCACGGCCGTGGCGATGTGCTCGCCGCCGTCGTTGTCGGTGACGCGCAGGGCGACGGTGTACGAGCCGGCCTTCGGGTAGCTGGTGTTGGCCGTGGGCCCGGTAGCGTTGACGTCGAAGATCTTGCCGTCGTAGTCGAAGTCCCACTCGTGCTTGGCTACCAACCCGTCCGGATCGGTCGAGCCCGAGCCGTCGAAGCTGGCGATCTGGTCGATGCGCACCGAGGTCGGGGCCTTGAGCGTGGCCACCGGGACTTGGTTGGGCGTAGCCACGAGCACCGCCGTGGCGATGTGCTCGCCGCCGTCGTTGTCGGTGACGCGCAGGGCGACGGTGTAGGAGCCGGCCTTGGCATAGGTGGTGTTGGCAGTCGCGCCGGTAGCGTTGACGTCAAAGATCTTGCCGTCATAGTCGAAGTCCCACTCGTGCTTGGCGATCTTGCCGTCGGGATCGGTCGAGCCCGAGCCGTCGAAGCTCGCCAGCTCGCCAATGCGCACCGAGACCGGACCTTGAAGCGCCGCGCTCGGCGCCTGGTTCGGCGTCACCACGAGCGCATGCGTCGTCGTGGTGCTCTCGCCGTCGTTGTCGGTGACACGCAGGGCGACGGTGTACGAGCCGGCCTTCGGGTAGCTGGTGCCTACCGTGGGCCCGGTGGCGTTGACATCGAAGAGCTTGCCGTCGTAGTCGAAGTCCCACTCGTGCTTGGCTACTAGCCCGTCCGGGTCGGTCGAGCCCGAGCCGTCGAAGCTCGCCAGCTCGTCGATGCGCACTTGGGCCGGGCCCGCGATGGCCGGCTTGGGCGCCTGGTTGGGCGTGACCTCGATCGGCTGGGAGTCGATGTCCGTGTCGCCGTCATTGTCGGTGACGCGCAGGGCAACGAGGTAGCTGCCCGCCGGGGCATAGGCGTGCGTGGCCTTCGGCCCGGAGCCGTCCGTGCCGAAGACCTTGCCGTCGTAGTCGAAGTCCCACTCGTATTTCACGACCTTGCCGTCCGGATCCTGCGAGCCGGCACCGTCGAAGAGGGCGAGCTCGTTCACGCGCACCTTGCTCGGCCCGGTCATCGCCGCGCTCGGAGGCTCGTTCGGCGTCACGGTGATGGCGTGCGTGGTCGTGCCGGCGGCGCCGTCGTTGTCGGTGACGCGTAGGGCCACGGCGAAGGAACCCGCCTTCGGGAAGGCGTGGTTCACGGCGGGTCCCGCGGCGTCGCCCTTAAAATCCTTGCCGTCGTACTCGAAGTCCCACTCGTACTTGGCGATCTGGCCGTCGGGATCGCTCGAGCCCGCGGCGTTGAAGCTCGCCGGCTCGTCGATGCGTACCTTGGCCGGGCCGCTTGCCTTGGCCACGGGCGGCAGGTTGGGCGTGACCGCGATGACGTGGGAGACGAGGCTCGAGTCACCGTCGTTGTCGGTCACGCGCAGGGCCACGGTGTAGGCCCCGTCCTTGGAGAAGGTGGTGTTGGCGTCCGGGCCGGTGGCGTCCGCCTTGAAATCCTTGCCGTCGTACTCGAAGTCCCACTCGTACGAGGTGATCTTGCCGTCGGGGTCGCTCGAGCCCGAGCCGTCGAAGCTGGCGATCTCGTTGATGCGCACCTTGGCCGGCCCGTTGATGACCGCCACCGGCGGCGCGTTGGCGATGACCTCGACCGGGTGCGTGGTGATGCTGCTCTCGGCGTCGTTGTCGGTGACGCGCAGCGCCACGGTGTACGGGCCGGCCTTGTCGAAGGCGTGGTTGGCGATGGGGCCGCCGGCATCGGGATCGGCCTCGAAGCTGTTGCCGTCGTAGTCGAAGTCCCACTCGTACTTGGCTACGAGCCCGTCGGGATCGCTCGAAGCGCTGCCGTCGAAGGCCACGATCTCGTCCACCCGCGCGGTGGCCGGGCCGGCGATGTTCGGCACCGGGAGCTGGTTGGGAAGGATCTCGACCGAGCGCGTGGTGCTCGACTCGGCCTCGTCGTTGTCGGTGACCGTGAGCTTGACCTCGTACGGCCCGGGCTTCTCGAAGGCGTGGCTCAGGGACGGGCCGGAGCCGTTGTTGCCGTCGCCGAAGTCCCAGGCGTACTTCACGATCGTCCCGTCGGGGTCGCTCGAGCCGGAGGCGTCGAAGGACACGGGCTCCTTGATCCGAGCGATGGCGGCTGCGGTGAAGGCCGCGCTTGGTGGCGCATTGGCGGTGACGACGATCTCCTGCGAGGCCGAGTGGGTGCCGCCAGCGTCGTCGGTCACGGTCAGCGTGACCACGTACGGCTTGGCCTCCGCGTAGACGTGGCTTGCTACGGACGCCTGCGGCATCGCGGAGCTCTTGCCGTCGCCGAAGTCGAATACCCACGAGGCGATGCGGCCGTCGGGATCGGTGCTCAGGCTCCCGTCGAAGATGGCCGGCTCGCCGACTCGGGCCGAGGGCGGTCCGCTCAGCACCGCAAGCGGGTTGATGTTTTCCTCGCTCGTGCAACCTGCAAGCGCGAGCAGGACAGCTCCCACGATAGTCCGTCGCATGACCCCTCCTCGGATAGGGGCGCCGGGGAACCGGCGCTCTTGCATTCTCCGGCAGGCATGGCGCCGATTGCAAAGGTAAACGGTGGCCACATGCCGCGCCGCCGCCGCCGGCGGGCGCGACGATGGGTGGAGCAGCCGGGCCGGCGGCGTCCGGAGGCCGTCAGTCGCGGTTCAGGTAGTACTGCACCGCCAGGCTCAGGCTCGGCGAGAGCACGGTGCCCATCTCGGGGGGAGCGAAGCTCGCCACCCACAGCCCGCTCTCCAGCGTGAAGCCCACGCCGTGCAGGCTCTCCGGCGAGAACTCCACGCCGAGGCCCCCTCCGGCGCGCAGCCCCACGCCGAGCTCCTGGCGCTCTGGCTTGAGCAGCGCCGGCCCAGCTCCGCCGGTCAGGTAGAACGCGGAATTCTCGCCGCGCACGAGGTTCGCGAAGAGCGCGAGCACGAAGTCGCCGCGCACGCTCTGGGCCTTGGCCATCTCGCTGCCCGTGCCCGGCTGGCCGCTGGGAGAGGAGCTCACGAGCGCCTGCGCCGACTTGGCCGCCACCGCCGCTCGGAAGCTCATGCCGAAGACCGGGTGAAACCACAGCCGGTAGGACAAGAATGGCGCGAAGTCCGTGTCCATGGGCTCGATGCTCAGGCCGGCGCCCAGGCCGCTCACCAGGCTCAGATCGAGGTCATCGGTCGCTCCTTCCCCGGGCTGCTCCGCCTCGGCCTTGTTCTTGAACTCATCGGGGAGCTTGATCTTCTCGGGCTCCGGCTCGGGTTTCGGCTCCGGCTTCGCCGCGGGCTTGGCCTCGGGCTTCGGCTTGGCCTCGGGCTTCGGCTTGGCTTCGGGCTTGGGCGCCGGCTTGGGCTTCGGGGGCGGTGCGGGCAGCGGTGCCGACACGACCGCCGAGGCGGGATCGAGCGGGGCTCGGGCGCCGGCCGCCGGCTCCACGCGAAGCGCCACTCCGTCGGTTCCGGCGTCGGGCACCGAGAACTCCCAGGTCTCGGTCTTCTCCAGCACGTCGACGAAGATCCCGCCCGGAGTCGAGGGTTTGATGGTGGCCGATTCCTTCCAGGCTGCGGCGGGGGCGGCGGCGGGCTTCGGGTTGAACTGGAACGGCCCGAGGCTCTGGCCCTTGGTGACCGCTTGCAGCGACACCATGCGCGCGTCCTTGGCCGCCACCGGGTAGATCGCCACGATCTTGACCTGGTACTTGGCCGGGCCGGAAAGCTCGTACTTCGCGACGGCCCCACCCTTGAGAAGCTGGTAGGGCTCGCCGCTGGCCTTGGCCGTGAGCGTCTCGTGCTGGGAGAGCTGCTTGGCCGTGCCGGTGCCCTGAGCGCGAGCCTCGGCCTGCCACTGGAGCAGGACCGCGAGCAGCACGAGCAGGCCCGCCGCGACGTGCGGCCGGCGCTCCGGCCGGCGTCGCGGGCCGGGGTGAACGGTTCCTGTCGCTCCAGGCTCTTTGCGTGCGTCTGAGGCCTTCATTTGCTCTTCCGTGCTCGTCGAGATCTGCGCAACAGCGCGGCAGCGGCGGGCGCCCCGGACGCTGCGGCCGTGCCGGGCCAGAGCAGGGGCCACCCTCGCGCCGCGTATTGTTGTAGAGAGGGACCGCGAAATGCAAATGTAAACGACGGCCACCTGCCGTCCCCCGCGCGTCATGGTAGCGTTCCGGCTCGTGAGTGAGAAGCCCAAGCGGGGGGCGGAGGCGCGGCAGCACCCGCGCGCGCAGGCCCGGCTCAAGGTCGACTTCCACTTCGGGACCACCACGGGAGTCGGGTACACGCGCCGAGCCGCTCAAGGTAATCGGCGTGGTGACCCGCGCGATCCAGGCCCGGCCCCTGGCCGGCGGGCAGCCCGCCGCCCCGGATGCCTTGCCCCCGGGCATGGGCATCCGCTTCGAGGTCGCGTACGCGCGCACGCGCGAGGCGCTGGCACGGTTCGTGAGCGATACGCTGGGCGTGCCCAGCCGGGGCACGCGATCGATCGAGGCAGTCGCGGGCGAAGAAGAGGGGCAGGCAGGGTACGTTGTTCGCTTCGGCGAGGCCGCCGCGGGTGAGCAGCCCGACGCGCCCCTGACGGCGGCGGACGTGGGCCGCGCCTTCGCCTTCCGGGCACAGATCGACTGGGGCCGAATACTGTCGCTCGGCTGGAAGATCGGGCTCGTCGCCCTCGTGTTGCTCGCGATCGTGCTGGCTCTGATCTGGTCCTAGGGGCTGCGCGCCGGCGCGCACCGATTGCACTGCGGCGCGCCGTCTCGTTGCCCGCGGGCCCGCTGGCCGGCTAACCTAGAGGGCAGCGAGTAGCCATGGCCGATCTCCAGCGCGATAGGACCGTCCACTCGCAGCGCGGGTACGACTTCGGAATGCGGTTTGCGGCCTGGTTCTCCAACGTGATGGTTTCGGACCACATCCCTCGGCTGGCCGAGCCCGCGGGCGATACCACGGGCGGAGGCACGCAGGCCACCCAGCACCTGACCCTCGAGCCCTTCGACGAGGCGCAGCCGGTCGTCGCCCTGGGGTGGGTCAACTGCGCCAGTGGCCTGGCCAAGCTGCGCACGTTCGAGTGCCTGGCGGAGCTGCACTGGCGCCGCTTCGGTCGGCAGCCCTTTGCCGTTGACGGCGACCCCTACCGCGCCTTCTTCGAGAAGCTCGTGAGCTTCCTCAAGGAAGAGGGCATGAAGATCGACGTCGAGACCGACCCGCCCGAGGTGGCCGCCGTCGCCTCGCGGCGCGAGGGCGCTCCGGGGCGCGCCAAGCACGCCTGGATCATCGCGGCCGTGTCCGTCGCGGTGCTCGCCGCTTTGGCGGTGGTGGCGTTCTTGGTGCTGCGCCGCTGAGGCGCGGGGGGCCCTGGTGAACGAGCGCGACCCGAAGGCAAGCGCGGGCCGGTGCCGTGGCGGGCGCACGAGCCCCCGGCTTTGGGTGCCCACGACCTACTTCGCGGAGGGCTTCCCGTACGCCGTCGTCAACAACTTGGCCGAGGTGCTGTTCAAGGAGCTGGGCGCGAGCCTCCAGCTCGTCGGCCTCACCTCGCTGCTGCACCTGCCCTGGAACCTCAAGTTCCTCTGGGGGCCGCTCGTGGACCGGTTCGAGACCAAGCGGCGCTGGCTGCTCGGGATCGAGCTCGGGCTCGTCGTGGCGCTGGCGGCCCTTGCGCTTCTGGCGGGCGGCCGAGGGTGGCTGGGGCCCGTTGCCGCAGGCTTCGTCGTGCTCGCCGTGCTCGCCGCGACCCACGACATCGCCATCGACGGCTTCTACCTCGAGGGCCTGGACGAGCGCGGCCAGTCGCGCTTCGTCGGCGTGCGCGCGATGGCCTACAAGATCGCCAGCCTGGTGGTGCGTGGGCCGCTGGTCATCGGCATCGGCTGGATAGGCTGGAGGTGGGGCCTTGCCGCCGCTGCGGTGGCGATGGCCGTTGTCGGCGGCGTGCATTTCGCCGTGCTGCCGCGGATCGAGCGGCGCGGGCTCTCGCTGGGCGCGCTCTTCGCGTTGCCTTGGCGCCGCCGTGCGCCCGCGGCGCGGCCGGCGCGCGGCGAGCTGCACTACGTGGCTACGTTCGCCGCTTTCCTGCGGCAGCCGCGTATCGGCACGGTCCTCGGCTTCGTGCTGCTCTTTCGCGCCGGCGAGTCACTTCTCATGAAGATGAAGTGGCCGTTTCTGCGCGACGAGCTGAAGATGACGCTGGAGCAGTACGGCTTTACGAACGGTACGTTGGGCGTGCTCTGTTCGCTCACCGCCACCCTGGTCGGGGGCTGGCTCATCGCCCGCCATGGCCTGCGCCGCTGGCTCTGGCCCTTCGTGCTCGCCCAGAACGTCCTGAACCTGCTCTACGTCGGTCTCGCCGCGCGGGCCGCACAGGGGCCGGTCGGCCTGGCGCTGGCGAGCGCGGTCATCGGCGCCGAGCACTTCGGCGAGGGTCTAGGCACGGCGGTGTTCATGGTCTACCTCATGCGCTGCTGCGATGCGGCCTACAAGGCAGCCCACATGGCCATCCTGACCGCGCTGATGAGCGTGAGCTTCACGCTGGCCGGCGCCGCGAGCGGCTTCGTGGCTGCGGCCATGGGCTTCCGCGCCTACTTCGCCTTCAGCTTCATCGCCACGCTGCCGGCCATGGCACTCATCCCCTTCTTGCCCTACCTCGACGGGCGCCCGCGGCCGGCGGGAGCGGCGTAGCGACCCCCACCGCTACTCCCGCAACGGCAGCTCATCGACGATGCGGAACTGCCGCGCCGCCCGGTCCTCGGCCCAGGAGTACAGGGCGATGCGCTCGATGGTCACGAGGGCGCCCACGGCGGGCTTGGCCGTGGCCCAGGCCACGGCCGCGCGGCGCTCTCGGTCCTTGGCCGTCCGGCTCGGCCGCGCCACCGTGACGTGCGCCACGATCTCGCGGCGCTCCGGCGGGGCACCCGCGGCCTCGAGCACCGGACCGCGCAGCTCGGCGACGAGCGCGACCACGCGCGCGTGGCCCTCCTCGAGCACCACGGAAAGGGCGGACGGCCGGCGCGGGTTGCCCATGGCGCGCAGGCCGCCCAAGCCGCAGCGGATGGGCGCCGCGCGCACGCCCATGACCCGCGCCCACGCCTGGCGGGCGCGCGGCTCGCCCACTTGTCCGAGGAAGGCCACCGTCAGGTGCACGTCGCGCGGGTCGAAGATCCGCACGCCGGCGGGGGCGTCGACCACAAGCTTATCGAACCACCCGTGCGTCGGCACGGGTAGCGCGACGAACCAGTTCAGCGGCACCGCTCAGTCCTCGACCACGTGGATCCGGTAGTTGCCCCGCGCCGGATCGGGCTCGAGCTTCAGAAACCCCTTTCGCTCGGCCGCCTTGAGCAGCGCCGCGAAGCTCGCGTAGCCCTGGGCCTCGGGGTTGAAGCCGGGATGGACGCGCAAGATCGTCTGCTTGACCATCGACGCCCACACGTTCTCGTAGTCGCGCGCCAGCGAGCGCACGATCTCCATGAGCTGCTCGATGACATCCTCCGGCCGCTCCGCCTCGCCGGACTTGCGCGCGGCCCGGGCCGCCGCGCGCGGCTTGGCCGCCCGCACCAAGTCGTCGTAGTAGAGGAACTCATCGCAGCTCGCGACGAGCAGGTTGGAGGTCGAGCTCTTGACGCCACAGCCGATGACCCGCTTGTCGCACTCCTTGAGCTTGCCCACGAGCGGCGTGAAGTCGCTGTCGCCGGACAGAAGCGCGAACACGCCGATGTGTTCCTTGGCGTGGCACAGGTCCATCGCGTCCACGACCATGTGGATGTCGGCGCTGTTCTTGCCGCTCACGCGGCTGCGAGGGATGTCGACCATCACCACGCCGTGCGTGTGCAGCTCGCGCCCCGCGTCGCGGAACTGGCTCCAGTCGCAGTAGGCGCGCTTGTAGACGATGCGCCCCATTTCGAGCAGGCGCCTTAGCACGAGATCGATCTGCACGGCGCTGACCTTGGTTTCGTGCACGCCGCGGGCGAGGTTCTCGTAGTCGATGAAGACGGCGATGAGGGGCTCGGTGGACACGGGCCCTGTCATAGACTGCCTTGTACGGGCCGTAAATCACGGCGCGAAGCTGTCCGGCGATTTGCGACGCCACAGGAGCAGGACGGCCCACTGGAAATCGGGGCCGCGTCGGCTATGCTCCCGCCGCGGGGAAGGCCGGAGCCCAGCGACAGGAGAGCAGCCATGGCAGCGAAGCCCTTCAACCCCTTCGAGATGGCGCAGCGGCAGTTCGACGCGGTGGCCGACAAGCTCGGCCTGGATCAGGCGACGCGCGACCTGTTGCGCCACCCCCTGCGCGAGTACCACTTCGGCATCCCGGTGCGCATGGACGACGGCGCGCACAAGGTCTTCCGCGGCTTCCGCGTCCAGCACAACGACGCGCGCGGCCCCTGCAAGGGCGGCATCCGCTTCCACCCGCAGGAAACCGTGGACACCGTGCGGGCCCTGGCGACCTGGATGACCTGGAAGTGCGCCGTGGTGGACATCCCGCTGGGCGGCGGCAAGGGCGGGGTCATCTGCGATCCGCACAACCTCTCGGAGCGCGAGCAGGAGGCGATCTGCCGCGGCTGGGTCCGGCAGGTGGCGCACAACGTGGGGCCCATCCAGGACGTGCCCGCCCCCGACGTCATGACCCACGGCCAGCACATGCTCTGGATGCTCGACGAGCTCGAAGTGCTGCGCGGGGGCAAGCTCCCGGGCTTCATCACCGGCAAGCCGGTGGGCATGGGCGGATCGCTCGGCCGCACCGAGGCGACCGGCTACGGCGTCGTCTACACCATCCGCGAGGCGATGAAGGATCTGGGGCTGGACTTCAAGCAGGCGACCGCGTCGGTGCAGGGCGCCGGCAACGTGGCGCAGTACGCCATCGACCTCTTCACGCAGTTGGGCGGCAAGGTGATCGCGGTCGCCTGCTGGGACCAGGCCGACCAGCGCGCCTACACCTATCGCTGCGAGGCAGGAATCGGCTTTGGGCAGCTCATGGCCGCCATCGACAAGTTCGGCACCATCCGCGCCGACCGTGCCCGGGAGCACGGCTGGGAGCGGCTCGATGCCGACGCCTGGATCGCCCAGCCCGCCACGGTGCTCATCCCCGCGGCCCTGGACAACTCCGTCAACGCCGACAACGCCCACAAGATCAAACCCACCGTCAAGATCCTGGCCGAGGGAGCGAACGGCCCGACCACGCCCGAGGCGGACAAGATCCTGGAGGGCAAGGGGATCTTCGTCATCCCCGACTTCCTCTGCAACGCGGGCGGCGTCACCTGCTCGTACTTCGAGCAGGTGCAGTGCAACATGAACTACTACTGGGAGCGCGACGAGGTGCTGCAGAAGCTCGACACCAAGATGACCAACGCCTTCCGCGCCGTCTCGGAGCTCGGGCGCAAGCGCAAGGTGTACACGCGTGACGCCGCCTACATGATCGCCGTCGCGCGCGTGGCCGAGGCTTGCCACTTGCGCGGCTGGGTCTAGCCCCCGGGGCAGCAACGCCGCCCATGGTGCCGCAGCCGCTCGACTCCGCGACGAGGCTCATGGACGCCTTGGCAGAGCGGGCCAAGGAGCTCAAGTGCCTCTACTCCATCGCCGAGGTGCTGACCGACCGCGATCTGGCGCTCGGCGACGTGCTTCAGGGCGTGGTCGATCGCATCCCCCAGGGCTGGCAGTTCCCCGATCTTTGCCGGGCGCGCATCACCCTGGAGGGCGAGAGATTCGCTACCGCCGGCTTCGCCGAGACCGTCTGGATGCAGCGCGTCCCGCTGCTGTGCGAGGGACGAGTCGCGGGCGAGCTGGCGGTCGCCTACCTCGACAACCCGCTCCCGGACGCGCAGAACCCGTTCTTGCTCGAGGAGAAGAAGCTCGTCGAGATCATCGGGCAGAAGGTCGGCCAGTCGCTCGCCGCGCGGCGCGCGGCGGGCGAGGACGCGGGCGCGCACGCCCTGGCGCGGGCGGCCGGCAAGACCGGGGCCAAGCCCGAGTGGCGGTGGATTCTGGATCTCGTGCGGGAGACGGACGGCGCGCTGCACCGCCGCCTGCTGCGGCGGCTCATGAATCACCTGAGCCGCTCGGGTGTGCCCGGCATGCAGCAGCTCATCCGGCAGTTCGACCCGGCGATCTACGCGGCGCGCGAGCGGGACTCGAGCGGCGCGAACCAGCCGGTGCCCAAGCGGGACATGGGGGTGCTCGCCAAGCTCTTCGACGAGGTACTGGGCGTGGCCGCCATTGCCTTGAAGGAGGAGGAGGTGAGCCTGCTCGTCAAGCAGTGGATTCGCCAGGACCGGCTGGGGTTCCTGGCGCTGGCGAGCGAGAAGCGCAACGTCTCCTTGGCGGAGATCGCCGAGATCGTCAACCGCTTCTGCCGGGAGACGCGCGAGGGAGAGCCGGCCCTTTCCCCCACCGATGAGATAAGCGTGCGCGTGGCTCTGGCGCGCCGCTTCTTCAGCGACAGCCTGCCGCTTCTACGGGTGGCCCGGGAGTACGTGACGATTCACGACTTCGGGCGCCTGCTCGGGCGCGTGATCGGCCCGGCCCAGGGCGCCGGCAAGCTCGGGGGAAAGGCCGCGGGGCTGGTGCTGGCCTCGCGCATCCTCGAGCGCCAGGGCCGCGCGGACCCGCTGCTCGGCGAGCTGCGGGTCCCGGACACCTGGTTCATCACCTCGGACGGGCTCTTCGACTTCCTTCATTATAACTCGCTCGAGGACTTGCAGAGCGTCAAGTTCGCCAGCATCGAGGAGGTGCGGCACGACTATCCCTACCTGGAGCAGATCTTCAAGCACTCCTTCTTCTCGCCCGAGATGGTGCAGCAGATGCGCGTGGCCCTGGAGGACCTCGGCGACTGCCCGCTCATCGTGCGCTCCTCGAGCCTGCTCGAGGACAGCGCGGGCAGCGCCTTCAGCGGCAAGTACCGCAGCCTCTTTCTTACCAACCAGGGTGGCAAGGAGGAGCGACTCGCCGCGCTCCTGGACGCGGTGGCCGAGGTCTACGCTTCGATCTTCGGGCCGGATCCGATCCAGTACCGCGCCGAGCGAGGCCTGCTCGACTTCCGCGAAGAGATGGGCGTGGTCCTCCAGAAGGTGGTCGGGCGGCGGGTGGGCAAGTACTTCTTCCCCGCCTTCAGCGGCGTCGGCTTCAGCAACAACGAGTTCCGCTGGTCGCCGCGGCTGCGACGCGAGGACGGCCTGCTGCGGCTGGTCGCGGGGCTGGGCACGCGCGCCGTCGACCGCGTGGGCGACGACTTCCCGGCGCTCTGCGCGCCCGGCCAGCCCGACCTGAAGGTCAACGTAACGCCCGAGCAGGTGGTGCGCTACGCGCAGCGCGCCATCGACGTGCTCAACCTCGACGCCGGCCGCTTCGAGTCGCCGCCCCTTGCCGAGGTCTTGCGCCAGTGCGGCGCCGACTTCCCGCTGCTCGACAAGATCGTGAGCATCTACGATGGCGGCAGCGTGCGCCGGCCCCGCACCACGCTGGTCGATCCGGAGCGCGATGATCTCGTGGTGACGTTCGCCGGCATGTTGGAGACCACGCCCTTCCTGCGGCAGATGCGCGAGACCATGCAGGCGCTGCAGCAGGCGCTCGGCATGCCGGTGGACGTGGAGTTCGCCCACGACGGCCAGGACCTGTTTCTGTTGCAATGTCGGCCCCAGAGCCGGCTCGGCGAGGACGAGCAGGTCACCATCCCCGGCTGGGTCCCGGGCGAGCGGCAGCTCTTCTCGGCGCACCGCTACGTGACCAACGGCCGCGTGACCGGCATCCGCTACGTGGTCTACGTCGATGCCGAGGCGTACGCGGGCCTCGGCTCGCGCGAGGATCTGGCGGCCGTGGCCGATGCCGTGAGCCGCCTCAACGGGCTGCTCCCCCGGCGGCAGTTCATCTTGATGGGTCCCGGTCGCTGGGGCAGCCGCGGTGACATCTCGCTCGGCGTGGGCGTGACCTACGCGGGCATCTGCAACACCTGCATGCTCATCGAGATCGCACGCCAGAAGGGCGGCTACGTGCCGGACCTGTCCTTCGGCACGCACTTCTTCCAGGACTTGGTGGAGGCGAGGATTCGCTACCTCGCGCTCTACCCCGACGAGCCCGGGGTGCTTTTCGCCGAGCGCTTCTTCCGCGACTCGCCCAGCAGCCTCGCCGGCCTCCTGCCCGAGTATGCCTACCTCGACAAGGTCGTGCGCGTCATCGACGTGCCCGCGGTGACAGGCGGCTGCGAGCTGCGCGTCTTCATGGACGGCAGCAAGGACCAGGCGCTGGCGTTTCTGGCGGAGCCGTAGGGGGAGGAGGGGAAACCGGGTTTGACCGGGCGCCCCGTTCGTGCTGCGATCCGTGCGCGATGAATCTGAACGATCTCGTCAAGGGGATGCTCACGCAGCTTGGTCGCGTGACGAGCAGCCAGGCTGTGGTCGGCAACGTGCGCGACGCGGGCCGTGCCAAGGTCGTGCCGCTTGCCAAGGTGAGCATCGGCTTCGGTACGGCGCTGGGCGGCGTGGGCGGCAAGGCTGCGGCCGAGGGCCAGGACGTCGAGCGCGGGGCGGGCGTGGAGGCCGGCGGCGCGGGCGCCGCGATCGTCGTCGAGCCGCGCGCCTTCGTGGTCGTGGGAGAGGACGGGATCCCGCACACGCTCGCCCTGAAGCGCGGCCGGACGGCCGTGCTGCGCCACGGCATCGAGCTCGTGCCCGAACCGGCGGCGCCCGAGGGGCCGCCGGAGCTCTCCGGAGGGGAGGAGCATCCGCTGCTCCAGGACGCCAAGCGCCGCAAGGCCAAGTAGCGCGATGGTCGTACCGCTTGCTGTGGATCGCCTGCCCGATCGCCGCACTGGCTCTGCTGGTGGCGCTCGTCTGTGCTCCGCTGCGGCTGCGCCTGACGCTGCAGGGCCGCGGCGATCCCGACGGCCACTGGGCGGTCGGGGCGGGGGCTCAGTTGGGGCCGCTGTCCGTGAGCGCGGTCGCGGCCCGGGGCGCTCGGCCCGGCGTGCGGGTGCCCCTGCGGCGCTGGACGCTCTGGCCGTCGGGACGCAGCGGGCGCCCGGGCCCGCGCCGATCGCGGTGGCGGTGGCGGCGCTCGCGCCGCAAGCCGCCCCAGGAGCGGCCGGGCCTCGCCGCGCGCTACCGCGCGCTGGCGCGCCGGATCGATCCGGGCGCGCTGGCGGTATTCCTGGCGGGCGAGCACCGGCGCCTGCGGCTCGAGTCGCTCGTGGCCGAGCTCGAGTACTCCTTCGCGGACATCGCCCTGACGGGCAAGATGTGCGGGGCCCTGTACGCCCTGGGCGGCGTGCTGCCGGCGCGCTTTGCCATCCGGCATGTGCCCGGTTGGGAGAGCATCGACCGAGCACGGGCCGAGATCTCCGGCACGATCAAGCTCTGGCCGGGGCTGTTCGTGCTCGACGCGCTCGTGTTTGCCGTCAAGAACGTGAGACTTCGGAGCCGAGAGGCTGACGCACCATGGAAAACAAGATCGACGAAATCGTAGGGAGCCTGCTCGACGGGATCCACACCATCAGCCGCAGCGAGACGATCGTGGGCCAGCCGCAGCAGGCGGGCGAGGCCACGGTGGTTCCCATCCACCGCCTGAGGGTCGCTTTCGGGGCCGGCGGCGGCGGCGCGGGCGCCAAGGGCAGGAAGGCCGGCGGCGAGACGGGCGGGCAAGGCGCGGGCGGGGCTGTGGAGCTCGATCCGGTGGCCGCCATTGCCGTGGGCAAGGACGGCCGGCCGCGGCTGCTTCCCGTGGACGCGGACATCGCCGAGACCTGGGCGGGCCTCATCAGCGAGGTGCCCGACCTCGTGACCAAGATCGCGCGCAACCTCGGCCAGAAGATGGCCGACAGGAACGAGGCGCTGGGGATCGAGAAGCTCGCCGGCGACAAGAAGAAGGAGCTGCCGACGAGCGGCGAGATCGCCGGCGGCGCGGAGCAGCCGGGCGAGAAGCCTGCCGCGGAGAAGCCGGCGGGCTAGGAGTCTGTCGGAGAAAAAACTAAGTGCGCGGAATTGTTCGGTTCCAGCGTCAGAGTAAAGTGAGCGATTTCGATAACTTGGACCATTTCGAGCACGCTTTCTCCGACACACTCCTAGAACACCGACCGGTTTGGACCAGGAAGACGGGAAGGCGGGAAGAACTGCGGACGCATAACCCGAGATCCTTCCCGTTTTCCCGCCGGGTTCGTGCGAAGCGGGATTTCCACCTCAGCCCGGAAGCTGGTAGCCTCTGGCGTAATGAGGTTGGTGGGAGCGCTGGCGGTGGCGCTGGCGACCGGCTGCCACGCCATGGTGGGGCTGGACGAGCTGTTCAGCGACGAGGGGGCGGGCGGCGCCGGACCCGAGTGCACGCTGCCGGCGCAGTGCCCGCAAGGCACGACCTGCCGGCCGGCGACCTGCGCGGCCGGCAAGTGCGGCTTCGTCGCTGTCGCGGCGGGCACGGCATGCAGCGAGAAGGGCGGCAAGGTCTGCGACGGCGAGGGTGCGTGCGTGCAGTGCCACGACGGCAGCCAGGACTGCGGGCCGGGCGTGACGTGCATCGGGGGCATGTGTGCCGACGCGAGCTGTCCCGTCCCTGGCGGCACGTTCCCGATGGGCCGGAGCGAGGGCGACGCAGACGCGTACCCTGGCGGCGACGACGACGAGCAGCCCGAGCATCAGGTGACGGTGTCGGGCTACCGGCTGGACGCGTACGAGATAACGGTGGGGCGGTTCCGGACGTTCGTGGAGGCGGGCAAGGGGACGCAGCAGAGCCCGCCTGCGGCGGGTGCGGGCAAGCACCCGGAGATAGCGCAGGGCAGCGGCTGGCAGCAGTCCTACAACGGCGAGCTGGCGACCGACACGGCGGCGCTGAAGGCGGAGCTGGGCAAGCACGTCGACTGCACCTGGACCGACGCTCCCGCG
The DNA here is from genome assembly GCA_016209145.1 of Deltaproteobacteria bacterium. Lineage (GTDB taxonomy): Bacteria > Myxococcota_A > Polyangia > Polyangiales > Polyangiaceae > JACQWT01. The sequence goes on along the minus strand of JACQWT010000030.1, from coordinate 11,692 downwards.
GGCAACGAGAGCTACCCCGTCAACTGCATCACGTGGTACGAGGCGTTCGCGTTCTGCGCCTGGGACGGCGGTCGTTTGCCGACGGAGGCGGAGTGGGAGCACGCGGCAGCGGGCGGGAGCGAGAACCGGCTGTACCCGTGGGGGCAGAGTGCCGCCGGCAGCGGACAGGCCAACTACTCGGGCGAGGGCAACAGCCCGTTCGAGGCGGTGGGCAGCTTCCCGGCGGGCAAGGGCCGCTGGGGCCAGCACGATCTTGGCGGGAGCATTTGGGAGTGGGTGCTGGATTGGTACGAGAGCGACTGGTATGCGGGCGGCGGCAACGGCTGCGACGACTGCGCGAACCTGGCTCCTGGCTCCCGCCGGGTGGTTCGGGGCGGGTGCTGGCTCAACGTCGCGTGGGCCCTGCGTGCGGCGAACCGCTACAGCGGCAACCCGCGGGACCGCAACCGCTACGTCGGCGCCCGGTGCGCCAGGAGTGCGCCGTGAAAGGAGTGACAACCCGCTCGCCCGGCGCGGCGCCTCGGCCGCCGGGCGATTGGCTGGTAGACGCCTATGGGCTGGCGGACGGAGCTGTGGCCGCGGCGATTCTGGGGCCATGAGACGACCCGGCGTGGCTTGCCTTTCGCCGCGGGGACTTGACGCGACGGGCGGGCAGGCGAACCGTTGCTCTCCAGCCCAGAGGCGGCGCGGGCGATCGGCCGGGCTGGACCTGATCCGCGGGGCTGGTGGCCGCCGAGTCTGGAAGGACCCCCACCGATGACCTACAAGCGGCGTGCTCTGCAGGCGCTCACCAAGGCCGACCTGCTCGAGCTCGCGCGGCAGCTCGAGCTCGACGCCGTCGCGCGGATGACCGTGGACGAGGTGCGCGGCGTCGTGGCCCGGAGCCGGCGGGCGACGCTGGACAAGATCCTGCCACTGCTGTCGCGCGACGGCTTGAAGGCCGTGTGCGCCGAGCTCGGCCTGGCGACCGAGGGGCGGGAGAGGCAGCCGATCGTCGAGCGCATCCTGGCGCCGGTGCAGGGCAAGTCCGAAGAGGAGGAGGCTGAACCGGAACCACCGGCCGCGCCCGAGGTTGGGGCCAAGGTCGGCGCTGCCGGGGGGCAGGTGCAGATGTGGCAGAGCTTCCGGGTGCGGCGCTCGGCGAGCCAGGTCGAGCCGCTGGTCTTCGTCGCCGAGTTCAAGTACCCGGAGCCGGGCCGCTACCGGGTGGCGGCGCGCGTGACCGACGTCTTCGGCAACGACGGCATCGCTACGGTCAACGTGGAGGTGAGGTGATGACGCTCGCGGTCGAGGAGCTGCGCCAGCTTGCCGCGGATGTCGAGTCCGATCGCGTCGAGCGCAAGCGCTCGCTCGCGGAACCTGAGCGGGTGCGCGAGGCGATCTGCGCGTTCGCCAACGACCTTCCCGGGCACGGCAAGCCGGGCTACCTGCTCATCGGCGTCGAGGACGACGGCAGCACCGGCCGGCTCGACGTGACCGATGAGCTGCTGCGCAAGCTGGCCGACATGCGCTCGGACGGCAACATCCTGCCCATGCCGCTGATGAGCGTCGAGCGCCTTGAGATCGAGCCCGGGGCCTTCGTCGCGGTGGTCGAGGTGCTGCCCGCGAGCGCGCCGCCGGTGCGACTGCGCGGCCGGGTGCACGTGCGCGTCGGACCGCGGCGGGCCATCGCCACCGTGGAGGAGGAGCGCCGCCTGACCGAGAAGCAGGTCGACGGCGTCCTGACCTTCGACCAGCGGCCCTGCCGGCCCGCCACCCTGGACGATGTGGATCTCGACGGGTTCCGCAAGCAGTACCTGCCGCGGGTGGTCGCTGCGGACGTCCTCGCGGAGAACCTGCGATCGCCCGAGGATCAGCTCGCCTCCCTACGCCTCGTCGACCCGCGAAGTGGCGCGCCCACCTTTGCCGGGATCCTCACGGTGGGCAAGGACCCGCTGCGTTGGTTGCCGGGTGCCTACGTCCAGTTCGTGCGCTTCGAGGGGCCGGACCGGGCGAGCCCGATCCGGGCCCACGAACGAGCCCTCGGCAATCTGCTCGAGCAGCTCCCCAAGATGGAGCTCGTGCTGCGCGTGTGGATCCAGGTCGCCATCGTCCCAACCGCAGGGCTGCAGAATGCGCAGTCGCCGGACTACCCGCTCGCGGCTCTGCGCGAGCTGGTGGTCAACGCCATCACCCACCGCGAGTACGACGGAGGCAACGCGCCGGTGTACGTGTACTGGTTCTCCGATCGCGTGGAGGTGATGAGCCCGGGCGGGCTCTACGGCGCCGTGTCGCCGGAGAACTTCGGACGGCACACCAGCTACCGAAACCCGACCCTGGCCGAGGCCATGAAGGCGCTGCAGTACAGCGAGCGATTCGGCGTCGGCATCCAGAAGGTGCACCGCGAGCTGGAGCACAACGGCAATCCGCCGCCGCGGTTCGAGTTCAGCCCGACGTCGGTGCTCGCCACGGTCTATCCGCGGCCCGATCCGTTCCGCCAACCGCCGCCTCCCGCCCTCGAGCTTCCGGAGAAGCCGTGATGGGTGCTCCCGAGCTCGAGGGCCAGGCGCGGGTCATCGCGGTCGTCCGCTCGCTGGTGGACGAGTGGCGCGGCTTCGCGCTCGGCAACGCCAGCGCGGCGTACTCGGCCCAGGCGCCGCGCTACGAGGCGACCCGCGACGGCGAGCAGGCGGTGAGCGAGACGACGCTCCGGCTGCTGCACCACTGGTTCCGGCACGAGCCACACGTACTGCCGGACGGCAAGGGCGGCAGGTGCTCGTTCAAGCCACGCCGGATCGCCAAGGGCGACGCCGAGATCCGGGTGGCGGCGGAGTTTCTCGAGGTGGTGGGGTAGCGCGGCCCGCGGCGAAGCGCCCAAGATCGAATCCGATCATATTTTTCCTTGGCGTTCTCGGCGCCTTGGCGGTTCATCTTCTTGCTTGGGTTGCGGGCGAAACCCGCGCTGAGAAGGCGCATCACTGAGCAGGCGCGGCCACCGGCTTTTGAGAAGTTACCGCGCCACCGGGCAACTACGCGGAACCTGGACGGTCGCTCCGGTCTCTCCCCGAGCTCGCCCCAGGGCCGGCAGCCAGCCAACCTCGCGGAACCTCGTTGCTGCCCCGCGCAAGATCCCATAGCATCCCCTCTGCCGACTTCTGGAGGCGCCTTCAGGCCGCTGGGCCTGGCAGGTGCGAGGTGGCTGGGCAGCATGGCGTTCGGTCGGTCGAGGGGCGTTTGGTTGTCTTGGCCACGCCGCCGGCCGCGAGGTCCGTCATGTACGAGTTGATTGTCGAGAACATTCGCTGTTTCCGAGACCTGCAGCGCGTGCCCCTCCGACCGCTCACGCTGCTCGTCGGCGAGAACAGCACCGGCAAGTCGACCATGCTCGCCCTGATCCGTGCAGCCTGGCATCTGGCGCAGGGGCCGGCGGGGCCGGACTTCAACGAGTCGCCGTACCTGCTCGGGGCGTACGAGCAGATCGCGCACTTCCACGGCGGCCGGGGCAAGCGTGCAACGAGCTTCAAGCTCGGCGTGGCCTACCAGGCCCCAGGATCGCCTGCGGGCCCCGCGACAGAGCTCACCGGGACTTTCGGCCGAGGCCCCGGCGATCAGCCGGCCCTCGTGGGCTGGAGGATCGACGCGGGGCAGTACTCCGTGGAAGTGGAGCTTGTCGGCGATGGGACGGTGGCGATTGCCTACACGGCACCGAGCGGCCGGCTGAAGATCACGGAGGCGGGCCCGGCAGACATCCCGGCGCCTGTCGAGCGGATGATCGTGCTGCCTCTGCTCCGGCAACGCCAGCTCACTCTGTTCCGGCCGCGCCGAGGGGCGCCGGAGCAGAGGGAGATCCTAGAAGACTCCCGCTCGCCGCTGAGTGCCGACGACGTCGATACCCTGTCGCGGCTCCCCCTCAGCCATGCGAAGGTGCTGGGCAGCGCTCCCCCGTTTGCCGGTGCGCCGGTGCGGTCGAGACCTCATCGCACCTACGACCCGGTGCGAGAGCAGCCCGAGCCGGAGGGCGGGCATGTCCCGATGCGGATGGCCAGCCTGCGGGATGGTGAAGCCAGAATCTGGAAGAGCTTGGTGGAGCGGTTGCGAGCGTTTGGCCAGCCGGCCGGCCTCATGGAGGGCGTCGATGTCCGGCGCAAGGGCAAGAAGCCGAGCGACCCCTTCCAGATCCACGTCAAGGTCGATCGGTTCGGCTTCAACCTGACGGACGTGGGCTACGGCGTCAGCCAGGCGCTTCCGATTCTCGTGGATACGGTCCTGGCTCCGCGCGGGACGACCTTTCTCCTGCAGCAGCCCGAGGTGCACCTGCATCCACGCGCCCAGGCCGAGCTGGCAACCTTTCTCGGACGACTCGTCTGCGAGGACCGGAAACGCTTCATCGTGGAGACCCACAGCGACTATCTCGTGGACCGGCTGTGCCTGGACGTTCGCGAGCAAACCGTCCCGGGCCTGACGCACGACCAAGTGATGGTGCTGTACTTCGAGCGGGAGGCAAACAACGTCGCCGTCCACGCCATCCCGCTAAGCCCCGAGGGCGAGCTCGTCGGCGCTCCGGACGGCTACCGCCGCTTCTTCCTCCAGGAGCAGCGCCGCATGCTCGGGGCCTGACGCATGTGCGTGATCATCGACGCCAACCTTGCCGCGAAGGTGTTCGGCCGCACCACGTCCGCCGCCTTCCGTCCCATCTTCGACTGGCTCGAACACGACGGCCGCCTGGTGTACGGCGGGCGGCTCAGTGAGGAGCTCGAACGCGTCCACGCCGCGGCGAGGTATCTGCTCGAGCTTCGCCGGCAGAGTCGGGCCAAGACGTATCCTGCCGACCAACTCGAGGCGGAGGAGGCGGCAGTTCGTGAGCGCTGCCGTTCCGACGACCCGCACGTGATCGCGCTTGCCCGGCTGAGCGGTGCCCGTACGCTCGTGACCGCCGATCGGGAGCTCATGGACGACTTCCGAAACCGGCAGCTCGTCCCGTCACCACGCGGCCGGATCTACGACCGACCGGAGCACGAGCACCTGCTGGTCCACACGCGTGGTTGTCCGGGGCCACCCGGCGGTCACCGGCGGCCCCGCGCGCCGCGTCGGTAGCCATTCCCCACCGCGCTGGGCCTGGTGCGGGACGATGGGTCCCGCACTTGTCGAGCAAATCACTTCCCGTCATCCGGCCAGCTACGGCTCCTCTCCGTCCCTGCCGAAGTAGAGCAGCGTGCTGCCGAGCCAGTCTACGAGCTGTAACCGTCTTTCACCCACAAGAAGGAGGACGCCATGGCGCCACCCGGGTCTTGCCCCGAGAGCACCTGCCCCGAGCCCCCGAAGTCAGGCGACGCGAGAGGCGTGACAGCTCTGCTGGCGCGCCCCTCGCCCGCCGGGCCACTCATCACGGTCCCCCGGCCACCTGGACCATTACCTTTGACCATTGCCCCCGGCCATGACGATCACCTCCGCCCAGGACGATGACCTGCCCGCTGCGCCGCGCAGTCGCGCCCCCCTCGGCCCAAGATCAGAACCCCGCGCGCAAGCCGAGCCAAAGGCCGCCGTGCGCCGGCGCCTGCCGCGCCCCGTCGGCACTGCCGCCCAGGCTGCCGATGAGGATCATGGTGCCGCCGGCCGCGAGCCCCGCGAGCCCCACCCCGAGGCCCGCGTTGGCGATCGCGTCGAGCGTCTCGCCCTCGTCGATGCGGGTGGCGTAGGCGGGATCGGTGCACTGCTTCCCGCCGCACTCGCGCTCGATCTCGGCGAAGCGCGAGTTGGCCATGAGCCCGGCGACGGCGAAGGCGCCCATCCCAAGCACGCCGACTCCCGCGGCAACGTAGCCGGCGACCCGCAGCCCGGGTCGGCCGCCGCCCTCGTCCGCCGGGGCCGGCGCAGGCGGCGCAGCGCGCGGGCGGGGCGGGACCGGCCGTGACGCCGGCGGTGCGGGCGGCGCGAGCGAGACGGTCACGCGCACGAGCTCGCCCGGCCCTACCGACAGCACTTTCTCGAACGGCGCGCGGCCCGGCGCCGTGGCGCGTACCGACACCGCGCCGGGAGCCACCGGGAGCGGCGCGCCGAGCCGGTCGGCCTCGACGCTCTTGCCGCCGAACTCCAGCACGAGCCCCGCCGGCCGCTCCGGCAGCACCAGCTCCACACGTCCGATCTGCGCCTCGAGCACGGCAAGCTCCTCGCTTGCGGCCTGCGCCGTCTGGGCGAAACGGGGCTCCTGCTCCGCCCGCGCGCTCGCCTCACGCGCGCTCGTGGCCATCTCCGCGTAGGCCTCGGGCAGCCTGCCGAGCTCGCGCAGGCAGCGGGCGAGGTAGAGCCGGGCGTTGGGGCTGCCGAGCGAGCCCAGTACTTCGCGGAACAGCGGCAGCGCTGCCGCGTAGCGCCCCTGTTTGTAGAGCTCCTGGGCGGAGGTGTACTGCTGCATGGTCTCCGCCGGAGCGGCCTCGGGCTGGGCGAGCGCTGGCGCGGCGCTGGCGAGCACGAGGAGCGAGGCGACGAGCAGAAGCGAGCGCATGGGTGGAGATCTCAGGGCGCGTCCGGGTGGAATACGGTGGCCGTATGCGCGGGCACAGCGGGCGGCCTGTGGCGCGCGGGGCCGGGGCCGGCCGTCGCGGCCGGCAGGCCCGCTGCCGCGCTCGCGGCCGCGGAGGCGCTCGCGGTGACAGCCGGCGTTGGTGCCGGGGCGCTCGACACCGCCGGGGCGAAAGTCGAGGCCGCGGCTGGGACGCTCGCCGCCGGCAGCCCGGTCGCGGCGGCCGCCGGAGCCGGGGCTCGCGCGGGGCCCCTGCCGGCGCCGCCGCCCATGGCCAACCATGCGACCAACCCGCCGGCGGCCAGCAACCCGGCCGCGGCCACGGCGAGCCCGAGCGCGCTGCGGCGCGCTGGCGCCTCGCGACTCACGGCGGCGACCGCCGCGCTCGTGGTCGTGTGCGGGCCGGGCCACGAGGCAGGCCCAGGCGGCGAGAACGCTGCGCCGAACGGCGGCGCCGAGGGCGGCGCCGCTGTCCCCCAGGGCACGGCCGGGCGTGCTGCGGCCGCCGGCCCGTCCTCGCCGACCGGCAGGGTTTGCCCGGCGGACAGAGGCGCAGACACGGGAACGGGGATCGTGAGCCGGGGCGGTTCGTCGTCGGCCGGCTCGTCTCCTCCGGCCCCTTGCGCCAGCGGAGGCAGCGGCTCGGGCTCCTGGTAGTACTGCTTGGCGAGCAGGCCGACCGCTCGCGGCGTTGCCACGCTCGTTCCCGACGCCTCGGCGGCGCGCTCGAGCGCCTCGCCCAGCTCGGCGGCCGTGGCGAAGCGTTCCGCGACGGGCCGGAGTGCGCGCATGCACACCTCGTCGATGGCCGCGGGCACGGCCAGGCCGAGTTGGCGCAGCGAAGCCTCCGGTCCGGCCAGCACGGCGGCGATGAGCGCCCCCTGGTCGTCGGCCTGGAACAGGCGCCGGCCCGCGAGCATCTCCCAGAACACGGCACCGGCGGCATAGACATCGGTGCGTCGGTCCACGGGCTTGCTCCGGAGCTGCTCGGGAGACATGTAGGGCAGCTTGCCCTTGATCTGGCCCTGCCGCGTCGAGGTGATGCGCGCCTCGGCGCGGGCCACGCCGAAGTCGGTCAGGCGCGAGATCCCGTCGATGCCGACCAGCACGTTTTGCGGCGACACGTCGCGGTGCACGACGTTGAGCAGGCTGCCGTCGGCGGCCCGAAGCTCGTGCGCCGCGTCGAGCCCGGCGAGCATGTCGAGGAAGATGCGCAGCGCGACCGGCAACGGCAGCGGCGGCTCCGCTCGCTCCTGCCGTAGCTTGATGATCGCGTGAAGCGACGCGCCGGCCACGTAGTCCATGACCAGGAACAGGCCGTCGGCGTGCGCCTGCACGTCGAGGGTGGGCACCACGTTCGGATGGTGGATGCCGGCGGCGAGGCGAGCCTCGTCCAGAAACATGGCCCGGAACTCGGGGTCGCCGGCGATGTGCGGGTGCATCACCTTGACGGCCACGACGCGCTGGAAGCGCCCCGCGCCGAGGGCACGGCCCAAGTAGACGGTGGCCATGCCGCCCGACGCAATGGGGCGGATCGCCTCGTAGCGACCGTAGCGCATCCTCTGGCTCATCAGCCCCGGATTCGGAGGATAGCGGGGTCCCGGGACGGCCGCTACTGCCTCGTGGTGTCCCATTTGGTTGACGCCTATGGCTTGACGGCCAGCCGCCCGGCGCACACGATAGCGTAGGCCGATGCCCGCAACCCAATGGTGAAACCGACACGCCCGCGCGACCGGAACAGGCAACCGCGACCAGCAACGCCCCGCGGCCGTTGTCCGCTGTAGCCGCAGGCGTGCCGTCCGCGGCGAGGATTTCACGATGGGGCTTCGCCCCATACCCCGCGAACGGGGCCCCAACCCCGTTCGCCCTGACCGGCGAGGATGTTGCGCGACTGGCGCAAATGTGGCGGAGAAATAGTATACCTACTGTCTCCCGTAGCGCCGCCGCCGCTTCGCCATGAAACGCCGTCCCCCCCTGCTCGCCAGATCCGCCGCGCTTGCCGCGGCCGCGCTTGCCGTGGCCTGCGTCGGCTGCTCCTCCGACGACGCTGCGCCTTCCGCGCCCGCGGCGGACGCCGGCACGGACGGCGGCCCCGGCTTCCCGGTCTGCCCGTCGGACTCGTGGTGTCCGGGCGTGGTGCTGCCGAGCTTGCCCGGGCAGACCGAGCGGGGCTTCCTCGATCTGCGCGGCATCGTCCACGCTCACTCCGTCTACTCCCACGACGCCTGCGACGGCGAGCCGCTCGACGAGAAGGGGAAGCCCAACGAGCAATGCTTGGGCGAGCTGCGCACGGGGCTGTGCCGCGTGCGTCACGAGTTCCTGATGCTGACCGACCACCGCGACTCGTTTGCCGAGCACGAGTTCCCCGAGGTGCTGCTCTACCGGGCCGAGCGGGGCGACGAGTTGGTGGAACGCGACGGCACGCCGGTCGCCAACTGGGCCGGCTGCCCGGACGGCCCGCCCGCGCTCATCATGACGGGATGCGAGGCCGGCACGATGCCGGTCGCGTTGGAGCGCCACGTGTCGGACGATCCGGCCGAGCGCGACGAGCTCTACGGCGCGGCCACGGCCGAGGCGATCGAGGCCCTGAAGGCCGCGGGCGCGGTGGCGCTGGTGGCGCACACCGAGGACTGGACGGCCGAGCAGCTCGTGGGTCTGCCGCTCGACGGCTTCGAGATGTTCAACCTGCACGCCAACCTGTTCCACGGCATGGGCGCCGCCGTGGGCCTGATCGCCAAGATGGAGCAGCCGGAGCTCTTGCCGCACCCGGACCTCATCATCATGCCGATCATCAGCGAGGATCCGCGCTACGTGGACACGTGGGCGCAGGTGCTCTCCCGCGGCGCGCGGCGGACGACGGTGCTGGCCACCGACTGCCACCGCAACAGCTTCCCCCAAAAGCTGCCGGACGGCGAACGCGTGGACGGCTTCCGGCGCATGATGCAGTGGTTCAGCAACCACCTGCTGGTGCGGCCCGCCAAGGACGGAAGCTGGGCGGACAGGGAGCTCGCCGAGGCCCTGCGCGGCGGCCGGCTCTACGGCGCCTTCGAGTTCCTGGGCTATCCGGAGGGCTTCGACTTCCATGCGACCGGCGCCGACGGCGTGCGCGAGATGGGCGAAGAGGTGGTGCTTTCGGGCGGGCCCGTCACGCTGGAGGTCGCGCTCCCCCACGTGCGCCAGCTCGACGCCCAGGCCGAGCCGCCCGAGCTCACACTGCGCATCCTGCGCGCCACGGAGCAGGGCTGGCAGGAGGTGTCGAGCGACAAGGCCGACATGAAGTACACCCCGAGCGAGCCCGGGGCCTACCGCGCCGAGGTGCGCATGGTGCCGCGGCACCTGGCGGCGTTCTTGTCGAGCTACGCCGATCTCGCGGCGGCCGACTTCGTCTGGATCTACTCGAACCCGATCTACGTGAAGGCCGAGCCGGATCGGCGCGGGGCGGGGCGCTAGGGCCATGGATCTTCTTTCTCTCAGCCCGCTGCCGGTCGCCTCGCTCATCTGGCGTCACGGGCAAGGCTCCTGGATCCAGACGGTGGTCTGCAAGTGCACTTTCGAGCTGTGTCCGGGCCTGGCCCGCACTGTGCAGCGCCAGTATCCCATCTGTGATCGCGACCGCTTCCTCGAAGACGACCCCAACCGAAGCGTCTACGCGCCCGGCGATCTCGCCCCCTTCAAGCGGCGCGTGGACGTCACGCTCGTGGGCAGCGCATTTGCGCCGGGCGGCCACTCCGTCGAGCGGCTGGTGGCGCGCCTGCGCCTGGGCCCGCTGCGCAAGGGCATCGAGGTGCTGCCCGAGCGGCAGTGGGTGGACGGCAAGTGGCGTGCTGGGCCGGCCTTCGCGCGCGTTCCGCTCTGGTACGAGCTCGCGGCCGGCGGTCCCGGCACCGACAACCCGGTTGGGATCCCGGGGCAACGCTCGCCCCGGCTCCCGCGTATCGTCCCGGAGGGCTTCGATCCCACGAGCTCCGGTCCGATCCCCACGGCCGGCTTCGGTCCCATCGGCGCCCTCTGGCCTTCGCGCCTCGCCCGGCTGGGCGAGCTCGGCGAGGCATGGTCGGAGACGCGCTGGCACGACCGGCCGTTGCCACGCGACTTCGACGCCGAGTACTTCAACGCCGCTCCGGCCGATCAGCAGCTCGACCGGCTTGCGCCGCATCTCGTGCTGGAGAACCTCCATCCGGGCCATCCCGTGCTCGAAACGTACCTTCCCGGCCTGCAGCCCAAGGCCATCGTCGAGCGCCGGCCGGGCGAGCAGGAGGAGCTCGAGATGGAGGCCGACTCCGTGTGGATCGACACCGAGCGCGCGGTCTGGGCCATCACGTGGCGCACCCAGGTCGTGCTGGAGGGCCGGGACCAGCCGGGGCGCGTGCTCGTGGCCATCGAGAACGTGGAGCAGGATCGGCCCACGCCCACGCCCGCACCCGCTGCCACGCCTCGCCCCACGCCTACGCCGCCCACCGCCTCCGCGCGCGACACCGAGCCGCCCCAGGCGCCCGTGGTCCTGCGCTCGCTCGGGCAGCAGGAAGAGCACACGCCTACCGGCGTTCACGAGGACGCGGCCGAGCTGACCGTGGACGCGCTCTCGCCGTCGCTCTCGAACGACTACCCGGCGTGGCTGCGCACGCCGCCGCCGCCGCGTGCGGGGGGCTCGCTGCCGGCTCCGGCCGCGGTCGCGGTCCCGGCGGCGCCGCCCGAGACCGGCCTTCGGCCTTTCCCGGCCACGCCGGGCTCGCTGGAGGTCGGTCCGCCCGCTGCGCCGCGCGAGGCCGAGCGTCCCCGGCCGCCCACGCCGCCCCCTCGGGCGGTGCCGCCGCCGCGCGGCGAGCGTCTGCCCCCTGGGGCGCCCGGATCCACGCCGCCCCCGGCCGTCACGTCTGCGCGCGGCGAGCGCCCGACCCCGACTGCGCCAGCGGCGCCAGCGTCTCCGTCCCCTCCTGCCGTCGCGCCACCGCGCGGCGAGCGCCAGGCGCCGGCTTCTCCGGCTCCGCTGCCTGCACCGCTGCCGCGCGAGCAGGTGGCGCCCGAGCACCAGGCGGTCGAGCTTGTGTGGTTCGAGCAGGGACGGCCGGCCGCGCTGCGCCAACACTGGGGCGAGCTGCTCGGGCCCGTCCCGGGCGAGGCAGAAGGACGGAGCGAGCCGTGGCGCGCCGAGGCGCTCCTGGCCGGCGCGCGCCGCGACGCCTTCGCGGTGCT
>JACQWT010000230.1 GCA_016209145.1 Deltaproteobacteria bacterium | reverse complement strand
GGCTTGACGACGCACGCGCTCGTCGTCACGGCGAACAAGCCCCCCCAGCCCGCCATCAAGGGCCCGAGCCAGGTGCGCATCGACGAGACGGCCAGCTTCAGCGGCTCCGGCTCGACCGATTCCGACGGCGCGATCACCGACTACGAGTGGGACTTCGACTACGACGGCAACAACTTCGACGTGCAGGCTACCGGGCCCACGGTCAATAATGGGTGGCCTCTCGCTGGCTCCTACCTCGTGGCCCTGCGCGTGACCGACAACGACGGCGACAGGGCCGTGGCCACGGCTGCCCTGGAGGTCACGCCCAACCAGCCGCCGGTGGCCGTCATCCAGGGCCCGAGCGCCGGCGACATCGGCCAACTTCTGAGCTTCAGCGGCTCCTCCTCGAGCGACCCCGACGGCAAGATCGCCGCGCACGAGTGGGACTTCGACTACGACGGCCAGAACTTCGACGTCGAGGAGAGCGGCGCGGCGGTGAACCACGCCTACCAGAACGCGGGCGCCTACACGGTGGCGCTGCGCGTGACCGACAACGACGGCGCAACCGACATCGCGACTCTCCAGGTGAGCATCGAGCAGCTCAGCGTCGTCACCATCACCAACATCTCCCCGAGCTCGGGCCCGCGCCAGGGCGGCACCACCGTGGTGATCGCCGGGACGGCCTTCACCTCGGCCAAGGACACGTTGGTGACCTTCGGTGCCGAGGCGGCCAAGGTGCTCGCCGTCACGAGCTCGACCGAGATGACCGTGCTCGCCCCGGCGGGCGTTCCCGGCCCGGCCGACGTCAAGGTCAAGAGCTCCAAGGGCACGGCCGTGGCTCTGAACGGCTACACCTACGCGGGGGCGAGCAATCGGGCCAACGCTGAGTACTGCTGGGTGGACGCCACGGCCGGGCAGAGCGTGGGCTTCGCGCCCGGCAGCGACGACGCCAACCGGCCGGTGCAGCTCCCCTTCGACTTCGTCTTCTACGCCGAGCTTTTTCCGGCCGGGGCGGAGCTGCGCGTGGCCACCAACGGCTGGGCCTCGTTCACGGACACCTCGGGCCAGTTCGCCCACTTCGCCATCCCGAGCGCCAGCAACCCGAAGAACCTGCTCGCGCCGCTTTTCATGGACCTCAACGTCGGCAACGCCGGCGTCGTCTACTCCCGCGTCGTGGGCTCGCCGCCCGACCGGCGCCTCGTGGTGCAGTGGGACGCCGTGCGCGACAACGTGGGTGCCGGCGAAATCTTCACGTTCCAGCTCGTGCTCTACGAGGCGAGCCACGACATCGTGTTCCAGTACCGCAACACGGCAGCCTTTGACGGCTGGGTCTTCAACGACCGCGAGTCCGGGGCCGAAGCGCTCATCGGCATCCAGAACGCCGACGGCAGCGACGGCGAGCAGCTCAGCCGCAGCGCGTTCTTGTCCGGGCTCGCTCCGGGCGGCCGCGTCGTGGTCTTTGAGCCCAAGCCCGCGGGCGGCTACGACTTCGACACGACCACGACGCTCAACGTGGCCGGCACGAGCACGCCGCCGGGCGCCACCCTGCCCACGGGCGGGACGATCACTCTCTACCTTTCCCGGCCCATCGACGTGGGCTCGGTCACGGCCGGCACGAACGTGTACCTCAGGCGGCTGGCTACGGCGGCGAAGATCCCCACCAACGTGAGCTTCAGCCCCGCCAAGGACACGATGTACGTGCAGCCGGGAGTGCCGCTCTTCCTCGCCGAGCAGTACTCCGTGACGGTCGAGAGCAGCGTCAAGGATCCGGAGGGCCAGCCGTTGTCCCAGGATCCCATGCAGCTCTCCTGCGGTGCGGGCAGCCCGACCAACTACACGAGCTCCTTCTACGCCCGGGCCTCGGTGGTCGCGACCATCAACACGGGTGGCGGCACTTCACCCTGGGACATCAAGCTCGATCCGGGCGGGAGCAGGATGTGGGTGACAGCCCCCGGCTCGGACGATCTGCTCGAGCTGAGCGTGGCGGGACGCAGCCTGAGCAGCGTGGGCACGAGCTGGCCCGCGGAGCCGCGCGGTCTGGCGCTGCGGGGCACCATGGCCTACAGCGCCAACATGAGCGGCCGCAGCACTACCCGGCTCAGCATCGCCGGCTCGCCGGCCGTCTGGAGCGCCTGGACAGATCTCAACAACAGCGGCTGCGGCAACGGCATGTTCGACCTGGCCATCAACGCGAGCGGCTCGCGCGCCTACTACTCGTGCTGGAACGATCGGATCGCCACCGTGAACCTCGGCGCCATGACCCAGTGCGACAACAACGGCGGCGGCGCGAACTGGATGTACGACCCGGCCGGCGGCGGCACGGGGCGCGCCATCGCCACCCGGCCGGGCGACGACGCGCGCTACTTCTACGCCAAGGACGACTGGTTCTTGCTGATGAGGGCCGAGGCCTGCGACGGCGTGACCTCGGACTGGGCCGAGGTCACGCGAAACATCCCCGGGACGAGCTGGGACATCGTTGCCTCGGCTACCAGGGCGTACGTGAGCGACTCTTCCTGGTGGAGCCGCGTGTACGTCATTGGCGTCAATCCCGGCGATGGCGCGACCTACGGCCAGATCGTCGCCACCATCGACTACCCGGACGACAGCACTCCACAGGGGCTTGCTCTGAGCCCCGACGGCACGATCCTGGCCGTCACCCTGGACGGCACGAACGAGCTTTCGCTCGTGCGGACCTCCAACAACACCGAGATCGACACCGACGGCACCGGCGGCATGACGCGCGTTCCGTTGGGCAACTGCGACCCGCAGAACGTGGCGATCGTCCAACCGGGGAGCTACTACGAGTACTGGATCACCTGCCCGCCCGACAACCAGGTGGTGGTCGTGCAGTAAGAAGCCATGCTCCGGGCGAGCTGGCCCTACTACCTCGCCGGCAAGCCGGCACAGCCCAACCTCGATCTCGAGGTCACCGATAAGTACTCGGGCAAGCTCGCGGCCCGCGTGGCGCGGCCCGGACCAGCGGCGATCGAGCTGGCCATCGCCGCCGCGGCCGCCGCCCAGGGGCCGATGCGCCGGCTCGCCGCCTACGAGCGCCAGGGGGTGCTGGAGCACTGTGTGCGGCGCTTTCGCGAGCGCTCCGAGGAGCTTGCCCTCTCGCTGTGCATCGAGGCCGGCAAGCCCATCCGGGATGCACGGGGCGAGGTCGACCGCTTGATCGACACCTTCCGCAGCGCCGCCGAACAGAGCGTGCGCCTCTGCGGCGAGGTGCTCGATCTGGAGATCAGTGCGCGCGCCAGGGGCTACGCCGGCATGTACAAGCGCGTGCCGGTCGGCCCCTGCGCGCTCATCACGCCCTTCAACTTCCCCCTGAACCTCGTGGCCCACAAGATCGCGCCGGCCCTGGCCGTGGGCTGCCCCTTCGTGTTGAAGCCCGCCTCCAGCACGCCCCTGGGCGCGCTCATCATCGGCGAGATCCTGGCCGAGACGGATCTGCCCGAAGGTGCGTTCTCGATCCTGCCCTGCCAGGGGGCGGAGGCCGAGGTTCTCGCGACCGACGAGCGCATCAAGCTCCTGAGCTTCACGGGCTCACCCGCCGTGGGCTGGGCGCTCAAGGCCAAGAGCGGCCGCAAGAAGGTCGTGCTGGAGCTCGGCGGCAACGCCGCGTGCGTGCTCGACGAGGGCACGGATCTCGACGACGCCATAGGAAGGCTCATCTTCGGCGCCTTCTACCAGTCGGGCCAGAGCTGCATCTCGGTGCAGCGCATCTTGATCCACGAGAGCATCTACGAGCAGGCCCGGGAGCGGCTGGTCGCGGCGGCGCGCGCCCTGTGCATGGGAGATCCGCGCGAGGAGAAGACCTTCATCGGCCCCATGATCTCGGAGGCCGATGCCGTGCGGGAGCAGAGCTGGATCGACGAGGCCGCTACGGCCGGCGCCAGGCTGCTTTGCGGCGGGGGGCGCCGGGGGCCGATGGTCGAAGCCACCTTGCTGGAAAGCGTGCCCCATGGCTGCCGGCTCTACGCCCGCGAGGTGTTCGGGCCGGTGGCGTGCATCGAGCCTTTCACGGACTTCGAGCAGGCTCTGGAGGAGGTCAACGCCAGCACCTACGGCCTACAGGCCGGAGTATTCACGCGCGACCTGCACAAGGCGCTGCGCGCCTGGGAGGTGCTCGACGTGGGAGGCGTGATCGTCGGCGACGTGCCCTCCTGGCGCGTCGACCACATGCCCTACGGCGGCGTCAAGGAGAGCGGCCTGGGCCGCGAGGGGATCCGCTGGGCCATGGAGGACATGACCGAGATCCGCCTGCTCGTCGTACGCACGCCGCCGGGAAGCTGAAGGGCCAGAACCTCTCAGCTCTGCCAGGTGAAGAAGCCGGTCACGTGGCACAGGGCCGCCTCGTTGGCCATGGCGAGGCAGCGGTTGGCGGCGAGGCGGCTGCCGGAGTCGTCGCCGTCGTCGTTGCGCAGCCGCGCCAGGGCCGCGTATGCCTCGGGGCTGGCGAGCAGATCCCGGGCGGCGAGCTTGCCCAGCACGTCGAGCGCCCGGTCGCGGTAGCGGTCGACCCTCGCCATGGCCTCGCCCAGCTCGCTCAGCAACGCGGGATCGTTCTTGCGCCGCTCGTTGAGCTTCTCCAACGTGGCCACCGACCACTCCAGGTTGGCCTGGCGATCCTCGGCCGAGCTGCCGGGCCACTGCCTGTGAATGCCCTTGGGCACCCTCTTCTCGAACGGCAGCCTCCCGTCGAGCCGTACGGTGGACACGGCCAGCACCCGCATCGCCCGGGTCACCATGAGCTCCGCGCCCGGCTTGGCCGCGCGGACGTAGGGGATCATCCGGACCACGCGGCCTGCCGCCAGCGCGTACTTGCCCGCCTCGAGCTCCTTCTCGGCCTGGGCCACACCCATGGTCCGGTAGTCGATCTCGATCGCCGGGTACCAGGCGGCGCCGCAGGCGCGGGCGTCCGCCGAGGTCAGGCCGACGCACAGAGCGGCGCAAGCTGCCAACCCCAGACTGCGAGCTGCAAGGGCGAGGCTGAGTTTCATCGGGCTTCCTCCTTCGCGGCCGTGGTCCCGGCCACTTCGCTGTGACAACGCCGCTTGGCCGAGAGTTCTTTCCACGGGGGTGTTGTTTCCTGCCCGGGAACCGACCGGGCACGATATTGACGAGCGAGCCCGGCGGAAGTTTCAATCGAACGCCCGCTGCCGACGTAACTACACGAAATTACGGGGGCTGCTTCTTCACCTCCGGCCCGAGCTTGCGCAGCACGGGCTCGGCGGGATCCGGGCAGTAGCGGGCCGAGAACGACCCCGAGACGCAGCTCCCCATGCCGTCAGCGAAGCAGACCGCCAGGTCGCCCTCGACGAGGTAGTCCGGGCGCACGGCGCGCAGCACGAGCAGCGCCGCGCCGCTGCCGTTTCCGACCCAGCGCCCCTGCTCGCGTGCTTGGTAGTGCACCGACCACGACGCCTGCTCCCCGTCCGCCCGGCGGCGTAGCTCCTGCGGCGCGAGCCTCACGCCCTCCAGGCGGATCCACACGCTCGGCGCATCCGCTGCCCGGGGCCCGCACGGCGCGGACGCCGGCGCGGCCGAGAGCTTGATGTCCACGCGCTCCGGCCCGCCCCCCTTGCCCCCTGGCCGCCGGACGATCTCGTAGCGCATGTCGCGCGCGGCGAACGGCACCCCGCGAAGCGTGCCGGCCACCGGAGCGTCCGGGATCGCCTCGGCCGAGGTACACGGCGGCGCGACCGCGACTGCTTCGAGAGGGGGGGAGGAAGGCGCGGGCTCGTCGCAGGCCGCGAGCGCGATCGCCCAGACCACCCCGACGGCCGGTATCCACCGCGCTCTCACGACGACCCCATAGCGCGGGCTTCGCCCGCAATCCAGGCCGCGAACGCCAGCGTTCACGCCTTCGCGTTCCCCCACGAACCCCGGGCGGAGGCGCCAGGGCCGCGGTTGCCGGCCGACCGGAAGTTTCACGCTGCCGGCTGCCTCGGCGTCGGGGCCCCAACCCCGACGCCCGTCTCGGGCGCTTCGCGCAGCCCAGAATCGTCGCGCGGCGCGACGATTCTGGGGCGTAGTAGAATAGCCCGCAGCTCGCCCGACTGGATGGCCGCCGCTCCCTTGACGAGCAGCGAGTAGAGCAGCGCTCCGCCGGCCCAGATCCCGGCCCCCACGCACAGCTCGGTCGCCGAGGGCGTGTAGCCCGCGACCTCGCCCAACGGCGTCGGAACGAGGCCGGGCACGACCAGGCCCAGGCCCTTCTCCATCCACACCCCGACCACTGCACACCAGCAGGCGCCGGCGAGCAGCCCGCGCTGCCGCTGGGGCCGCAGCGCCATGAGCCCCACGACCGCCAGAGCGTCCAGAGCCACCGCCGCCCAGGTCAGGGCGGCGGGCAGGCGCTGGCCGGGCAGCCCGAAGAGGTGATAGCGCATCGACGCGGCGTGGGCGGTTTGCGCGTACAGCTCGGTGAACACCTCGGCGCCGAACAGGAACAGGTTCACCAGCATCGCCACGGCCGCGATCTGGCGCAGCCGGCGGATGGCCAGGTCGTCGACGGGGAGCGCCAAGTGCCGGCGCACGGCGAGCAGCACCGCGATCAGCAGCGCCGGCCCGGCGGCAAACGCCGAGGCCAGGAAGTGCGGCGCCAGCACGGCGGCGTGCCAGTAGGGCCGTGCGCCAAGCCCGCTGTAGATGAACGCCGTCACGGTGTGGATGCTGATGGCCCAGGGAATGGCCACCCAGACCAGAGCGCGGTAGCCCCGGCCGCCGGGCG
Source organism: Deltaproteobacteria bacterium (assembly GCA_016209145.1). Lineage (GTDB taxonomy): Bacteria > Myxococcota_A > Polyangia > Polyangiales > Polyangiaceae > JACQWT01. The sequence goes on along the minus strand of JACQWT010000230.1, from coordinate 2,052 downwards.
CGGAGCCGCGGAACGTGGCGTAGAGCACGTGCGCCGACAGGAAGGCGTTGAGCAGCAGGTAGCCCGTGAGCGCGACCACGTCCCAGGTCATGACCGAGGCGGGGAAGTTCGGCCGGCCGAACAGCGGCAGCATGTGCCAGAGCCGCGCCGGTTGGCCGAGGTCGACCACGACGAACACCAGGCACATCGCCACCGTCACGACCGCCATGAGCTCGCCCAGCACCACGACCTCGCGCAGGGCGCGCTGCCGGTATGCGAAGGCCGGGATGACGATCATGACGGCCGCGGCCGCCGTGCCCACGAGGAAGGTGAAGTTGCCGATGTAGAATCCCCACGAGACCTGATCGGTCATGTTCGTGACCACCAGGCCCCGGCGCAGTTGGTGCCCGTAGGCCACGGCGCCCAGCACGACGAGAAGGAGCAGGAAGCCGAGCCAAAGGTAGTACGCGCCGCTTCCCCGCACGCTCGCCCGCGCGCCGCGGCTGACGAACTGGAGGGCCGTTCTCATGGGGCTCAGTCGAAGTAGTAGAAGAACCGCGGCAGGGTGCCGAGCTCCTCCTTCAAGACGAGGATCCGCTTGCGCTCGATGGTGCGCCGCAGCTCGCCCCGCGGATCCCCGAGATCGCCGAACTTGCGCGCGCCCGTGGGGCAAGCCTCGACGCACGCGGGGTAGCTTCCGACCCGCGTGCGGTGCAAGCAGAAGGAGCACTTCTCGACCACGCCCACCGGCCGCAGGCGGCTCGACAGGTAGCCCTGCGCGGGCGTGATCTCGTCCGGGGGCACCGTGGGCTCGGCGAAGTTGAAGCGCCGCGCCCAGTAGGGGCAGGCCGCCTGGCAGTAGCGACAGCCGATGCACCAGTCGTAGTCGACGACCACGATGCCGTCGGGCTCCACCCAGGTGGCCTGCACCGGGCAGGCCCGCACGCAAGGGGGGTTGGCGCACTGGTGGCAGGAGACGGGCAGGTAGATCTTCCCTTCGGCGGGCACGGCCGGCCGGTCGTAGTAGGCGCTGGCGCGGCCCAGATCGAAGGAGCCCCGATCCAGCTCCAGCACGCGGATGTACTGGATCTGCGGGTCCCGCGAGCAGTTGCTCTCGCGGGCGCAGGCCGCGACGCAGCGCCGGCAGCCAATGCAGCGAGTCAGGCCGAGCCCCTGGGCGAAGTGCACGCCCGGCACGGGGGGCGGATCGCCTATCGTGACGCGAACGCCGGTGCGCGCGTAGGCGTCGGCCTCGAGCGCGGCGAACAGGCGCCGCTTGTCGTCGGCCGACAGCTCGCGGTAGTGCCGCCGTAGGAAGGAGCCCCCGTGCGCGCCGCCCCCGCAGGCCGCCAGCGCGAGCGCACCCGCCGCCGCAGCAGCGCCGCGCAGAAGCTGGCGACGTGGCGATCGCCGCGGACGGCTCACGGCACTCCCTCCGAGCTCGTTCTCACCGCCCCCACGCGCGGCGGCGCGGGCGGCGGCAGCGGCACGAGGGGTGCGAAGCGAGGCGCGTGCGGATCGTGGCAATCGGGGCAGGCGCGGCTGAGCTTGGGGCCATTCCAGCCTCCGGTGACGAGGTCGTGGATCCCGGCGCGCCAGTCGGCAAGCCGCAAGCCGTGGCAGGCGCCGCAGAGCCGCTCGGGCTCGTCGAACGACACGAGCGTCTCGTCGGGAAGCTCGAGCCGATCGATGCTCCTCAGGCCATGGCAGCCGTAGCACCAGCCCGCGAGCTCGCCGTGCGAGAGCTCGATCCGCTCGTGCAGCTCGCGCAGGGGACGCGGGCGCGGATCGGGCAGCCGCAGCTCGGGGCTCGGGCCGCCGTCCGCTTCCGGCGCGGCGCCGCGCCGGCGGCTCGCGGCCGGCGCCCGCGGGCGGTCCAGGTGGCACTGCGAGCAGGGGTAGTTGGGCAGCACTGCCGTGCGCCGGGCGACCTGCACCGGACCCAGCGCCGCCTCGGCCCCACCGTCCCAGGCCCAGGCCGGCGGCTCCGGCGCGGGCGGCGAGCACGCGCTCCCGGCGCACAGGGCCGCCGCGACCAGAGGGCCCGCGAGTATCCGTTCACGGGGATCTAGG
>JACQWT010000229.1 GCA_016209145.1 Deltaproteobacteria bacterium | reverse complement strand
GCCGGCGAGGCAGGCCTGGCCGCAGCCGCCGCAGTTCAGAGGGTCGATCTCCGGGTCCACGCACTCGGCGCCGCACTTGGTGGTGCCGCCGGCGCAATCGAGCCCGCACTTCCCGGCCGAGCAGATCTGCCCCGGGGCGCACTGCACGCCGCAGCCGCCGCAGTTGGCGGAATCGAGCAGCGTGTCCACACACTTGCCCGCACACTTGGTCGTGCCGCCCCCGCACTGCAAGCCGCACTGGGCGGCGGAGCAGACCTCGCCCGGCGCGCAAGCCTTGCCGCAGCCGCCGCAGTTGGCCGGGTCGTTCTCCGTGTCGACGCACTTGTTGCCGCACTTGGTGGTGCCGCCGGCGCAATCGAGCCCGCACGCGCCCGCCGAGCACACGGCGCCGGGCCCGCACACGACGCCGCAACCGCCGCAGTTGGCCGGATCGATGGTCGTGTCGACGCACTTGTTGCCGCACTTCGCGGTGCCGCCGAGGCACTCCAGCCCGCACTCTCCCTGGGTGCAGATCTCGCCCACGCCGCAGGCGTTGTTGCAGCCGCCGCAGTGGGCCGGATCGAGATCGGTGTCGACGCACACGCCCGAGCACTTGGTGCTCCCGCCGGCGCAATCCAGCCCGCACTGGCCGTTGGCGCAGATCTCGCCGGGCTCGCAGCTCGTGCCGCAGTTGCCGCAGTTGGCGGGATCGGTGCCCGGATCGACGCACTTGTCGCCGCACTTGGCCGTCCCGCCCTGGCACACGAGCCCGCACTGGCCCGCCGAGCAGACGGCTCCCGGGGCACAGGCATTGCCGCAGCTCCCGCAGTGCTCGGCGTCGTTGGCCGTGTTGACGCACAGCTTGCCGCACTTGCTTGTCCCGCCGCCGCACACGAGCGCGCAGGCCCCGCCGGAGCAGACCTCGCCCGCGCCGCAGGCCTGGCCGCAGGCCCCGCAGTTGGCGGGATCCAGGGCGGTGTTCGTGCAGCCTGCCGCGCACGACACCTGGCCGGCCGGACAGCCGGTCTGACCCCCGCCGCCGCTGGAGCTAGGCGAGGTCACCGTGACCGGCTCGCTCCCGGAGCAGGCGGCAAGGGCGCCGGCCACGACCAGGGCCGACCATGAAGCAGCACGTAGGCAACGAGACGCTCGTTCCATTGCGGTTCCTTTCAACGAGTCGGGGCGCCGGCCGGCGGCGGGCCTTGCGGCCGGTAAGTCCATGGTAGCCGGGGCCGCGGCGGGGAGGCCAGCGGCAACGGCACGCAAGTTGGCCGACCTACAACCAGGGCTGCCGCTGTGGCAACATGATCCGGGTAGCCCATGATCCGCGCCGCCGCCCTCCGCCTTGCCTTGGCCCCAGCAGTTCTGGCCGCCACCGGCTGCGCCGACGCCGATCCGCTCGCGCCCGAGCCAGGCGTGATCACCCGCGCCGTGGCACAGCCCATCGTGGGCGGCCAGATCGACGAGCAGACCAAAGGCGCCGTGGGCCTGGCCGTGAACCTCCTGGGCCTGTACTTCATCGGGCACTGTAGCGGCACGCTGATCGCCCCGAACCTCGTGCTGACGGCGCAGCACTGCGTGGCCCTGACCCAGGACGAGGCGCCGGGCGGCGGCGTCGTCTGCGGCAAGACCGACTTCGGGACCACGGCCGGCGGAGCCATCTTCCGCGTCACGACGCAGACCGTGCGCCCCACCGAGGACGGGCCGGCCTTCCACAAGGGGGCCGAGGGGCCGGTCTTCACGGCGCCGGGCACGGACAACCTGTGCGGCTTCGACGTGGCGCTCATTGTCCTCGAAGGCGCCGGCGTTCCGGCCAAGGAGGCCACGCCCATCGTCCCGCGCATCGACGCTGTGCCCGAGCCCGGGGAGCAGTTCTCGGCCATCGGCTACGGTCTGACCGAGCCCGACGGCGGCTCCAGCGGCACGCGCATGCGTATCGACGGCAACCTGGTCAAGTGCGTCGGTGAAGGCTGCAAGAGCGCGGCGTCGATCAAGCCGAGCGAGTGGAAAGGCAACTCGCCGACCTGTCCCGGCGACTCGGGTGGCCCGGCCCTGGACGGTGAGGGGCGCGTCATGGGGGTGCTCTCGCGCGGCCCCTCGGGCTGCATCTCGTCGGTCTACGGCGGCGTGAGCGCCTGGAAGGACTTCATCGTGCAGACGGCGCTTGCGGCGGCCGAGGCAGGCGGGATCGATCCCCCGTTCTGGGCCGTGACCGGCTCGAGCGCGGCGCCGCCGCCGGCCGGCCCGGGCGAGAGCTGCCTGGGCTTCTGCACCGAGGGCCACGTCTGCGCGCGTGCCCGGCCTGACGACGCCGCGCGGGTGTGTCTCGCGGCCTGCGATCCGGCCGCGCCGGCGTGTCCTGCGCGCTGGCAGTGCGACCCGGACGTCGGCGCCTGCGTGCCCGAGCCTGCCGCGCCGGAGCCGGCGGACGAGGAGGACGGCTGTGCCTTGGCGGCGGCGGGGCCCCGGTCCTCGGGCGGGGCCGGCTGGTTCGCCCTCGCGGTGGCGGCGGCCGCCGCGGCGTGCCAGCGCCGGCGACGGATTCGTGCTTTCCACCCCGCCTGCCTCCTCGGCCTGTTGCTGAGCTGCTCCGGCCCGGCAGCGGGATCGATCGGCGCCCTCCTGAGCCGCGACAACGCCACTGGTGCCGTGCACGTGCGCGAGGCGCCGGACGGCTTGCCGGCCCACGAGGCCGGCCTGCTGCCCGGCGATAGAATCAAGATGATTGACGGCGTTCTGGTCGATGATCTCGGTCCCGACGAGGTCCGCCGGCTGCTGCGCGGCGAGGTCGGCTCGAAGGTCGAGCTGACGATCGTCCGGGGTGAAGAGGTGCTGCGCGTCGAGCTGCGGCGCGGTCCGCTGCGCCAGGGCCAGGAGCTTGGGCCGCAGCACGAACGCGTCGAATAGCAGGGCCGAACAACCGTCTCAGAAGGGATAGTCAGGGCGTCCGCCGTGTGGTAACAGGCGCAGCGCCGCAGGCGCCGAAGGGAGCGTGGGCGAGGCCCCGCGGCACGGGGACCGGGCCATGCTCCCCGCGGCCATTCCATCTCGAACCGGACAGCCTGGAGTTTCATGGAGGACGTGATGATCTTGCGCAGAAGAACCGCAACGCTGCTCGCCGCTCTGCTCGTGCTGGTGGGCCTGAGCGGCGCGAGCGAGGCGCAGGCGACCGAGCTGGGCATCGGGACGCTGGCGCCCAAGAACAGTCCGTGGGGCAAGGTCTTCACGGTCTGGCAGAAGAAGGTAGCCGAGAAGAACGTGGATCTGACCCTCCGGTTCTACTGGAACGGCCAGCAGGGCGACGAGGGGGCGATGGTCGGCAAGATGCGCGCGGGCCAGCTCGACGGCGCGGCCGTGACGGGCGTGGGCCTGAGCAAGATCTACAAGAACATCCTCGCCTTGCAGATGCCCGGACTGTGGAAACCGGGCGACTACAAGCAGGTCTGGGCGCAACTCGACAAGGTGCGCGACGCCCTGAACGCGGAGCTCCGGGCGGCCGTCGACAAGGAGGGCTTCATCCTCGGCGGCTGGGGCGACGTCGGCATCGTGCGTGTCTTCTCGATGGGCAAGGCCATCACCAAGCCCGAGGATCTCAAGGGCACCAAGCCCTACTGCTGGACCGACGACGACGTCCTGCCCGCGGCGTACACCCTGCTCGGCGTCACCTGCGTGCCGATGAGCGTGCCCGAGCTGCTCTCCGCCCTGAGTGCGAAGCGAGTCAACGTCTTCTCCGTGCCGTCGCTCGCCGCCACGCAGTTCCAGTGGCACGCGCACGCCGACCACATCGTCGCTCATCCCGTCTCCACGATGGTCGGGGCGCTCGTCTTCTCGAAGGGTGCCCTCGGCAAGCTCACCCCCGAGCAGAAGGACGTCCTGCTCAAGACCGGCGAGATCACGGGCAAGCTGCTTACCGAGAAGATCCGCCACGAGGACCAGAAGGCATTCGAGTTCGCCTCCAGCCACATGACCGTGGTGACTCCCGACGCGGCCACGGTGGCGCTTTGGGAGGGGGTCTTCACCAAGGTGCGCGCTCGTCTCGCCCAGGGCGTGTTCCCGGCCGAGCTCGTCAAGCGCATCGAGAAGCTGGCCGGGAAGTAGCGCCCGTCCCTGGCACACGGCGGGATCTCTTGGCGGCGGGCGAACGCGCTGGCGGTCCGCCCGCCAGTTGACTAGGCTGCCGTCCATGATGCGAGGCAAGGCCCAGATGGGCCGAGGGCGGGGCATGCTGGGAGCCGCCGCCGTTGTGGTCCTAGGAGTCTGTCGGAGAAAAAACTAAGTGCGCGGAATTGTTCGGTTCCAGCGTCAGAGTAAAGTGAGCGATTTCGATAACTTGGACCATTTCGAGCACGCTTTCTCCGACACACTCCTAGCCGTTGCCGGCTGCAGCTCGGTCTGCGACGATGCGGAGGAAGCTTGCGCGGACTGCAAGCACGACGAGAGCTACTGCGAAGCCCAGACGGAGATCTGCCGGCTGTTGATCGGACCCGACGAGGACAACTGCTGCGAGTCCTTGCTCGAGAGCTACCAGGACGGCTGCTAGGTCGTGCGCCGCCATGGATCTCTATGGCGCCGGAGACGCCGGCTGCGAGGAGGCTCAGCACCAAAGCGTCGAGGTTGACGGCACCTGCTGGACCGCCCTGCTCGGAGAAGTCGGCGCGTTGCAGATCGAGGCGGGAGACGCGGCCGTGCAGTGCACGCCCGCGGCCGTAGGCCCCGGCGCGCGCAAGCTGTGCTGTGTGCCCAAGCCCGAGCAGTGACCGGCTCTGGCGGAGCAGCCCACAGGGCCGTTGACGGTAGCGAGAGGCGCGCGTAAGCGTCGGGCTCCCTTGGGCGCGGCCCCCGGCCCGCCTTCTCAGGAGAGCCAGATGCACTGCTACCAGTTCACTTCCGAGTCCGTCACCGAGGGCCACCCCGACAAGATCTGCGACCAGATCTCGGACGCGGTTCTCGACGCCATCTTCACCCAGGACGTGCGGGCGCGGGTGGCCGTGGAGAGCGTCGTCAAGACGGGTATGGCGGTGGTGGTGGGTGAGGTCACGACGAGCGCGTGGGTGGACATCCCGGAGCTGGTGCGCGCCACGATCAAGGGCATCGGCTACACCGACGCCGAGATGGGCTTCGACTACAAGACCTGCGCGGTGCTGACAGCCATCGAGAAGCAGTCGCCCGACATCGCGCGCGGCGTGGACGAAACGGAGAGCAAGGAGCAGGGCGCCGGCGACCAGGGCATGATGTTCGGCTACGCCACGAGCGAGACCGAGGAGCTGATGCCCGCGCCCATCAGCTTCGCGCACCGCCTTGCCCGCCAGCTTGCCCGCGTGCGCAAGACCGGCGCCGTCGACTGGCTACGGCCGGACGGCAAGACGCAGGTCACGATCGACTACGAGGACGGCCGGCCGGTACGCGTGGCGGCCGTGGTGGTCTCGGCGCAGCACGCCCCGCACGTGCGCCACAAGGAGATCAAGGAGGCGATCCGGAGCCTGGTGATCGACAAGGTCATCCCGGCACGGCTCACGGACCGGAACACCAAGATCTACGTCAATCCGACGGGTCGCTTCGTCATCGGCGGGCCCATGGGCGACTCGGGCTTGACCGGCCGCAAGATCATCGTCGACACCTACGGCGGCATGGGGCGGCACGGCGGCGGCTCGTTCAGCGGCAAGGATCCTTCGAAGGTCGACCGATCCGCGAGCTACTACGTGCGCTACGTCGCCAAGAACGTGGTGGCCGCGGGCCTGGCGGAGCGCTGCGAGATCCAGGTCGCCTACGCCATTGGCGTGGCGCGGCCGGTCGGCGTGCACGTGAGCACCTTCGGCACGGGCAAGGTGCCGGACGAGGAGCTCGCCCGCTACATCGGGCAGAGCTTCGACATGCGCCCCAAGGCGATCATAGAGCAACTCGGCCTGCTCGCGCCGATCTACCTGCCCACTGCGGCCTACGGTCACTTCGGCCGCAAGGAGTTCTCGTGGGAGAAGACCGACCGCGCGGCAGCCATGGCCGACGACCTGCTCCCGGACGCCCGGCGCTAGGACGGCGGTGCGGAGGAGGGGGGGCGACAATGCGGCTGGCGCGCGTGGCCCGGGGCCGGTACTCTATGGCCGTGGGACCCGCTTTCATCCGGAGAAGCCTGCCATGATCGATCTTTGCAAGGGCACGCTGGCGTGCCTCGTACTCGGAGTGCTCGTCGCGGCCTGCGGCGCGTCGAGCAAGCGTTCTGGGGACCAGGACGGCGAGGGAGGCAAGGGCTCGTCGTCCACGAGCTCGTCGGGCACGGGCGCCCAAGGAGGGCTCGCCCTGAGCAGCAGCAGCGGCGAGGGCGGCGGGGGCATCCTCAAGACGGAGCCGCCTTGCGAGGGCGATCACACGAATCTCGACGACGACAAGGACGGGTTCACCGGCGGCCAGGGCGACTGCAACGACTGCACCAAGCAGATGAACCCCGGCGCCCTCGACTACGCCGGCAACAACATCGACGAGGACTGCAACGGCGCGCCCGACGACACCCCGACGAACTGCGACGGGGCCCTGGCCGTCGAGAGCCAGGATCCGATGGACGGCGCGCGGGCCATGGGCCTTTGCAAGCAGGCCGGAGGCACGGGCTGGGGCGTCGTCAGCGCGAAGTACTCCAAGGCCGACGGCTCGCCCGGGCAAGATCCGCTCGGCAACGGCATTCTCTCGGGCTTTGGCCCGATGGTGCATCCCCAGGAAGGAGCGAAGGTGTTCGCCGTCTCCTCGGGCGCCGCCCGGCAGCCCACGGACCCGAACTACCAGGATCCCGGAGGCTACGACAAGGGCTACGTCTCCGGCTGTCCGGCGGGCTACCCCAAGGAGTTCCCCGGCTGCCCCGGCGTGGTCACGGGCGAGCCGCACGACTCGCACGCCCTGACGTTGAAGATCCGCACGCCCACCAACGCCAAGAGCCTGCGCTTCGCCTTCGACTTCTACACCTGGGAGTTTCCCGTCTACATCTGCTCCATGTTCAACGACTACTTCGTGGCCATGCTGAGCCCGAAGCTCGCGAATCTGCCGGACGGCAACATCAGCTTCGACAAGCAGGGCAACACGATCAGCGTCAACGCGGGCTTCCTCGAGGTCTGCGCGCCCCAGCAGGCCGGCGGCAAGAACTTCCCCTGCGAGCTCGGCCCGGCCGCCCTGGGCGGCACGGGCTTCGAGGAGCACGCGGCCACCGGCTGGCTGGAGACCTCCGCGCCGGTCGACAGCCCGGGGAGCGAGATCGAGCTGATGTTCGCCGCCTGGGACTCGGGCGACGGCATCCTCGACTCGACGGTGGTGATCGACGACTTCCGCTTCGAGGTCGAGGAGACGCCGACCGGGACGGTGCACATTCCCGATCCGAAGTAGTTCGGCTTCCGACGTTGAAAGAGCCACCCGCCGGGAGGATAATCCTGGTAGGGGCCAGCCCGCGCCGGCCGACCCCGAGCGGCGATCCCTGCGGCACAGTGGGAGAAGCACGATGAAGCGCACCACGTTCTTGCTCTTGTCCGTGGCGGCCATCGGCCTGCCGGTTGTCGCGTGCAGCGCCTCGAGCGGACGCTCGTCCTTCGGCGAGGGGGGCGGGCCCGGTACCTCCTAGACTGAAGTTCCAGGCGAGTTTGGAGCCCTGATTTCGCGCATTCGCGCGAAATCAGGGCTCTTTCTCGTTCAGAAGCCAGAATATCG
>JACQWT010000289.1 GCA_016209145.1 Deltaproteobacteria bacterium | reverse complement strand
TTCTTCCGCCACTATCGCGGCAAGCGCGTCATCTTCGGGCACACCGTGACCGAGTACCTGCCCGAGGAGCTGAGCCAGTACACGCCCGAGGATCCCAAGGACATGTGGGCGGGCCCCTGCACCATCGGCCTGGACACGGGCTGCGGCAAGGGCGGCTTCCTGACCACCCTCGAACTGCCCCGCGTGCGGGTCATCGAGTCGCGGGCGGCCCTGGGCGGCACGATTCGACTGGGGTAGCTACCCGTCACGCACAGAGGAGGACCGTCTGCGCCGGCGGCTTTGCTCACCCCGGCGTGGCCCTTCGCCGAGGGCGGCGTGCAGGTCGTCGTGCTCGAACGCGCTGGCCATGCGCTCGGCCTGAGCTGGCGTGATTCCGAACCTGGCCGCGACTGCTCGCCAGCGGGCGACGGCGGCGCCTACCTCCGCGGCGATCTCGCGCGCCTGCGCGAGATTCGCGATGCCGAACTTGGGTGCGACGGACAGCGCTGCCTCCAGCGAAGCCGTCGCGTCGACCTCGTCGATGGCGAGCGCGTGCACGCGAGGCTTCACGTCGACGGGCGTGGGGTTGAGGTCGTAGGCAGGGGCGAGGCGCCAACCCCTGCGCTCGCGCAGGAAGCCGTGGTTGCGGAGATGGTCGTCCGTGTTGGAGACCAGGATGTTGAAGACGACTCGCCGCCAGAGCTGGCGCAGGTCGCGCTCGACCTGAGCACCGTCGCGCCGGAGGACCTCGACGATGTCCAGGTAGCCGCGCGCGTCGTGGTCGGCCGCGACGAGGGCGGTCAGGCTGGACATGAACGGGATCCGGATCGATCCCTGCCGATCGAAGCGCCGCAGCAGCACGACAGGCCGGCGCAGCACGGTTTCCATGCGCGACGGCGGCACGTCGACGCCCGCGGCCGCCGCCATGGCGAGCGCGGCCGCCTCCCAGCGCGTCACCGGCCAGTCGTCGTCCGGGCGCGGGAACTTCGCGACCAGCAGGTGCCCGTCCCGATCCCGAACCGACGCCTTCGGTCGCGCACCCCCGAGCGACGTCCCGGGTGCCAGGAGGAGGCGGAGGTCCTCCTCCGTCTCGGTTTCGTCCAGGATGCGCCTCGTCGCGCCGAGCAACCGCGGGAGATCGACGACCGGCGGGACGGGCCTGCCGGTCGTCGAGAGGAAGTGCTCTCCGCCGGCCTGCTTGAAGCGGAGCGCCCCCAGGCGGGTCTCGTCGTCGACCAGCACCAGGAAGTCGACGGCGAGGAGAGTCCGTGGGCGGCGGCCTTCGCGGCGCGCCCGGAGGCGTTCGTGGCGGCGCAGGAGGTTCTGCCCCCAGCGGTCCGGCGCTGGATCGGTGAACGCTCGAAAGAGCGGGCAGTCCGTGTGGAACTGCCCGAGCGTCGAAGGAAGCTCGGGATCGACGGCGAACCCGTCCCGGCGCTTCAGCCAGCCGGGCTCGTACTCGAACGAGGCGCTCTCCTTGCTCCCGCTGACACGCGACCAGAGGCGTCCGACCAGGATCGGCTGGCCCGCCAGGTCCGCGTAGACATCGAGCTCACGCTCCACCGCGCCCCCCGCCTGGGCCCCGCCGGGACGAGCGGACCCGCTGCGGGAGGCGGTCCTCCTCCAGGCTCAAGCCGACACGGTCCGAAGCAGGCGCGGCCAGCTCGGCGACGCGGTCGGCCATGCCCAGCACGAAGAGCGCTGTCGCGTAGATGCCCATCGAAACCCCGGGGTCGCCCCGCTCGACGCGGGCCACGGTGTTGCGGCCGATGAAGGCGCGCTGTGCCATCATGGTCATCGGCAGCCGCCTGCGGCGCCGCGCCGTGCGGATGTCATGCCCGAGCTTCTCGATCGCCCGCCGGACGGAGGGCGGCAAGCCGGCGATGGCACGGGAGGTCTTCATGGCTGCACCAAATATGGCGCGTTACGGGCGATTGTGCACGACAAACAGTGCATTCGCCCGGCGGACCGGGGCTTGCGTCGGAGGCCGCCGAGTCGCCCCTCGCGACGAGCCTTCGCCACCCAGGCGCTGCCCGCTGCCCAGGCGATCGCCCCGATCACCGCGATGATCACCACGACGAGCAGCAGCACCCCGACGACACCCTGACGCTCGGCATCTCGCGGCGCGTGAACCGCCGCCACGGCGCCGGGGCCCTCCGATGCCGGCGGTAGCACTCGCGCCACGCCCACCGCCAACCCGCGTCTCCTCGCCGACCGGCACTCGGGGCCCTGCCCGACGCATGCCTGCCGTCCGCATCCGAGGCCCGACCCCAGGGATCCGCCTCCCTCGGCAGCAGCAACGCCGGACGACGGGGTGAACCGCAGGCGGGCGATCCTCCTCGCTGATCCCGCGCCTCAAGATCTGGCGAACAACAGGCTGCGCTCGACCTCGACCACCAGGCCGAGCACCGACTCGCGGCCGACCAGGCCACGGCCCGCCAGGCCGCTGCTGCGCCGAAACCCCTGCCTCCAGGGACGCCCCTGCGGCAGGAGCACTCAGGGCGCGAGCTTGGCCACGAAGATGTCCTTGCCGCCCGCGCTTGCAAGCGGCCCGCCGCCGAAGTCGGCGGTGCCAGAGAAGAAGCCCGTCACGAGCGCGTTACCCGAGCCGTCGGCTGCGATGGCCAGGCCGTACTGCTCGCTGCCATCGCCGAAGCGCTTGCTCCAGAGGTGCTGGCCCGCAACGCACGAGCCCAAGCCGTCACAGGCTCCAGACGGGCACTGGGCGCCCTTGGCCTTGAAGCTGTCCGCCGGACAGTCCATGCCGTTGCCCGGACACGCTTCTTGGAGGTCGCAGTCGCTGGCTGCAACGCGGCACACGAAGTTGTTGGGCTGGAACGCGTCCGCCGGGCACGACTTGGCCACGCCGTCACACTTGTCGGCGACATCGCAGTCGCCGGACAGCGCACGGCACACGGTATCCTTGGGCCTCACGCCATCCGCCGGGCAGGCATTGCCCACCCCGTCGCACTTCTCGGCTACGTCGCACACGTTCGGCGCGGCCCGGCACTCGGTGTCCTTGACCTTGACGGCGTCGCTCGGGCACGCCTTGCCCCCCCCGTCGCACTTCTCGGCCACGTCGCAGCCACCCGCCGCCGCGCGGCACTCCGTGTCCTTCGCCAGCGGCGTGCACGTCCCCTGCTTGCCCGGGAGGTTACACGCGTCGCACAGCCCGCCACACGCCTCGTCCCTGACGCTCGGCAGGAGTTGACCGCTTCTACTCGTCAGAAGTTGACCACGTGCCGATCGGCCCACGGGGTGGTGTTCGGGATCGTGTTCTTCGTGCTGATCAACACGTGAGGTAGAGCTTCTTCCGGCGTCTGC
>JACQWT010000288.1 GCA_016209145.1 Deltaproteobacteria bacterium | reverse complement strand
GGCATTTCCGTGCCAGCGACGACGGCTCGCCGAGTCGGCCGCGATCGCGGGGCAGGGGTGACGCGCCCGAAGGGCGCGTCGGGACCCCAACCCCGTCCCGAAGGGACGGACTTTCGTCCTCGGCCCGGGTCCTCGCGTACGGGAGTACGCTGCGGCCCGGGCCTCCGGAGCGCTGCTCCGCTAGCCAGTCCCGCCGCGCGCTCGCGGCCGCCTGACGAGCCGGGTGGGAGAAGGCGTGAACGCATACACGCTCACTCGCGCAGCTCGACCGGCCGGCCCGCCACCGGCTGCTCGCCGAGCAGCACGAGCTTGTCGATCTTCTTGTCCTCGTCGGCCTGGACGATGGTGGCGGCGAGGTTGAAGGCGAGCTCCCAGATCGTGTCCTTGCCGGCCGAGAAGAAGGCCGTGCCGGACTTGCAGCCGCGCAGGTGCTTGGTCACGGCGTCGCCGGTCTGCGTGAGATCCGGCCCGGCGAACCCCTTGCGCATGTGCTGGCCTCCGCCCCCGGCGAAGGGCCACGTCGCGGTGGACAGATCGTCGAGCACGCTCGCCACGAGGGTGCAAGGGCTAGGCTTGTCGATCCGGCTCTGCGGCACGAGGGGGATGCGGCGCGGAAGATCGGTCCGGCCCTCGGTCTTGACCCAGATCTGCGGCGCGCCCGCCCGGCCGAGCTCCTCCAGCACGGCCGCCACCGTGGCGAGCTTGGCCTTGGGCTTGGCCGCGAGCTCGACCGATTTGCCTCCGATGGGCAGGTCCTTGACGATGCTCTTGAGCTTGGTGCGGCCGGGGCCGTCCACCGGGTTGGCGCGCTGGCCGCCGATGTAGGCGCCGAGATCGTCGATCACGATCTCCGGCATCCCGGCCGGCTTGGCCGGCGCCACCGGCGGCGGCGCCTCCGCGCTCACGCGCGCGGAGGCCGCCTCGATCAGCTTCTGCGTGCGGTCTTCCTCGCAGCCGGCCAGGACGAGGACGCCGAGCGCCACCAGGATCACGATCGTGCGCATGGCCGGGAGCATACCGCAAGGACGGCGAGCGGCAACCGCTCGCGGGTCAGCGCGGGCCCAGGAACCGCTCGCCGTCGAAGTGGATCATGTGGTCGGGGGCCTCGGCGACCCAAACCTCCGTCTCCCAGGATATGTCGGCGATGTACTTGACCATCGCCTTGCGCGTCATGAAGGCGGTGACGTACACGAGCCCGGCCCTCGCATCCTGGAACAGCCTCGCCAACTCTCCCCGCCGTTTTGGATCGACGGGCCCGTGGCTGGTAACCGCTTCCACGAGCAGCAGCCAGTTCCTGTCGGTGCGGTGGACGACGACGTCGGGCATCTTCCCGTGCGAGTCGATGCTGAGGCCGAGCGACCCGAGGGCTACCGCGTCGAAGACCGCGAACTTCTCCCCCGTGTCGCCTACGTAGATGACGTTCCCGCCAGGCGCAAAACGCGAGCAGAACTCCTCCACGATGAGCTTGACCAGCTCGCTGTGCCTGCCAGCCGACAGCCTCAACGTCTGACCGGCAGGTAGCCTCACGGCGACGCGGACCATGGCCCTGGCGTGTGCGTACCTGCTCGCGAGAGAGCCCGCCTCGCTCAAGTAGCGCTCCAAGCGTGCCTCCCATCGGGGCGTCCCGTATGCTCGCAGGAGCTCCAGTGCCTTCGCCTCGATCTGGTAGACCGCCTTCGGGCTGTTGACAGGTCTCGACGGCGCGTCCGGGTTCGGAACGGCAAGGCCAGCGTCAACGAACTGGTGGACCGTCTGGCGCCGAACGGTCTCGCGCGTGTTCGGCGCGTAGCTCTTGCCGTAGTGCGTGGCGATGAACTCCATGATCGGCGTGATGCCCATCAAGGGCGCTGCCGCCTTCGACCAGGGACTCGCTGGATCGAGGCCCAGAAGCGCGAGCAGAGTCAGCGCAGATCTCTCGTTCTGCTGCTGCCTCGGCAGCCCCAGCGCCTTCAAGACCGAAAGGGCCTTGTCGGCCTTCCTCTTCGCCTGAAGTGGATTCTTGTCCTTGTCCAAGTCGAGAACCTCCTCAACGAGTCGATCGATCTGGTCCTGGGCGAGCGAGAGGTCTCCCACGCCGGCGCCGAGCTTTCTGAGCACCGGAGCCAGTGGGTACCTCAAGTTGCGCAAGTCCGTCGCGTTGACCTGGGTGTGGCCGTTGAACTGCCGGAAGTACGTGTCCACGAGGGTCGAGCTCAGGAAGACGGCAAGGCCAAGCGCCAGGTCCGCGCCGAGCCCACCGCCATTCGCGTGGAAGACGTTGAGGTGGTTCTCGAACCCGATGCGCTCGGCCGGCACCGACCTCGAGTCGCAGATGGCGGCGACGACCCGGCGGGGCTCCTCCTTCGAGGAGAAGCGCTTCACCAGCACGTATGTGCCGCTCGGCATCCAGAGATCCGCCGTGGCCGGAGCGTCCACGAGCGCGTTCGGCTTCTTGCCCGGCTTTGGCCACCGGATAGCCCCGGCGGAGAAGTGGCCGGGGTAGATGAGCGGTTGTGTGTTCGGCCCTGGCTCCGCCCGCAGAAACGGCTTCACGCGGAAGTCTACGACCTTCCCGGTGGAGACCGAAACCCCAAGCTCGCCCAGCCTCTTCGGCAGCTTGGCAAACAGATCCGCAACCTGCTGACCCGCGCGGTCGGGCACGAGGTAGATGATGCGCTGGGGGTCGCCGGGCCGGACGATCTCTTGCACTGGCGCTGCCCGGACCGACACCAAGTCGTCAGCCGGGCTGACGCAGGACGAAACCACCACGAGCCCTGGCGCGCCCGCCTTGACGGCGTGCACGATCACGTTCTCCTGGAGAACTTCATCGTCGGAGAAGGCAGCAGTGCGCGACTCAAAGACGTGCAGTCGCCGCAGGGTCATCTCGCGCAGAAGCAGTTCCCGAAACGCGCGGAAGTACGGGCCGTTGCAGAAGCTCCGGGGCGTGATCGCAACCAACTCTCCCCCCGGTTGCAGCAGCAACACGGCGAGGCCGAGGAAGGCGGCGTAGAGGTTGCTCGTTTCGATTCCGGCACGACGAAGCGCTTGGCGGGTCGGCGAGTCGGAGTTGAGCTTCCTGTACGGCGGGTTCAGAATGGCGTGTGTGTACGGCCTCGACGCCTTCGGACCGAACAGGCCGCCGTCGAGCGACTCCACCGCCGACGCGATGAAATCTGCATCAAGGATGTCCCCGTCGAACCGCACGCCCGCCCGCCCACAGCTTTCGCGGCACAGGCCGAGGGTCTCCCGCAGGTAGCCGGCCAGGAGGGGATCGACCTCGTAGCAGACCGCCTCCATGCTGCGTGGAGGAGCCGGCCTGGAGCACCCCTCAGCCGCGAAGGCGGCGAGCAGAGACCCGACCCCGGCACCTGCATCCAGCACGCGAACGTTCCCGTCGAACCGCTCGAACAGGGATGCCATGAATGCCGCGACGTCCGAGGATGTGAGGAACTGGCCCATCTCTGAACGCCGGGTCGGATGGAGCTTTCCGGACGCCTCCATCCGGTAGAAGTCAACCCTTTCCAGCAGCGGCACCGTGGAGTGCCGTTCGAGCTTCTGCGCGATCATGACCATCTCACGGGCTGAACACGGCCCCGTCGCCGAAGAGCTTGCCCGCGTCCTCGCCGCCCCAGACGATCATCCTCTTCCCGGTGGAGACGGCGCTGTGATCGTAGCGCGCCGCCGGAGCAACGGGGGTCGAGGCCACCCAGGAGCTGCTGGCCGGGTCGAAGATCCCGCCCGAGCCGAGCGCGCCCTTGCCCTCGCAGTAGCCGCCCCACACGATCATCACATTGCCGGCATCGATCCAGATCGCCGTGTGCCGCCAGCGCGGCTCGGGCTGCGGATCGTTCATCGTCTTCCAGGCGAGCAGCATCGGCACGAACACCGCGCCCGCGGCGAGGTACTTGGCTCCGTCGTAGCCGCCCCAGATCATCATCTCGTTCCACGGCTTGCCCGTCCACACGGCGCTGTGCCCGGCCCGCGCCGCGGGCTGGTTGGCGTAGGGCAGCTTGCCCCAGGTATTGAGCAGCACGTCGAACTGCACGCCGCTCGTCGCGATGACGTAGCCGGGATCCGGAAAGTAGGCGTCCGAGGGTCCGCCGGGCACGTCGCCCCGGCCGCCGAAGACGTACATCTTGCCGTCGGCGTACACGGCGCTGTGGAGCTCGCGGGAGATCACGGGCGGATCCTTCACCGGCACCCAAAGATCGTTGCCCATATCGTACATGGCGCCCGTGAAGAGCTGCTGCTTCCCGTCGAAGCCGCCCCAGACCACCATCTTCGGCCCGGCCCAGACCGCGGTGTGGTTGTAGCGCGGCGAAGGGGCGCCGTCGGTCGTCGTAGCCGTCCAGGTGTTGCTCGCCGGGTCGTAGGCGCCGCCCGTGCCAAGCGCTCCGGACGCGTCGCGGCCGCCCCAGACGATCATGCTGTGGGGGCCGATGTTGTTGTTCCAGACCGCCGTGGCGCCCTGGCGCGGCGAGGGCGCGCCCACGGTGCTCATCTCGGACCACTGGAACGTGTCGGGATCGTAGATGGCCCCGGTGTTCGTGTTGTTGTCGAAGCCGGGGCCGGTGGCTCCGCCCCAGACGATCATCTGCTTGCCCGTCCAGACGGCCACGTGCCGGGCGCGAGGCGAGGGGGCTCCCTGCTTGGGGAGCGGCTCCCAGGCGTCGGCGCACTTGCCATTCTTGCAGGCGCCGAAGCACTCGTGGCCGCAGGAGCCGCAGCTCTTCGGCGCGGTCTGCAAGTCGACGCAGTCGTTGGGGCCGCACCACGTCTGGCCCGCGACCGGGCACAGGCAGGAGCCCATCGAGCACGTCGTGCCGGGCTTCTCGGCGCAGTGGATGGGCTCGGTGCACTCGAAGCACTTGCCCTTGATGGTGTCGCAGATCGGCTTGGGCGCGGCGCAGTCGGTGTTGGACTCGCATTCCTTGACCGGGCCGGCGCCTGCGCCCGCGCCTCCGGCGGTGGTCGTCGTGGTGGTCGAGCCGCCGCCTCCCTCGGTGGAGGTGCTGCTCTGGCCCGCGCCGCCGGCCGTGACGCCGCCTCCCGCCGTGCCTCCGGCTCCCGCCGCGCCGAAGGGATCGATCCCCGCCATGCCGCCGCAGCCGCAGAGCAGGGCCGCGGCAAGTGCCCCGAGTTGCCTTCCCATCATGGTAGAAGGCTAGCCTACGCCCGCACCCGCCACCAGCCGGCGAACGCGCGGCCGACGTCGTCGGCGGTCGGGTCGGTCACGATCACTTCGGGCCGGCCGCCCGCGGCGTAGATGATGGTGTTCTGCCGGAAGACGCGGCCGAAGGCGATGGCCTCGTCGCGGTCCATGCCGTGCACGAGCCACGCCGGCTCGCGCCACACGCTCTCGCTCTTGTCGGCCTCGAAGCCCACGCAGGGCTCGACGCGGTACACGCCCAGGATGAGCAGGTCGCGCATCACCTGGTGCCGGACCTCGTTGACGCGGCGCGGGAGCAGCATCGAGCGCGGGTTGTAGGCCGTGAGCACGGCGAAGGTGGAGCGCAACAGCTCCGGCAGCTCGTCGGCGCTGCGGGAAGAGTCGCCGTCCAGGGAAGCGCGCACGGCGCCCTGAGCCGCAGGGAGCTCGTAGACGGTCGCAAGGTAGGAGCGGAGGAGCTGTTGGTCCATCGGACTACGCTGCACGGGTAGCAGAGCCGCGCTCCGGCCGGAAGGTCAGATTGACCGCGCCCTGCCAGGCCCCTACGGTCGCCGCCATGCATGCCGACGCCGCCAAGGGGCTGCACTACCTCGACAACGCCGCCACGACCTTCCCCAAGCCCGAGTCGGTGCTGCAGACCGCGGTGAAGTTCTGCGCCAGCGCCTGCGTCAACCCCGGACGCTCGACCTTCGACCTGGCGATCGAGGCCGAGGACATGCTGCGCCAGGCGCGCACGAAGCTCACGCGGCTCTTCGGCGGCACCGATCCGAATCGCCTGGTCTTCGGCTACAACGCCACCGACGGGCTCAACCTCGTCATCTTCGGCATGCTGCGCCGCGGCGGCCACGTCGTGAGCACGCGGCTGGAGCACAACTCCGTCCTGCGCCCCATCGCCCACTGCGTCGACGACTTTGGCGCCCAGGCCACGCTCGTGCCCTTCGACGGGCACGGGTACGTGGATCCCGACGACGTGCGGCGGGCCATTCGCCCCGACACCAAGCTCGTGGTGGTGGACCACGCCTCCAACGTCATCGGGACGGTGCAGCCCGTCCGTGAGATCGGCGCGATTTGCCGCGAGCGGGAAGTGCCCTTGTGCATCGACGCGGCCCAGACGGGCGGCATGGTGCCGATCGACATGCAGGCGATGATGGTCGACATCGTCGCCTTCACCGGCCACAAGTCGCTCCTCGGGCCGATGGGCATCGGCGGGCTGTGCGTGGGCCCGGACATCGAAATCGAGCACTCGCGCGCCGGTGGGACCGGGGTCAACTCCGCGCGACGGCGGCACCTGGAGGAGTATCCCTATCGGCTGGAGTTCGGCACGCCCAACATGATGGGCATCGCCGGCCTGGCGAGCGGCGTGGACTTCATCGAGCAGCGCGGCGGGGTCGCGGCCGTGTACGAGCGGGAGATGGCCCTGGCGCGGATCCTGTGGGAGGGGCTGCGCGAGACCGACGGCGTGACGCTCTACTGCGCCGACTCGCTCGCGGCGCGCACCCCCGTGTTCTCCTTCAACATCGCCGGCTTCGATCCGGCCGAGGCCGGCGCCCGGCTCGACGTGGACTTCAACGTGGCCTGTCGGACCGGGCTGCAGTGCGCGCCCCTGGTGCACGAGACGATCGGGACGTCGCCCGCGGGCACCGTGCGCTTCAGCCTGGGGCCTTTCACGACCGAGGCCGACGTGCGCGCCGGCGTGGCCGCCGTGCGCGAGCTCGCGGCGGAGCGGCGGTGAGGGTCAGGGCGCGACCGGAGGAGCGGTCACAACGCGGGCCTGGGGGTAGGCGAGCGCCAGCCGCCGGGCGAGATCGTCGTCCAGCGTGAACAGCGCGGCGTCCTGCTCGAGGGCAAGCGCGGCGTACACGGCGTCGTAGGCCCGCAGTCGGGCCGTCCGGACGACGGCTGCCGCGTGCTCGAGCAGCGCAGCATCCACCGGCCGGACGTGGAAGCGCGGACCGCGGACCAGCGCGTCGACGGCGTCGAGGAGTTCGTCCGGCTCCCCGCGGCGCGCAAGCGCCGCAAGCACTTCGAGCCGGAACAGGGAAGGTACGTCGTAGGCACAGTCCCTTGGGTGCGACTCGTACAGCCTCCGGGCCGCCTCGTGGTGGGCCTCGGTCGGAGACACGGCGGCGACGAAGACCGACGCGTCCAGGACGGGGATCAACGGCGGCCCTCCCTGATGAGCGCGACGGCATCGAATGGCTCGGCCCCTCTGGCCATACGGCGCAGGGCGTCCTCGAGCGCCCGCGCGGTTGCGATTTCCGCAGGGGTGAGACGACGCGGCTCGCCTTCGACCGGAGCAATCCGGGCGGCGGGCTCGCCGTCCACGGTGACTACGACTGGCTCCCCGGTCCGACGCACCGTGCGGATGACCTCCGAAAGACGCGCTTTGGCCTGCGATAGGGGGATGATGGTCATGATGGTCTCTCGTGTCTATTATGGTCACGAATGGTCGAAAGGTCAAGACGAATCGCTTCGCCCCGTCCCTTGCCGCCGCGGCAAGGCTCGTCGAAGCTCGGGGCCGATGGGCACCGATGCAGACATCTGCGCGGGCTTCGAGCAGGGCCCGATCCGGCCCCCTAACGAGGCATCCAGCCTGCTCGTGCGCGTCACGCGGGGCTGTCCTTGGAACCGCTGCGCCTTCTGCCCGGTCTACAAGGGCACGAGCTTCTCGCTGCGCTCGGTCGCACAGATTGAGCCCGACATCGGGGCGATGGCGGCCGTGGCGGCGCGCATCGCCGGACGGGCCCAGGACGAGGGCGCCGTCACCGGGGCGATGCTCTACGAGCTGTTCGGCGAGCAAGCGGCTGACGCGCTTCAGGTGGCGCGCTTCGTCGCCACGGGCGGGCGGACGGCCTTCCTGCAGGACGCCAACAGCCTGATCATGCCTGTCGAGGGCCTGGTGCGCGTGCTGCGCGCGCTGCGCCAGGCGTTCCCCGGGCTGCGCCGCGTGACCACCTACGCGCGTGCACACACCGTCACCAAGCGCTCCGTTGCCGACCTCGTGCGGCTGCGGGAGGCCGGCCTGGACAGGATCCACATCGGGTTGGAGTCCGGCTCGGATCGCGTGCTCGAGCTGATGGACAAGGGGGCGAGCGCGGCGCGGCACATCGACGCGGGCCGCCGCGCCAAGCAGGCGGGCATGGAGCTGAGCGAGTACATCATGCCCGGCCTCGGCGGTCGGGCCCTCTCGGCCGAGCACGCCGCCGAGACGGCGCGCGTGCTGCGCGAGATCGAGCCGCACTTCATCCGCATCCGCACGCTCGCCATTGCGCCGGGCACACCGCTCGGCCGCATGCACGAGCGCGGCGAGCTCGAGCCCCTGGGCGAGGTGGAGACCATGCGCGAGCTGCGCGCCCTGCTTGCGGGCCTCGCGGGCACGAGCGCCACCGTGCGCTCCGACCACGTGCTGAACCTGCTCGAGGAGATCTCCGGCACCTTGCCCGAGGCACTGCCGCGGCTTCTCGGCGTGCTCGATCGGTTCCTCGGCCTGGCGCCCGAGGAGCAGGAGCTGTTCATCGCCGGCCGGCGGCTCGGCATCCTGCGGCGGCTGGACGATCTCGACGATCCGCGCTTGCGCCACCCCGCGGCCGCCGCGCGGGAGCAGTTGCGGGAGCGCTTTCCCGGACCGATCGACCATGCCATGGCGCAGATCAAGAGGGGCTTCGTGTGAGTCCGGCGCGTCAGCCGTGATATCCTCGGCCATCATGGCAAGGCACGAGGACACGTGGCGGGCGGCGTTGGCGGCGGGGGCCCTGGGTGCGCTCTTCGCGGCGAGCGCCGCGCAAGGGGCCTGCGGCGGCTCCGACGAGGACGTCCATCCGACGTTCGGCGCCGGCGGGACCGGGGCGAGCACCGGCGCGGGCGCGAGCGGAGCCGGGGGCGGCATGACGATCACGACCGGCGGCAACACCGGCACGGGGGGCGGGCAGGTCGAGTGCGAGGAGCCATGCGACCCGGGCGAGATCTGCTCGCACGGCACCTGCGCGCCGCTCGAGACGTGCAAGAAGGACGACGACTGCCGCTTCGATACGTACTGCGATCCGAACAAGGGCTGCCTGCCCTGGGAGCAGGCCGATCCCAAGCACGACCCCGGCTGCCTCCAGGTGATCCCGGCGGGCGTGCTGGCTCCCGCCGTGCAGTGCGAATTCAGCAAGCCCCCGCCCGGCGATCCTTTCCCTGCCCACGTCGATGTCCAGGGCACGCCCATCGTCGCCAACTTCAGCCAGCCCCCGGGCAGCGGGCCGCCCAGCATTGCCGCGTCGTTCACGGCCACGGTGCCGGGCGGCTACACCGAGCACCTCGGCGTCATCCGCGTGCTCTCCGGCAAGGACTGCTCGCTCGAGGCCAACCTGGGCGGCGTCGATCTCGACGGCGACAACGCGGTCGACTGGACCGACTCGCCCACGCCGCTTGCCGCCGGCGATCTCGACGCCGACGGCGTGCCCGAGATTGTCACCTACGGCTCGGACGGCGCGATGCTGGCCTTCACCCGCAAGAACGGCCAGTGGGGCCTGCTCTGGAAGGCCAAGCTCCCGCCCGGCGCGCCCTGGGGCCCGTGCTGCACCTGGGCCGGGCCGAGCATCCACGACCTCGACGACGACGGCGCGCCCGAGGTGATCCGCGACGGGGTCGTGTTCTCCAGCAAGGGGCAGGTGCTGACGATGCAGCCGCCGGGCTTCGCCGGCTACTCGCAGGGGCTCTTCCCGGTGCTCGCCAACCTCGATCAGGATCCGGCCATCGAGTACACCAACGGCCAGTTCGTCTGGCAGTGGCAAGCCGGGGCCTGGACGCAGGAGGCCTACTTCCCGGGCGTCACTCCGTCGGCGCCCGGGCACGTGGCGGTCGCGGACTTCGGCGCCTACGGCACAAACGTGCCCCCCAACGCGCCCGAGCTTGCCGTGGTGCGCAGCGGCTACGCCATGGTGTACGCCATCACCGGCGAGCTGGCCATGCCGGCGCTGCTCTTGCCGGGCGGCGGGACGGGCGGGCCCCCCACGGCGAGCGACTTCGACGGCGACGGCCAGGTCGAGCTCGCGGTGGCGGGCGCGAACGGCTACAGCGTGTTCGATATCGATTGCGGCCCCAGCCCGCGGCCGGGCGGCATCTGCCCCAGCGGCCAGTGCGACTACATGGGCGGCCAGCCCTGCCCGCAGTGGATCGCCTGGTCGCGGCAGACGCAGGACTGGAGCTCCAACATCACCGGCTCGAGCATCTTCGACTTCGAGGCCGACGGCAGCGCCGAGGTGGTGTACGCCGCCGAGTGCTTCGTGCGTGTCTACGAGGGCAAGAGCGGCAGCGTGCTCTTCAGCCAGTACCGCTCCTCGTGCACCTGGTACGAAAACCCGATCATCGCCGACGTGGACGGCGACTTCCGCGCCGAGCTCGTCACGCCCTCGAACAAGGCGTGCTCCGACGGCGGGGCGGGCATCGCGTGCTCCATGCTCGACGGTAGCGGCGTGGACATGCAGTTCGCCGGGCTGCGCTGCAAGACCGGGGCGGACTGCCCCTCCAAGCTGTGCGACGCGGGGCTCTGCCGCTGCGGGAGCGGCGCCCAGTGCTGCGCCGCGGGCGACGAGGGGGCGTGCCTGGAGATGGGCTACAAGTGCGTGCCCCCGCCTCCCGGTACGCCGGGCTCGGGCAACACCTGCCGCGCCGCCCATCCGCACGGCGTCTCCGGCATCCGCGTGTACGGCGACGCCAACGACCAGTGGGTCAAATCGCGCATGATCTGGAACCAGCACGCCTACGCCGTCACGCACGTCAGCGAGGACGGGACCATCCCCAAGACGAGCGCCTGGAAGAACAACTGGGACGATCCGCTGCTCAACAATTTTCGCCAGAACGTGCCCGGCATGCCCAACGGCAACGCCATCGGCGACGCCACCGCCGGCGCGTCGAAGAGCTACGCGTGCGCCGGCGACGCCGCCAACCTCATGGTCTCGGTGTGCAACCGCGGCGCGGCCGCCATCCCGCCGGGCGTCAAGGTGGGCTTCTACGTCGCCGGCCAGAAGGTGTGCGAGACGGAGACGAAGAAGGCCATCGAGCCGGAGGCTTGCGAGAGTGTCTCCTGCACCTGGCCGAGCCCGCCCGAAAACGCCGCCGACCAGGTCGACGTTCAGGTCGTGGCCGACGACGGCGACGGCCTGACCGAGTGCAAGGAAGGCAACAACGATGGTGTCGTCTACGGCGTGTTCTGCAAGCCGCCGAGTTGATCAGTCCGGCATGCACACCGGAGGCTCGCCCCAGTCGCTCGAGCAGGTGTGCGCCGCGGGGCAGGACCGGTCGGAGCCGCAGAGCTTGTAGCACCAGCCCGTGCCGGCCAGACGGTAGCCCGCGAGACAGGTAGGACGGCGGCCCGGCTCGCCGCGCGCGCACTCGACCAGGGCCTGGCAGTCGTGGCCCCAGGTCCGGTAGCAGTCTTCGTCCAGCAGGCCGGAGATCTGCTCGCAGTCGGTGATGCCGCTCGTCTGCCTCTCGCACTCGCACTCGCGCGCCTGCATCGCAAGCTGCCTGCCGCCACCTGGCCGGTCGAGCGGCGAGGCCGCGCCCTCGAAGACGCCGGCGACGTCCGGCCGCGGCGCGCCCGCCGGCCAGTCGAGCACGAGCTTGTGGCTCTTGTCGGTCCAGGAGAACACCGCCTCGACGTGCGCGCCGCTCGCGTAGGGCACGACGAGGCTCGTCACCTGGCCCGCCGCGTAGGTGCGCGCCTGGCCTCGGCCCCCGCGCGCCACGGTCACGCCGGCCGGCGTGCCGCCGCTGTCGTTCTTGCCGCGGCAGGAGCAGCGGAACCAGTCGCGCACGATCTTCGTCTCGCAGCCCAGGGCCGACGAGCCCTTGACCGTGACCTCGCCGGCGGCGTTCCACTCTGGCAGCGTGGGCACGGCGGCGCCGCCGGCGGACACCGTGGCCGAGGCCGCCGCGGTGGTCGGCGTCTGGCTGCCGCCGGCCGGAGTCTGCTCGCTCGTCGCGGGCGTCCGTGCCGAGGCCGCGGCCGTGACTGCGGAGGCGGCCCCGCTCGTCGTCTCCTCGCAGGCCTTGCAGCCGAGCAGCGCGCCGGCGAGGAAGATGATCGCTTCGGTGATGTTGCGTTGCATGGGCCGTCCTCTCGCCGCAGCGGGCGGGGCGAGGCTAGCACGACGGCCGGGGTCTTCGGGTGATCAGAGATCTTCCGGGCGAAGGCCGGTATCCTTGGCGATCTTGGCGAGCATGGCCGGACCGATCTCGTCGGCCTCGTGAAAGGCGAAAGTGACGGGGCGCCAGCCCGCGCGGACGAGGCGCAGGTGCGAGCCCTTGCGTCGCCCCACGGACCAGCCGATCCGCAGGAGCGCGGACAGGACACGCCCCGCCTTGATGGCTTTCCAGGCGCCCAATCAGGCAGCCTCGGCCGTGGCGAACGTGACGCTCATGAGCGTGTGCGGATCGCGCTCCCCGTGCTCGATCTCGTCGGCAAGCACGGCGAAGGCTAGAGCCTGAGCTTTCCCCAAGGCATCGTCGCGGCTTGCGCCGTACACGTGCACGCCCGGAAGATCCTCGACGCTGGCGATCCAGCGGCCGTCGTCCTCGCGGTCGAACGTGACTCGGAACGTCATACGCTCAAGGCTAGCACGACTGCCGGATTTGGAACGCACCACTAGAGCGGCCGCGGCATTTCGGGCTAGGATGCGGCCGCAAGGAGCCGCCGGATGTCCAGCAAAGAGAGCCACGAGCAGTGGGGCACGCGCCTCGGCGTCATCCTGGCCGTCGCCGGATCGGCGGTCGGCCTGGGCAACTTCCTCCGCTTCCCCGGCCAGGCGGCGCGCAACGGCGGCGGGGCGTTCATGATCCCCTACGTGTGCGCCCTCATCTTCCTGGGCATCCCCATCGGCTGGGCCGAGTGGGTCATGGGGCGCTACGGCGGTCGCAAGGGCCTGCACTCCGCCCCGGCGATCATGGGCCTGTTCAGCCGGGGCGCAGCCGGACGCTACCTCGGCTCGATCGGCGTCCTCATCCCCCTCGCGGTCTCGTTCTACTACACCTTCATCGAGTCCTGGTGCCTGGCCTACTGCTGGCACTTCCTGACGGGCGGGATCGGCATCGATCCGAGCGCGCCCATGACCCAGCAGACGGAGACGGCGCGTTCTTTCTTCCGCACGTTCACCGGCGTGGCGGCCGACGGCTCGATCTTTTCGGCGGACGGTGGGCCGACGCTCGTCTTCTTCCTCATCACCTTCGCCGCCAACGTTTGGCTGGTCTTCCGCGGGATCTCCAAGGGCATCGAGAAGTTCTGCACCTGGGCCATGCCCGCCATGGCGGTGTGCGCGCTTGTCGTCCTCGTGCGCGTGCTGACCCTGGGCACGCCCGACCCGAGCCATCCCGAGCAGAACGTGCTCGCCGGCCTGGGCTACATGTGGAACCCCAACTTCTCCGCCCTGGGCGACTTTCGCACCTGGCTCGCCGCCGCCGGGCAGATCTTCTTCACGCTCTCGGTCGGCTTCGGCGTGATCATCAACTACGCCTCGTACCTGAAGAAGAACGACGACGTCGCCCTCTCGGGTCTGACGGCCTCGGCCACGAACGAGGTCTTCGAGGTCGGCTTCGGCGGCCTGATTACCCTTACCGCGGCGTTCGTCTTCCTCGGCGCCACGGGCACGGCGGAGGCGGTCGCCACGGGCAGCTTCGGCCTGGGCTTCAGCACGCTGCCCGTGGTCTTCGCGCACATGGGCATGGTGGGCAACGCCGTCGGCGTTCATCATGGCCGCGGTCCAGATCATCTGCTTCTCGTGGATCTTCGGCCTCGCGCGCGGCAAGAAGGAGGCGCATGCCGGCGCCCAGATCCGCATCCCTGGCTTCATGTGGGCCGTGATGCGCTACGTGGCGCCGGTGTACGTGATCGTGGTCTTCATCGGGTTCTGCGTGCAGAACATGGGCGAGAGCGTGCACACCATCGTCGCGCGGCCGGCCGCGCTGCTCGCCCTGGGCCTGGTGGCCGCCATCGCCGTCGCCCTTCTCGTCGCGGTGCGCCTTGGCGAGAAGCGCTGGCGCGGCGAGGGGCTCGACATCGACGACCGCAACCGCGAGGAGGGCTAGACCATGACCGCCGGCGGATGGATCTTCATGCTGGTGTCGCTGGGCTGCGTCTGGAGCCTGGCCGGCTGGTGCTACTACAAGGTCTTCACCGTGCCCGGCGAGACGATCAAGCCGCCGGATGCGCTGGGGGGCTAGGCCGCCGGCACGAACTTGTAGCCGTAGCAGAGGATGCCCGACTCGCCGTCCTTCTGGACGCGGCGGAACTCCAGCCGGAGCTTGTCGCCGATCTGGAGCTTGCCGGGATCGCAGTCCACCACCTGCGCCATGACGCGTGCGCCCTCGGGCGTGGCGATGATGCCGACGGCATAGGGCGCCTCGTCGCCGAAGCCGCTCGGGGCCACGTGGATGACGGTGAAGGTCTCCAGCGTGCCGGAGCGCGAGAGCACGATGGGCTGGAACTCACGGCTGCGGCACTTGTTGCAGACCAGGCGCGGCGGGAAGAAGACCTTGCCGCACTTCTTGCAGCGCGCCGCCTCGTAGCGGTAGCGCTGCGGGATCTCTCGCCAGTAGCGTGCCAGGCCAATCATCGTCGCCTCCTTACGCCCGCTCGAAGATGTGAACGACCGAGCTCGCGCCCGTGCCGCCCATGTTTTGCGTCAGGCCCCAGCGCGCGTCCTTGATCTGGCGCACGCCGCAGGCCCCGCGCAGTTGCTCCACCACCTCGAGGATCTGGGCGACGCCCGTGGCGCCGACCGGATGGCCCTTGCTCTTCAAGCCGCCCGAGGGGTTGACCGGGAACTCGCCGCCCAGCGCCGTGCGCCCGGCGGCCGACGCCTCGCCGCCCTTGCCCTTCTCGCACAGGCCCAGGGCCTCGATCACCATGATCTCGGCGATCGTGAAGCAGTCGTGCACCTCGCAGAAGCTGAGCTCCTTCGGGCCGACGCCGGCCTGCTGGTAGGCGTCCTTGGCAGCCTTGGCCGTCGAGCCGAGCCAGGCCATGTCGGGCCGATCGTGCAGGGCCAGCGTGTCGGTGGCGTGGGCGGAGGCGGCCACGCGCACCGCCGTCGTGCGCGTGATCTTCTTCGCGAGCTCCAGCGGCACGAGCACGGCGGCGGCGGCGCCGTCGGTGACGGGCGAGCAGTCCATCAGCCGCAGCGGATCGGCCACGAGGGCCGACTTCATGACCACGTCATGCGTGATCTCCATCGGGTACTGGGCCAGCGGGTTGTGCGCGCCGTTATGATGATTCTTGATCGCCACGGCCGAGAGCTGCTCGCGCGTCGTGCCGTAGCGGTGCATGTGCACCCGGGCCATCATGGCGTACAGGCCGGGGAACGTGATCCCATGATAGCACTCGTACTCCTGGTCGGCGGCCGTCGACAGGGCGTACGTAGCCCGGCCGCCGTCCACGTCGGTCATCTTCTCGACGCCGGTCGCGAGCACGACGTCGTGGATGCCGGAGGCCACGGCGATGTACGCCTGCCGGAAGGCCAGGCCGCCCGAAGCGCAGGCCGACTCGACGCGCGTGCCGGGGATGGGCCCCATGCCGAGCTGGTCGGCCAGCATCGCCCCGAGGTGCTCCTGGCCGACGAAGAGGCCGCCCGACATGGTCCCGACGTACATCGCGTCGACGTGGTCCACGCCGGCGTCGTCGATGGCCTTCAAGGCCGCCTCGGTCCAGATGTCGCGGTGGCTCTTCTCCCAGAGCTCACCCCAGCGGTTCATTCCCACGCCAATGACAGCAACGTCGCGCATGGCACTCCTCCCGTATCCGTTCGTAGGGTCTCGCGTTGGCGGGCAACAACGGCTCGCCGAGTCGGCCGTGATCGCGGCTTACGTCCTCGGCCCGGCTCCTCGCGTACAGGAGTACGCTCCGGGCCGGGCCTCCGGGCGCGCTCGCGCTGACGGCCGCCTGACGAGCCGCCTGGCAGGGGGTGTAGACGCATGCTTCCTCCCGTCCTTCACTCGGCCGCCTTGCGGATCTTGCCGCGGAACTTGGCGTAGGCGCCGTACTCCAGGTACATGGGGCGGTCCTTCACCTGGAACCAGGTCTGGGGCGCCTTGTCGCGCACCTCGTCGATGCGGCCCGTGACGCGCCAGATGAAGCCGTCGCTGCCGGAGCCCGAGCCGTAGCTCACCATCATGATGCGCTCGCCCGGCTTGGCCACGTCGAGCACGGCCGTGAGCCCGAGCGGGGAGGCGCCCGAGTAGGTATTGCCGATCTGCGGGCACAGCAGGCCCTGCTGGAGCTGCTCGTCCTTGAAGCCGAGCGACTTGCCGGCCCGCAGCGGGAACTTGCCGTTGGGCTGGTGGAAGACCGCCCACCGGAAGTCCTTGGGCTGGGCGCCCGCCTTCTTCATCAGGCCTTCGGCGCACGACAGCGTGTGCTTGAAGTAGGCCGGCTCGCCGGTGAAACGGCCGCCGTGGCGCGGGTAGAACTGGTACTCGCGCCGCCAGAAGTCGGGCGTGTCGGTCATGTACGAGTAGGTCTGCTCGCACACGGCCACGAGCTTCTCCGCGCCCATGATGTAGGCCGCCGCGCCCGCCGAGGCCGAGTACTCCAGGGCATCGCCCGGCGCGCCCTGCGAGGTGTCGGCCCCGATGCCCAGGGCGAGCTCGACCTGCTCCGCCTTCACGAGCGAGAGCGCTACGAACATGCCCTCGCTGCCCGCCTTGCAGGCGAACTCCAAGTCGGCGCAGTGGATCTCGGGGGTGGCGCCGATCGCCTCGGCCACGACGGTGCCGCTCGGCTTGACCGCGTAGGGGTGCGACTCGGAGCCGATGTAGATGGCGCCGATGCGCTTGGGATCGACTCCCGCGCGCGCCAGGGCGTGGCGGGACGCTTCCACCGACATCGTGATGCAGTCCTGATCGGGCGAGGGGACCGATTTTTCCACGAGCCCCAGGCCCCGCTTGTACGTGGGGGCGTCGGCTCCCCAGACCTTGGCGATCTCCTCGGCCTTGATCCGGTGCCGGGGGATGTACGCCCCGTACCCTACGATTCCGACTGCCATGGCGGTCTCCCTGCGAGCTTGGCGGCGGGCCGCCGCGTGTTGTGCCACGCCTAGCACGGCGCGGGCTTCGCCCGCAACCCAACGCCGAGCCAGGTGAACGGATGCGCCCGCGGCAGCCGAGCGGGCCGTGCTCGCGTGGTCGAGTCTCGCATGCCGATCACGTCGGCAGCAGGTCAGCTACGTCCTGGTGAAGGGCCGCCAGAGCGCCATCCAGCGTTGCCAGGCGGCCACGTCGCCTGCGGGCAAGGGCCGCCAGCCAGACGTCAGTGACCTGCCGGTGGGCCTGAAGGTGGCGGTGCGGCACTTGTTCGTACGAGAACCCCGCGTCCCAGAACACGTGCAGCGGGTGGGCCCGCACTTCGGACAGCGCCTGCCAGGCGGCTGCGGCCGAGCCGTCGACCGCCGCCATCATGTGCAGCCGCAAGAGAGTCCCTTCCGTGGCGGCGCAAGTGGCGAACCGGTCCCCGGCGGCGAGCGCCCGGAACCAGCGGTGCGCCCGCTCGGCGTGGACGTGCGTGTCGATGCGCAGCGCGACAAGTAGGTTGCCGTCCAGCAGCCAGGTGGTCATGCCTCGTCTTCCACCGCTTGCACGTCCTGTTCCGTGAGCAGCCGCTTTCCAGGGGAGGTCGGAAAGGTGGAAAGCGCGGCGCCGCCGGCCGCACCGCCCCATCCGCGCGGCCGCTCGATTGCCTGGCGTAGCAGGCGGTTTACCGCCGCGCTGATGCTGCAATCCTCGGCCTTGGCGAGGGATCGCGCCACCGCGTAGAGCTCGTCGTCGAGCGTGATCGAGAGCCTCACATGCCGAGGATAGTGATTTGGTGAACTGGTGTCAACGGTGCACTCGAGCGCGGGTGCCCAACCGAATCGGGGGCGGGCGTGGAGAAGCGAACCGCCAAGGCGCCAAGCACGCCAAGAAATCCGTTGTCTTCCTTGGCGGCCTTGGCGCCTTGGCGGTTCATCCGGCGGCGCTCCCCAGTTCGGGTAGGCACCCATCGAGCTCGTCCGGCCCGGCGCCGGTCGGACCGGGCGACCCCCTCACAGTGGTGACGTGCACCCCCGCGGCTCCGGGCCGGCCCGACCCCCCCTGCGCGCGCCTGACTTCGCGCCGGCGGCGGTTCTGTGGCAATCTAGCCGTGCACGGCTCGGGCCCGCGTGCCCGAGGCGGGCGAGAGACTCCGCAGAGCAGGCCGCCCCGATGAAGGCACCACCCGTCAAGCCTGGCGACATCATCGGCGAGAGCTTCCTCGTCGAGCACGAGCTCGGCATGGGGGGAATGTCGCTCGTGGTGGTCGCGCTGGAGCTCGGTACGCGGCAGCGTGTGGCCGTCAAGCTGCTGCTGCCGGAGCGGGCCAAGAGCAAGAAGATCATCGATCGGTTCCAGCGCGAGCAGCGCACCATGAGCCAGCTCAGCAATGCTCACAACCTGCGCTACTACGGCGCCGGGACGGTCGGCTCTTGCCCGTACATCGTCATGGAGTACTTGGAGGGCAGCGACCTCGCGGAGATCCTGAGGACGCAGGGGCCGCTCGCCGTCGAGGTGGCCGTCGGGTACGTGATGCAGGCGTGCGAGGCCGTGGCCGAGGCGCACTCGATCGGCATCATCCACCGGGACCTAAAGCCGGGCAACCTGTTCCTGGCGCGCCAGCCGGACGGCGCGCAGAGCATCAAGGTGCTCGACTTCGGGATCTCGAAGGCCGAGGGGCTGCAGCGCGAGCGGGGCGAGTCCTCGCTGACCGAGACGGCAGCCGTGTTCGGCTCGCCCTTCTACATGTCTCCCGAGCAGCTCATCAGCACGAAGGACGTGGATACGCGGGCCGACATCTGGTCCCTGGGCGTGACCCTGTTCGAGCTCATCACCGATGCGCTGCCGTTCTCCGAGAAGACCACGGAGCGCGTATGCCGCCGCATCCTCACCGGCGCGCCGACGCGGCTGCGGGAGCTGCGGCCCGAGCTGCCCGCCGGCCTGGAGGCCGTGCTGGCGCGCTCTCTGGAGCGCAAGCCCGCCGCCCGCTTCGCCACCATCTCCGATTTCGCGCTCGGCCTGGCGGAGTTCGGCCCTTCCGGGGCGCGCCAGCTCGCGGAGCGGGTGGCCGACTACGTGGCTCCCACCGAGGCGGAGACGACGCGGCTGTTCATGGTGCCGACCCGGCCGCGGACGCAGCGCGACTCGGGAGTGCCCTCCGACGCGTTGGCGACGCACAAGGGCCCGTTGCAGGGCCCGGCGGCGCCGGCCGCCGCACCGATAGAGCCAGCTTTCATCTCGCTCGACGCCCTGACCACGGCGGAGCGGCCGGTGCCGCCGCCGCCCCCGGCGCACGGCCCGGCCTATGACTTTCTGCCGCGCGAGGATGTCCATCCCTTGGATGCGACCCGGCCGGTCGAGCCGTCCGTGCCGTCGGCGCGGCCATCCAAGAGTGACACCACGACTCCCTACCTGCAGACGCCGCAGCCCGCCGGCAAGAGGCGCACGATGCTCACCGTGGGCTACGGCCTGCTCATGTTCGGCCTCGGGGTCGCGGTGGGGCTGTTCGCCCGCTCGCCCGTGCTCGGCCCGGCGCAGGAAGGCCCGGCGCACGCCAGCCCGGCGGCCGGCGGCGCGACGGCGCCGGCGGCGCGGGCGCACTCTACCCCCGACGAGGAGGACAGCGCCGCGGCCCCGAAGGAGGCGCCCGGCGAGCAACGCGATCTCGACGGGGACGAGGCGCGAGGGGAGGGGGCGACAAGGCCCGGGGGCGCGTCGACCGGTACCGGCCGCGCGAACGCGGCGACCACAGCAGCGGGCGCGGAGCCGGCCCCGGGCGGGACTTCCCGTGGCGGCGAGGGCTCCGGTTCGGCGAGCACGGGCGCGGCCCCGTCCGGGCCGGCAGCGCCGGCCAAGGCGCCCAAACCGCCGGCCTCCCAGCCCAAGCCCGACATCGCGCCCACCTGGCAGCCCTGAGACCGGCGCCCGCCCGGGCCCGAGGCCACGAATCCTGGCTCTCTGGTTTGCACACCGTTTGCTTCGGCCGGCCGGTTTCGCCTACAGTCGCATCATGGCGAGCAACATGAGGCCGCGGGGGGCCATCACGGGCTCCATGACCGTGCTGAACATCGTGTACGCCGCCCGGGCGAGGAAGAGGAAGCTCGCCATCGCGGCGCTCGCCCTCCTGGCGGTCATCGGCGTGGGCGGGTTCTTCATCGCGCGGCAGGTGTCGTCCGACGCGGCCGCCCGGGTCGTGACCTCCTGGAGCTCGCTGCACCGCTGCCTGCTCGGCAAGCCGCTCGGCGAGGGCGAGAGGCCGAGCGTGCGCTTGCGCGCCATCCAGCTCACGGCCATGGCCATGGCCGAGGCGGCCCCCGCGCCCGGCAAGGAGGAGCCCTGGCCGCGGCGCTGCGGGCCCTCCGGGCATGCCCTGAGCGAGGCGCTCAAGGACACGGGCCGGGCCAAGGAGGGCGAGCAGGATCTGGCATTCTGGGCGGACAAGCTCGCCGCGCTGCTCGACGACAAGAGCGGAGTGGCGCAGGATCTCACCGAGATCGTCGACCGCATCTTCGAGCTTGGCAAGAAGGAGGGGATCGGGCTCGTACAGGAGGGGAACGTCCCGGAGCCGCCGGCCGCGGTCGAGGCCCTGACCGTCGATGCGCTCGGCTCGGTCAAGCCCCTGTCCAAGCTGCCGTTCGATCTCAAGAACGTGCGTGTCGAGCAGCACACCGGGGAGACACTGCGGTTCATCGTCGATGACGAGCAGGTCGGTGGCTCGCCCGCACTCTGCCAGGCTTCCGGAAGCGCGGACTCGGTGGGATGCGCACCCCTGCCGGAGGGCGCGGGCAAGGCCTCGCAGGGGGGCGTGCAGCTTCTGGGAAGCGCGGACGAGGGCGCGGCGCCGCTGGTCTTCGCGGGCGTGCGCGGTGCCGACGGGATCTTCCGCTCGGACACGGGCGAGCGCATCGACGGGCTCGCGAGCTGCGGCGGCCACGTCGCCCAGGGCGGGCTTGTCTCCGTGCTCGGCTGCGACGACAAGAAGGGGCTGCTCCTCGTGCGCGCCGCAGGCAAGCTCGTCACGCGCTCGCCGATTGTCACCGGCAACACGGCGCCGGCCGCCTTGAACATCCTGGGTACGAGCATCGCCACCGCTCGGCCGGCCGGGGGGCTCAACCTCAAGCTCCCGGAGCCGGTGCGTGACGCCCAGCTCTTCTTCGGCCACGTCCTGCTGCGCGGCAGGACCCCCCAGGGCGAAACCTGGGTTGCCGCGGGGCAGGTGAAGGACGCCGGCTCGGCCACGGAGGCTCTTACCCCGTTCGGCCTGCTGCCGGAGGAGAAGCAGTCCGACGCGGCCTCGGACGTGGAGAGCCGCCTGGCGGGCTGTCGCTCGGGGCAGACCCTGGTGGTGCGCGTGCAGCATGCCCGGAGCGACTTCGTCAGCTTCCTCGCGAGCGGGCAGTGGACCAAGCCCGTGAAGGTCCCGACGGCCGGGGGAATCCTGAGCTGCCGCAAGAACGAGGCATCGCTCACGGGCATCGTGCCCGGGCCGGCCGACAGCCCGCTCGCGACTGCCGTGACGCACTACCGCTGCACGCCGTCGGCCTGCCGCGGCCGGCGCTTGATGCTGCGCGAGCTTCTTGCCGGCGAGCACGGGCTGGCGCCGAGTGCCGTGATGGCGGCCGCGGACGTGGGCGGCAAGCTGCTCTTCGTCTGGGGAGCCGCGCAGCGCGGCGGGCTGCGCATGCGGCTCGGGGCCGAGGGGCGCATCTCGTCGACCGAGGACATCGTGATCCTCGACGACTTGATAAGGGACCGCGCCGTGCAGAGCTCCAGCAGCCTGCTCGACGTGCGCTTGATGGCGCGAGCCCGCTTCGCCATCGCCTTGCTCAGCACCAAGAACGGCGTCTACGCCGTGCGCATCAAGCCGGACGGCAAGTTCGTCCCGATCCCGGTGTCGTGGAGTAGCCGTTAGCAGTTGGCGGTTAGCCGTTGGCTCAGCCAGTCTCCGCTCCGAGGCTAATTGCTCAACAGCTAACAGCTAACGGCTATCATGCTCAGGCCAGCTCGAGCAGCGCCTTGACCGTCTTCTCGATGCCTTCGGCCGCCTCGCTGATCCGCTCGGCGAGCATGTAGGCCGGCGTCGTGACGAGCTTGTTCTCCCGGTCCACCACGACCTCGCGCACCGCGCAGGAGACGTGCTTCGCGCCGAGCTTCTCCAGCGCTCCGGCCGTGTCGGCATCGGTGCCGATAGTGAGCTTGGGCTCGTCCTTGCCCAGGACCTTGGCGAGCAGGGCCGGCGCGATGCACACCGCCGCCACCGGCTTGCCCTGGGCATGCACCTCGCGCACGAGGCGCGCGACGGGCTCGTTCACCGTGCAGTCCGGCCCCTTGACCGCGAAGTTGCACAGGTTCTTCGCGGCGCCGAACCCGCCCGGAATGATCAGGGCGTCGATCTCGTCGGCCTTCACCTTCGCCACATCGCGGATCTTGCCGCGAGCAATGCGGGCCGACTCGACCAGCACGTTGCGCTTGGCCCCTTGCTCGACCTCCCCGCTCAAGTGGTTGACGACGTGCATCTGCGGGATGTCGGGCGCGCAGATCACCGCCTCCGCCCCCGCGCGGTCGATGGCGAGCAAAGTCACTACCGACTCGTGGATCTCCGCGCCGTCGTAGACACCGCAACCCGAGAGAATCACACCCACCTTCTTGGCCACGGCCCTGCTCCTTTCGGTTCTCGATGCGGGATCCCCGCCCGCGTCCGCCATATGGCTCATGGCCTGCGGGGCGGCAAGGCCGGTGCTAGCATCGTCCCCTATGGACTTCGGTTGGACCGCGGAACAGCAGGAGCTCTACGAGCGGATGCGAGCGCTGGGCGAGCGGGCCGGCGCGACGCCGGCCGGCGAGCGGCTCGGGCTGCTTGCCGCGAACGGTGCGCTCGGCTTGCCGCTCGGCCGCGAGCACCGCGGCGGCGGTTGGGATCTGGTGAGCACGGCCTACGCCTACGAGGCCCTGGGCAGCACCCTTGCCGACGCGGGCGTGCTCCTGGCCGCCGGGGCGCACCTGTTCGGCGTCGCCCTGAGCGTGCAGAGGCTCGGCACGCCCGAGCAGCGCGCGCGCTGGCTGCCGTCCCTCGCCGCGGGCGAGCTTCTCGCGACGGTGGCCGCCACCGAGCGCGATTCGGGCTCGGACATCGGCGCCGTGCAGAGCGTGGTCGAGCCCGTGGCAGGCGGTTTCCAGGCGAGCGGCGAGAAGTGCTTCGTGACCGCGGCCGCCACGGCGGGCCTGTTCCTGTTCGTGGGTCGCGCGGGCCGCGAGGGCCGCGGCCTGACCACGGCTCTGGTGCCGGCCGGGCTCGCGGGCGTGAGCGTCGGCGAGCCACTGCGCACGACCGGGCTGCACTCCGCCGGCCTGGCCCCGGTCTCGTTCGACGCCTGCGCGCTCGACGCCGAGGCAATCCTCGGCCGGCCCGGCGCCGGCATGGCCGTCTTCCAGACGGCCATGTGCTTCGAGCGGGCCCTGGTGCTGGCCTTCCGGCTCGGCGCCATGCAGCGGGGTCTTGACGAGGCCATCAGCTTCGCCCGCACGAGAAGCCTGGGCGGCCGTCCCATCCGCGCCCATCAGGCCGTCGCCCATCGCGTGGCTAGGATGAAGCTGCGCCTCGACGCCTCCCGGCTGCTCGTCTACCGCGCGGCCTGGGAGCTCGATTGCGGCGGGCGGGCGCAACTAGAGTCCGCGCTGGCCAAGTGGCACGTGGCCGACGCCGCGCTGCAATCAGCGCTCGACGCCGCGCGCTTGCAGGCCGGAGCCGGCTACCTCGAGGCGAGCGGGCTCGGGGCCGCCGTCGCCGACGCGGTCGGTGGTACGATCCACTCCGGCACGCAGGACGTGATGGCCACCATCGCGGCGCGCTGCCTGGGGTTGTAGGCCGCACGGCGCCGGGCAGCCGAGCGGCCAGCGGTGGTGCGCGGCGTAGGCATCGGGCTCCATCAGCCGCTGGGTGCGCAGGAGCACGCGCGCCAGAAACGGCAGATCGCGCGCGCGCACTTCTCGCGCCCACTGGGCGAGCTTCTTCTCCCCGCGCAGGTTGAGCACCGAGCGGCGCCAGGTCTCGGCGTACAGCTCGAAGAAGCGGCGCGCGCCCAGGCGCGGCTGCCACAAGAGGTGGTGCATGTCGTACTTGAACCATGGCTGGCCGGCGACGCGCTCGCGTACCTGCTCGAAGTACTCCGTCCCGGGCAGCGGCGTCCTGATGGTGAAGCCGAGCCGGCGCAGGCGGTGGGCGGCCACGAAGTCCCAGAGCCGCTGGAAGTCCTCTTCGCCGAAGTCGTGGTCGATGAGGAAGTTGCCGGTGATGCCGAAGCCGAGCGCGCGCGCCACCGCGATGGCGCCGAGCGTGCTCCCGACCTCGGCGTCCTTGTTCAGGTCGGCGAGGTCCCGGTCCGACGCCGCCTCCAGGCCGAGGAAGAGGTCGAAGCGGTCGGCCAGCGGGCGCCACGCGGCCAGGAGGTCGGCGCCGCGCGCCACGAGATCGGTGCGCGTCTGGGCCAGGATCCAGCGCTTGTGGATGCCCCGGCGGCCCAGGGCGCGGGCGAGCTCCAAGCTTCGCCCGGCGTCGTGCCAGAACAGGTCGTCGGCCAGGAACACGTGCGGGCCCACGGCCGCCAGATCCTCGACCACGGCGCCGACGGAGCGCTCGCGGAAGGTGCGGCCGTAGAGCTGCCAGACCGAGCAGAAGGAGCAGCGGTAGGGACAGCCGCGCGCGGTCTCGACCAGCCACACCGGCCGGTAGTTGACGCAATGGTAGCGGGTGCGATAGCGCTCGACCGGCCGGCGATCCGGCAGCGGGACGCGGTCCAGGTTGGGCTGGCTTTCGGGCAGGCCCGTGGGGTGCCAGCCGTCGGCGCTCGGCACCAGCAGCCCCGCCACGTGCTCGATCGGGCGGCCCGTCTCGACCGCCTCCACGAGCTCGGGAACCACGCTCTCGCCGTCGCAAAGGCAGATGGCGTCGATGCTCGCATCGCACAGCGGGCCCGGAAACGCTGCCGCCGCGTGCCCGCCGGCCAGCACGAAGGCTCCGGGCAGCATCTGGCGCACGTGTCGGGCAGCGCTGACCACCTCGTCGTACTCGAGCGCGTGCATGCAGGAGATGCCGACCACGCGCGGCCGCAGGCGCCGGAGCCAGGAGCGCAGCGACGGCCGAAAGCGCAGATCGGCGATGGCGCACTCGTGCCCTCGCGCCGCGAGGGCCGCAGCGAGGCGGCGGCGGCGCG
>JACQWT010000287.1 GCA_016209145.1 Deltaproteobacteria bacterium | reverse complement strand
CGGTGTCCGGGTCGGTGCCGTTCGAGACGTTGGCGCATGTGCCGTTCGACCCGCCCGTCTTGCTCCCGAGGCAGGCCACGCACACGGTGTTGCACGCCTTGTCGCAGCACACCTTGTCCTGCGCCGGGCAGAAGCCGCTCATGCACTCCCCGCCGCCCCCGCAGCTCTGCCCGTCGATCTTCTTGCAGGCGCCCGCGCCGTCGCAGACGTCAGGGCTGCCCGGGTCGGTGCACTCGTCGTCGAGGTCGGTGCTCTTCGTCACAAAGTCGCAGGTGCCGTCCGACTTGCCGGTCTTGCTGTTGGCGCATGCCTCGCAGGTTCCGCCGCACGCCTTGTCGCAGCACTTCTTGTCCTGCGCCGGGCAGAAGCCGCTCAGGCACTCCCCGCCGCCCCCGCAGCCCTCCCCGTCGATCTTCTTGCAGGCGCCCGCCCCGTCGCACCTCTCGCTACTCGAGCACTCCGTGTCCGGGTCGGTGCTCTTGGTGACGAAATCGCAGGTGCCGTCACTGCCGCCGTTCTTGGCCTTGGTGCAGGCCTCGCACTTGTTGTTGCAGGCCCCGTCGCAGCAGACGCCGTCGGCGCAGTTACCGCTCGCGCACTCGTAGTTCCCGCCGCAGGCGACGCCCAGGAGCTTGTAGAGCACGCACTTGTCCGCCCCATCGCAGTAGTAGCCGGCGGTGCAGTCGCTGTCGCCCCCGCAGGTCGAGGGGCAGCTCGCGTTGTTGCCGTCGCAAAGGTAGGGCTCGCACTTCGGACTGCCGGCCGCGCCCTTGGCCACCGGGCTGCACGTGCCGAGCTTGCCGCCCAGGTTGCAGGCGTCGCACTTGTCGCCGCACGCCGTGTCGCAGCAGTACAGATCGACGCAGTAGCCGCTCGTGCACTCGTTGTTCCCCACGCACGAGGCGCCCTTGGCCTTCTTGGGCGAGCACTTCTTGCCGGCGTCGCAGTAGTTGCCGGCCGCGCAGTCGCCGTCGACCGTGCAGGCGGCCGGGCAAGTGGCGTTGACACCGTCACACAGGTAGGGCGAGCAGGTCGGGCTGCCGGCCAGGCCCTTGGCGATCGGGCTGCACGCGCCGAGCTTGCCGCCCACGTTGCAGGCGTCGCAGGCGTTGCCGCAGGCGTTGTTGCAGCAGTAGCCGTCGATGCAGTTGCCGTTTGTGCACTCGTTGTTCCCCACGCACACCGCGCCGTTGGCCTTCTTGGCCACGCACTTCTTCGACCCGTCGCAGTAGGCGCTGGCCGCGCAATCGCCGTCGACGGCGCAGGCGGCGGGGCAGGTGGCGAGCACACCATCGCACAGGTAGGGCGTGCAGCTCGGGCTACCGGCCTGGCCCTTGGCGATCACGCTGCAGATGCCGAGCTTGCCGCCCACGTTGCAGGCGTCGCAGTTGCCGCCGCAGGTCGCATTGCAGCAGTACAAATCCCGGCACAGCGCGTTGAGGCACTGGCCGTCCGTGTTGCAGCCCTGGCCGTTGACGAGCTTGCAGAGGCCGTTGCCGTCGCAAAGGTTGTTCGCGACGCAGTCGTTGTCGGGGCTCGTGCCCTTCGTGACGTAGCCGCAAGTGCCGTCCAGGCCGCTCCCCTTCTTGGCCGCGGTGCATGCCTCGCAGGTGCTGCCGCAGGCGTTGTTGCAGCAGACCTTGTCCTGGGCCGGGCAGAAGCCGCTGGCACACTCCGCGGCCTCGGTGCACGGCTTGCCCTGGGCGAGCTTGCCGTAGCACTTCTTGAGCAGCGAGTCGCAGTAGAAGTTCGGCTGGCAGTCACTGGCCCCCTGGCAGGCCTGGTCCGTGCCGCAGCGCGTCGGACAGGCGCTGACACTGCCGCCGCAGTCCTTGTCGGTCTCGGCGCCGTCCTTGACGTTGTTGTTGCAGTCGATGGTGACGTTGCAGCCGTTGTCCACCGGCCCGCAGGTCTTGCCGAGCTGCTGGCAGGTCTTGGGCGTGCAGCCACAGGACCAGTTCTGGCAGGTGTTGGGCGCCTTGCAGTGGTCGCTCTTGGTGCACTCGACGCAGGCCGGGCTGTTCGGGTCGCCGTTGCAGTACTTGCCGTTGTTCTCGCTGCACGGCGTCTCGACATCCTTCGGGGGGAAGGACAGATCCATGCCCTTGCACTCGTTCTTGGTGCACTCCTTGTTGTCCTCGGGCAGGTCCGAGGCATCGGCCACGGGGAACGTTGCCCCCAGGCCGTCGCACAGCACCCGTTTGCAGTCCTTCGCGGTCTGCTCGCTCGGCGGCGCGAGCGTGTTTTTGTCCGTCGCCTTGAGCCCGCACTTGTTGAAGTCGCAGGTCACGGTCTCACAGGGCTTGCCCCCGGGGCACTGGAACGGCGAGTTGCACTGCACGCACGCGCCCTTGCCGTCGCAGAACTTGCCACCCCCCTGGACGCACGGCGTGTCCATCTTCTTGCCCGGATGCTGCACCACGCCGCTGGCGCACAGGTTGTCCGTGCATTCCTGAGCGTCGTCGTGGATGTCGCTGTCGTCGGGCACCGAGATGATCGCGCCCTTGCCGTCGCAGATCTTCTTCAGGCAGTCGCCCTGCGTCTGGCTATTGGCGAGCTTGCCGTAGACGGCGTAGTTCCAGCCGCACTGCTTGGTGGCACAGATCCGCGTGCCGCACTCGTTGTCCTGCCCGAGGCAGTCGCCCGCCACGTTGCAGCCGCAGAGGCCCCCGAAGCACTGGAAGGCCAGGTTCTGGCCGCAGGCCGCGCCGTTGCCTACGGCCGTGTTCTTCGGCACGTCGCCGACGCACTCGTCCTTGGTGCACTCGTTCTTGTCGTCGTACGTGTCGTCGTCGTCGCTCTTCGTCTTCTGCCCGCCCTTGCCGTCGCAGACCACCACGAGGCAGTCGCCCAGTTTCTGCTGGCTGACGGGTTTTCCCTCGGGCGTGTACTGCTGCTGACAGTTGTGGTTGTTGCAGACGCGCTTGTGGCACTCGTCGTCCTTGGGCAAGTTCACGCAGTCGTCCGGCACGTTGCACGCGACGCAGGCGGGGCTCTTGGGGTCGCCGTCGCACACCCGGCCGCCGTCCTGCTTGCACTCCGCGCCCAGGGGCAGCGACTCGAATACCGGCGTGCCCTCGTTGCAGGAGTCCTCGGTGCAATCCTTGCCGTCGAAGGGCACGTCGTTGTTGTCCGGCAAGCTCTTCTTCTCGCCACCCACGCACTGCAGCACCCGGCAGTCGCCGACGGTCTGAGCCTCGATCGGCAACGGTACCCCGTCGAGCTTGTCGAAGACGCACTTGCCGTTGCCGAAGTCGCATGCCTCGGTCGTGCAGGGGTTCTCGTCGTTGCAGTGTTCGGCCAAGGTGCACTGGACCACGCACTCGCCAGCCTGGCAGCCTATCTCGTCCTGCCCCTTCTGGCAGCAGTGGCCCTCGGCCTGCCCCTTCTGGCACACCGTGCCCTCGGCGTCCTCGGGCGCCTGCACCGGGCCGCCCTCTTCGCACCTGTACGGCTTGCACGGGTCCACGGGGGGCGGCACGTCGCCCTCGTCGTCCACCTCGTGCTTCTCGCCCGCCTGGCACACGAGCTTCTTGCAGTCGCCCGGCTTCTGCTCACCCTCCGGCAGCGGCGCGTTGGGGGCCTGCTCGATCTCGCAGAAGCCTCCTGGCGTGCAAACGGCGATCTGGCACGGCGGATCAGCCGGGCACTGGCTATCGCTGGTGCATTCCTGCCCCATGGTGCCGGAGCGCTGGAACGCGCAGCCCGCAAAGCCCACGAGCACTGCCGCCGTGACGGCGGCCACGGCCCAGAGCACAGTCGGAACGCGAAGCGGCCCGCCGCTGGCGGGCGTGTAAGCAGCGCTCATCGAAGAGCCTCCTGGTTGGCGGGGAACGCAGTCTCATTGTGTCACGGGAGGCACGCGCGCTCTAGCGTCATCTTCTGCCGGCCCGGAAGAGCCCGGACAGACAGCGGGCAAGTGAACGGCGTTAACGCGACGATTCTGGGACGTAGTGAATCAGCTCCCGCGCGCTGCCCGGGCGCGCGCGGCCTGCTCGTAGAGCCGCAAGTAGGCCTGGGCCGGGCGCTCCCAGCCCAGATCGAGCCGCATGACGCGCCGGCGCAGGGCTGGCCAGCG
Source organism: Deltaproteobacteria bacterium (assembly GCA_016209145.1). GTDB lineage: Bacteria > Myxococcota_A > Polyangia > Polyangiales > Polyangiaceae > JACQWT01. The sequence continues at coordinate 1,527 of JACQWT010000287.1, read as the reverse complement.
CGGCCGGCGCACGGCCGAGACGGCCCGCGCAAAGGCGCCGTGCAGGTCGGCGGCCGTGGGCTCGTCGAAGAGGAACCCCGTGCCCGTCTCCAGCTCGGCATCGCAGTCGACAATGGCGTCCTTGAGGCCCCCGGTGGCCCGCGCCACGGGCAGGGCCCCGTAGCGCTGCGCGTACTGCGCACGCAGCCCGCCGGGCTCGGCGCGTGCCGGGAGCAGCACCAGATCTGCGGCCGCGACGAGCCGGTGCTCCATGGCGTCGTCGACCGCGCCCAGCGCGCGAAGCTGCTCGGGCCAGGCGGCGGCGAGCCTGCCGAGCTCGGCCTGCAGGGTCTGCTCGCCCGTGCCGGCGACGACCACCTGCACGTCGCCGCGCAGCATCCGGGGCAATGCTTCGACGAGCAGGTCGGCGCCCCCGCGCTGGTCGGGCCGTCCCCAGCACAGGGCGAGCGGACGCTCGGCGCTGTGGCCAAGCTCGAGCGCATGCCGCAGGGCGGCGCGGCAACGGCCCTTGCCCGACGGGTCCTCCGCGTCGAAGCGCGCGCCAAGGTGCGGATCGGTGGCCGGGCTCCAGCGTGCGTAGTCGATGCCGTTCGCAACTCCGACCAGGGCCGCGCTACGGGAGCGGAAGAGGCCATCGAGGCCTGCCCCGCCCGCGGGCGTCTGCAGCTCCAGCGCATAGGTCGGCGAGACGGCGGCGACCGCGTCGGCCCCGACCACGCCGGCCTTGAGCAGGTTGAGCTCGCCGTAGAACTCCAGCGCCTCGGGGTGGAAATCGCCCCAGTCGAGACCGATCTGGTCGATCGCCTGCCGGTCACAGCGGCCCTGGTGTGCTCCGTCGTGGACGGTGAGCACCGAAGGCGGGCCGGCCCGGCGCAGCAGGAAGGGCAGCAGCGCGGCGGCCCAGTCGTGGGCGTGGACGACGTCGAAAGGGCGGCCCTCCTGCAGGCGGCGCTGCGCGAGCTCGACCAGGGCGCGGCAGAACAGGCCGAAGCGGCGCGCGTTGTCGGGGTAGTCCGATCCGAGCTCTCCGTAGATGCCGTCACGGTCGTAGAAGCCGGGAACGTCGATGAGCACCAGCTCCACGGCCGAGCCCAGGCGCGCATCGTAGATGGTGGCCGGCACGCTCTCGCCCCGGACCTGCACCGCCAGGGGGCTGAGACGGCGGGCAACCTGCAGGCCGCTCTGCTCGACCGCGCGGTAGCGCGGCAGGGCCACCGTCACGCGGTGGCCGAGGCGGCCGAGCGTCTTGGCCAGGGACGCGACGGCGTCCGCCAACTCGCCCACCCTCACCACGGGAGCCAGCTCGGCGCTGGCCATCAGGATGTCCATGGGCGGGCATCTAGCACGGCCGTGGCAGGGCGGGAGGGGCAACCCCCATCGCCGTTGGCAGCTCGGCGGCCCGAGGTGTGCGAGCACGGGCACGGAAACGTGGAATGTGAAACCAGGAACAGAGAACGTGGAATGTCATCCCAGAAACGCTCGAGCCGGCGCAGGCTCCGGAGCCCCGCGACGGCGAACCCCTCCAGG
>JACQWT010000286.1 GCA_016209145.1 Deltaproteobacteria bacterium | reverse complement strand
GGAGAAAAAACTAAGTGCGCGGAATTGTTCGGTTCCAGCGTCAGAGTAAAGTGAGCGATTTCGATAACTTGGACCATTTCGAGCACGCTTTCTCCGACACACTCCTAGGATCTATCGACGCAACGACCGCTCCAGTTGCCATGTCTCGTGTGCGGCGAAGCATGCGCCGCGCCGCCCGCCGCGCTACTCCCGCGGAATCAGACGCCTAGTGCCCATGGGGGCCTGGGGGCGCGTCCTTGGCGCCCTCCCGCTCGGCCTCGCCTCGGCTCTCGCGCGCCGGCGCCTCCTTGCGCGCAGGGTCACGCCGCGGGGGCGCGCCGTGCTCCTCCTCGAGCTTGCGCGTGAGCCGGCGCAACATCGCGCTCTCCTGCTGCGCGGGCAGCGACGGCAGTTCGAGCCAGACGTGCACCTTGTCCTCGGCGCGTACGAACTGGAACGCGCCGCGCGGCCGCCGCTTGCCGGTCTCGGAGCTCTGGTACTCGAACAGGAGGTAGCCCCAATCGGCGTCCTTCTCCGTGACCTTGAAGTCCAGATCCACGCGCAGCAGGCGCAGGGCCGTGCCGAAGATCTGCTCGTAGGTGTAGGGCGACTCCTGGCCCACCTTGGCGGACGCGCTCGCCGCCAGCAAGGTGACGCTCAGGGCGGCCCCGAGCGCGCCAAGGCGAGCCCCGCCGCGCCGGCGCCAACGCCTGCCGCTACGCTGCCGCATGCCCTCTGGGCTAGGCCGGCGCGGCCGGCGCGGCCAAGTTCCGGGCACTTCTGCGATCGAGCGCCAGGCCCACCAGGGCGCCCAGGGCATGCAGGGCGAGCTGGCTCGTGTAGGAAAGGAAAACAAAGGCGCTGCCGGGACCTACCACGCGCTCAGGCGGCAGGTAGAGGGCCAGCGCGAGGTAGACCGAGAGCTGGTAGGCGCCGAAGAAGCCCGGACCCGCCGGGACCAGGATGCCGATGCCCAGGCTGCCCATGACGACGCAGGCCTCGAGCCCGCCCAGGGGCTCGATCCCGCAGCTCCGGGCGAGCAGCCACAGCCCGGCTGCGTTCAGGGCCCAGTAGGCCAGGGTTTCGAGCAGGAAGGGCAGCCCGTGCCGGGCCGCCGGCAGGAAGCGAAGGCCGTCGGCGACCCGCGCGGCGATCCCGGCCAGGCGTGCGCCGAGCCGCTGCGACGCGAGCCCCGCGCCCGCGCGCACGAGCCGGAGCGCCCGCTCGCGTTGCCAGTAGAGCAGGGCCATCAGCGCGAAGCACAGGGCGAAGAGGCCAAGCGCGCCGTAGGCGGCGCCACGCACGGCCCGCACGGGCAACTCGAGCGCGCCGACCCGCTCGGGCAGCGGATCGAGCGGAGTGCTCAGCTCCAACGCCCCGAACAGGATGGCGCTCAGCGCAAGCCCATCGACCACGCGCTCGGCGCCCACGGTGCCGGCCGCCTCCCAGCCGCGCACGGCGCCGCGCCGGGCGACGAGCCAGGGGCGCACGACCTCGCCCAGACGCAGCGGCAGAAAGAGCACGGCGGCGAAGCCGATCCAGCTCGTCGCCAGCACGGCGCGCAGGGGTACGGCGCCGATGGGGCGCAGCAGGTGGCGCCAGCGCGCGGCGCGCAGGAAGTGCACGCCGAGAAGCGATGCGACGTAGAGGGCTACAGTGCTGCGGCGCAGCCCGGCGAAAGCGCCGGCTTCCGGCACAATCGGCAGGCCGCCCCGCACCAGCATCCAGCACAGGGCTGCGCCCGCCATGAGCGAGAGGGCGAGCCGCAGCCAGATCCGCGGCCGTCCCGAGGCGCGCTCTTGCGGCGGCGTCATCAGGCGCGGCCCCGGCTCGTGCCGCGGCCCAGGGCGCCGGCGATGAGGTGCGCCAGGCGTAGCGGCTCGGGCAGGTTGCCGTGCAGCGTCGTGGCGGCGAGCAGGACAAGCGTCTGCTCCAGGCTCAGGCCCGCGCGCTGGACCCAGAGCCTGCGGACGGGCTCCATGGCGCCGGCCCGCTCGATCAGGCGCCACTTGCGCGCCGCGCCGGGCCCGGTCTTGGCGAGGGCGTGGCGAATGGCCGCGAGCCGCGGCACGCGGCGGGCCACGACCAGCACCGGCAGGCCGGTAGCGGCGTGCAGCGCGTGGATGTCGACTACGTTGAAGCCGGCCACCGCGATGCCCTGCAAGAGCACGGCGCGGACGTGCTCGGCAAACTGCGAGCCCGCGATCATCTCGATCATGCGCCGGGTCGAGTTGGCGCCGTCGCGGCGCACGTGGCTGCACAGCACGCCGTCGAGACGAGTGCGCGAGCACACGGCGCCAACGAGCAGCACGTTGCCCCGGTGCGCTCGCTCGAAGGGCGCGTCGTCGAAGCCGACGACGTTGGTGATGGGGCTTGGCATCGCTCGGCCTCGAGCTGTCTACCCGAGTCCGGGCAGTGGTGGTAGACGGTATCGAGATCACGGAGCAAGGCATGGACAGAACCACAGTTTGCCCGCTCGCGCAGGCATATCGCTTGCTCAACCCCGGCTGCGTTCTGCTGGTCAGCGTGGGCGACGCCGAGGCCGACAACCTCTTTGCGCTGACCTGGAACATGCCGGTGCGCCGGGATCCGCCGATGGTCGCGATCCTCTCGGGCAAGGGGCACTACTCCTATCCGTTCATGCAGCGCACGGGCGAGTTCGCCCTGAACGTGCCGGACGCCGGCCTCGTCGATGCGGTCCTCGGCTGTGGATCGACGACCGGCCGGGACGGCCTCGACAAGTTCGCGCGTTTCGGCTTGAGCCGCGCGAAGGCCACGCGCATCGCCGCTCCCCTGGTGGCCGAGGCCGTGGCGAGCCTGGAGTGCTGCGTGGCGCAGGTCGTCGATCTCGGCTCCTCCGCGCTGCTCGTCGCCCAGATCGTGCACGCCGTGGCCGCGGCCGACCACTTCCGCGACGGCCAGTGGCGCTTCGACCGCGGCCTCAGGCTTCTGCACCACCTGGGCGGCGAGCGCTTCTGCGTGAGTGACCGCGCGATCGACGCGCGCCCGCCCTGAGCCGCCCCGCCCTTGCGCCTGCTGCTCGGCTCGCCGTAGAGTGCCGCCCGTGGAAGACCAGCAACGGCCGACCCTCCTCAAGCGCTTCATGGCCAAGCGCTGCGATCTGTGCCCTCCCTGCCGCCATGCCCGCGCTCACCCCGAAGGCACGATCGGCAAGCTCTTCGCCTGGCACGGCTCCTGGTGCCCGTTCTGGAAGGCATGGCAGGAGATCTACGGCAAAGCCAAGGGGCAGGGCGCCGCGGGCTCGGGCGCGGGCGTATGATCCTGCGCGGCGCGGAGGCGGACATGGACGCCGTCGCTGGCGCCCGATACTCTTGAGAGTAGGGGCCCCGCTTGGGGCGCCCTGCCGCCGACCATGCGCCGCCGCGCTCGCCTCTCGCTCCTCGTCCTCGCCTGCGCTCTCGCTATGGCGTGCGGGCCGGCCGAGGAGCCGGGCGAGCGCTTCGCCGGCGTGGCGCAGTCAATCGCCGGCGGCTACGACGATCACGAGGACAGCGCGGCGGTCGCGGTGTACCGGCCGCCCGCCGGGCCGCTGTGCAGCGGCGCGCTCATCGCCCCCAACGTCGTGCTCACGGCGCACCACTGCGTCGCGCCCATGGCGGGGACGGAGGGCACGGCGGTCGCGTGCTCGCAGACCAAGCTGGGCGAGCCCTGGCCGGCGGGCGACTTCTACGCGACGACGAGCTTCAAGCTCGGCACCGGGCCCGAGCACGCCGTGAGCGAGATCGTGCTCCCGCCGGCCGGGGATGACCTCTTCTGCGGCAACGACGTGGCCATCCTCGTGCTCGCGGACAACGTCGATCCGGCCCAGGCCATCCCCTACGAGCCGCGCGTTGAGGGCGCACCCGAGCCAGGCGAGGAGTACTACGCCATTGGCTACGGGGCCACGGGCGCGGGCACCGAGGGGGCGGGCACGCGGCGGCGCCGCGACGGGCTGCACGTCGCGTGCGTGGGCGCCGGCTGCGACGACAGCGAGATCAAGTCGAGCGAATGGCTGGGCGAAACCGGCATCTGCAGCGGCGATTCGGGCGGCCCGGCGCTCGATCTCGACGACCGCGTCATGGGCGTCACCTCGCGCGGGGCCACCGGCTGCGATGAGCCCGTCTACGGCGACGTCTACGCTTGGCGGCAATGGCTCAAGGACACGGTGGTGCTGGCCTCCGGCCTGGGCGCATATGCCGCTCCGGGCTGGACGGAAGGCGCGACGACCACGCCGGAGGACTGGATGCCCGTGGGCGAGGCGTGCACCGAGGGCGCGGAGTGCCCGAGCAAGCGCTGCCTCGACGACGGCGTCGAGCGCTACTGCACGCGGCCCTGCTCCGAACAGGCGAGCTGCCCGAAGGGCTACCGCTGCGAAGCGCACGGCGAGATGCTCTGCGCCAAGGAGCGAGCCGCGGTGCCGCCGCGCTTCCAGCGCGCCCCGAGCGAGGACGGCTGCGCGATAGAGCCTCCCGGCGCCGGCGGCGCCCGCGGTGCGCCGGCGCTGCTAGCGCTGGTCTTGGCGCTCTGGGCCGGGCGGCCTAGTGGGCCGTCCCGCAAGTCCCGCGGATAGAGGGCGGGACGGCCCACTTCGCGGGGAAGGCCACGCCGCTTGCAATTGCGGCCTTCGGCCGCGCAAGCGGCGTGCCCTCCCCGCGGGCCGTGCCGGGGGAGGCGGGGCGCCGCCGCCTAGGACGTACCGGCCGCCCCACCACCCGCGTGGCGCGTCCCCGCAACCATTTCTCCGCACGACTTGTGGGACGCGCCACTACTTCGCGCCGCGCGCGGCGGCCGCGCCCGTGTGGAGCAGCGCGAAGGCGTAGCGATCCGCGGCCTTCTCGACCTCCGCCTTGATGAGATCGGCGCCGGTGTGGCCGGAGTGGCGCTCGATGCGCAGGAGCACGGGGCCCCCGCGCGATGCCGCTTGCAGGGCCGCGGCGAACTTGCGCGCGTGCATGGGATCGACGCGGTCGTCGGCGTCGGCCGATAGCAGGAGCGTGGCGGGATAGCGCGTGCCCGGGACGACGTGGTGATAGGGCGAATAGGCGAACAGGGCGCGGAACTGCGCCGGATCGTCGGCCGAGCCGTACTCGCTCACCCAGGTCTTGCCCGAGCCGAAGAGGTGGTAGCGCACCATGTCGATCAGCGGCACGGAGCAGAGTGCGACGCCAAACAGCTCGGGCCGTTGCACGATGGCCGCCCCGAGGAGCAGCCCACCGTTCGAGCCGCCACTCAGCACGAGTCGCTCGGGCCGAGTGTAGCCCTTGTCGATGAGGTACTCGGCCGCGGCGATGAAATCATCGAAGACGTTCTGCTTGGCAAGGAGCATCCCGGCACGGTGCCACCCTTCGCCGTACTCCCCGCCGCCGCGCAGGTTGGGCAGCGCGAAGGAGCCGCCGCGCTCCAGCCACGGGTAGATCACGGCCATGAACTCGGGCGTGCGGTTGACCTGGAAGCCCCCGTAGCCGGTGAGCAGCATGCGGGCGCTGCCGTCGAGCGGCGCATCCTTGCGCCGGACGATGAACATGGAGATGCGCGTGCCGTCCTTGGACGGGTAGAACACCTGCTCCACGAGGTACGGGCTCGGATCCACCGGCACCTTGACGCGGCTGTAGAGCTCGGTCTTGCCCGTCTTGACGGACGTGACCCAGATCTCGGGCGGGGTAGTGAACGAGTCGAAGCCGAAGTACGCCTCGTCCTCGTCGGGCCGGCCGATCGGGCCGTCGACTGTGCCGATGCCGGGCAGCTCCACCTCGCGCACGAGCCGGCCATCGAGCTCGCGGATCTCCAGAGAGCTTGCCGCATTCTTGAGATAACGAAGGCCGAGCCGGCCGCCGACAATGGCGTAGCCCTCCAACGTGGCGTCCGGTCGCTCCGGCACGATCTCCTTCCACTGCGTGCGCTCGGGCCGGAGCGGGTCGATCTCGAAGACGCGCCAGCGCGGCGCGCCCTCGTCGCTCATCACGTAGAAGCGATCGCGGTACACCCTGATCTCGTAGTGGCTCTTGTTGCCCACCACGAGCGGGCGAAATGCGCCGGGGGCGGGCTTGCCGCCGCTCGGTCGCAAGTCGCGGAAGAGGAGGTCGTTCGCCGTCCAGCCGTAGTAGATGCCGAGCACGAGCCAGTGGCCGTCCTGGGACAGCTCGGAGCCGATGAAGGTCGATGGGTTGCCGGTGCGCTCGTGCACGAGCGCGTCCTTTGCCGGATCCGTGCCGAGCGCGTGGAAGCGCACCTCGGCGTAGCCCGGCCGTTCGGCCGTGGGGATTCCGGGATCGGTGGGCAGCCAGGTGTAGTAGAAGCCTTGGCCGTCGGGCGTCCACGAGGCCGAGGCATACTTGCCTCCGGCGATCGCCTCGGCGTCGAGCCGCTTGCCGCTCCCGATGTCGAGCACGTAGAGCGTGGCATCGTCCGAGTTGTTCTGCCGCTGCTGCTAGGCCACGCGCCTGCCGTCCCAGCTCGGGTGCCAGCCGCCGAGCGAGATGCTGCCGTCCGGCGACCAGGAGTTGGGATCGAGCAGGAGCTTCTCGGCGCCCTTCTTGCCCTCCTTGAAGTAGACGACGCGCTTCTCCTTGGTGGCGTGCTGGCGGGTGTAGAAGTAGCGCTTGCCGCGGTGCTGCGGCGCAGACAGGGCGTCGAGGTAGAAGAGCTCCTTCAACCTGGCGCGCAGGGCCTCGCGTTCGGGAAGCTGCCCGAGCTCGGCCCGCGCCAGCGCGTCCTGCTGCGCCATCCACTTCTGCACTTGCTCGTCCTTCTCGCGCTCGAGCCAGCGGTAGGGATCGGGCACGAGCACGCCGTGCAGCACGTCGTGCTCGCCCGTGCGGCGCGTTGCCGGGTAGTCGAGCGGCTTCTTCTGCTTGGGCACGGGCGCCTCCGTGGTTGCGGTCGAGGTGGCGGTGCTCGGGGTGGGCGGGGAGCTTGGCCGCGCGCGCGGCGCGGCCGGAGCCGGCGCGCCCGTGCCGCAGCCAGCGGTGGCGAGGCCGGCGGCCAGCCAGAGCGGCCACAGGCGTAGGGCTCTCACGGCGCGCAATGTACGACGAACCGCCCGGGCGATCACGCATTTCTCGGATTGCGTGGCAACGGTCAGGCGTGCAAGATGCTAAACTGGAGGTATGTGCCGTTCCCGTGGGTGGCCTCCCGCGCTCGCGGCGATCTTGCTCACGACCGCCGGCGTGCGGAGCACGCACGGATCTGTGGTTTGACGAGACTTACGATGACAGCGGCGCTGGGGCGGGCGGCGGCGTTGCCGGAGCAGGAGGCATCGGCGGCCGCGGGGGCGCCGGGGGCCTCGAGGTAAAGTGCGGCAACGGCACCCTCGAGGCCGGCGAGGCGTGCGACAACGGCAATGACTCCAATCACGACTCGTGCCTGAAGGCGAGCAGTGCGACGACGGCAACGGTGACAACGACGACGGGTGCCGCAACGACTGCACGCTGCCCTACTGCGGCGACGGCATCGTGGATCCCGGCGAGCAGTGCGACGACGGCAACGGTGACAACGACGACGGGTGCCGCAACGACTGCACGCTGCCCTACTGCGGCGACGGGATCGTTGACCCGGGGGAGGGCTGCGACGACGGGAACGGGAACAACAACGACGGCTGCCGCAACACCTGCCTACTGCCGTACTGCGGCGACGGCATCGTAGATCCTGGCGAGGAGTGCGACGACGGCAACGGGGACGACTTCGACGGCTGCCGGAACAACTGCGTGCTGCCCTACTGCGGCGACGGGATCGTGGACCCCGGTGAGGCATGCGACGACGGCAACAGCGACAACGACGACGGGTGCCGTAACGACTGCACGCTCTCGACCTGCGGCGACGGCATCCTAGATCCCGGCGGGGTGCCGCAACGACTGCACGCTGCCGTACTGCGGCGACGGCATCGTGGATCCTGGCGAGCAGTGCGACGACGGGAACAGCAACAACATGGATGAATGCCGCCACTGGTGTCTGCTGCCGTACTGCGGGGACGGCATTCCAGATCCTGGTGAGGAGTGCGACGACGGCAACGACGTCGACTGGGATGGCTGCACGGCTTGCATGCTGCCGGTATGTGGCGACGGCATCCCCGAGCCGCCGGAGCTTTGCGATCAGGGCGATCTCAACGAGGACCGGCCGGCGCTCGAGCTGTCGCAGGGCAGCCTGACTGTGGCGCTCACGCCCATGGACCGCTCGCAGAGCGCGGTGGCCTTCTACCAGTACTACTCGGCAAGTGCCCACACTGGCTACGAGAAGGTCGACACGAGCCGGATGTACTTCCATCGCGACACGAACAACGGGGTGCTTAGCCTGATCATGCACCACGGCATCGACTTCCAGTCCGGGAACCCCTACCAGGAGACGTCGACCGTCGACTTCACGATCGACGGGCTGCCCGCCGTGGTCCAGGCGGCGCTGTCCGACGATCCGGGCAACGAGTTCCGCAAGGTTTCGCCGACGATGGCTGTGGGCGACTGGTGGTTCCAGGCCAACACGGATGGCGGGATCCTTGAGGGCTTTCCCCTCCCGGGAAGCTGGGCCATCACCATTGACGCCGTGTTCGGCGGGGCCATGAAGTACTGGCAGTTCGTGGACGGGGACAACACCCTCATCTCGCTTGCCGTTGGCCAGACGCTCACGCTCCGGGCCTACGACACGCCTTCGGCCTGCAGGACCGACTGCACCATCCCGTACTGCGGCGATGGGCTTCTCGACGGTGGCGAGGTGTGCGACGACGGCAACAACGTCGGCGGCGACGGCTGTGCCTCCGACTGCCTATCGCTCGACTAGGAGTCTGTCGGAGAAAAAACTAAGTGCGCGGAATTGTTCGGTTCCAGCGTCAGAGTAAAGTGAGCGATTTCGATAACTTGGACCATTTCGAGCACGCTTTCTCCGACACACTCCTAGTATTGCTAGTCGCGCTCATGCGGTTATGATCCGAGGCCGAGCGGCCAGAGGAGCTGCCGCTGCTGCATCCTATGGGCAAGCAGGGCCGGGCCAGGTAGGCTGGCGCTTGGGCGCCGGGTCAGCCACGGCGGCGGGCGGCGGCACCTAGCGGAGAGGCTACAATGAAACGCTCATGCGCGAAGCGCCCGAGACGGGCGTCGGGGTTGGGGCCCCGACGCCGGGGCAGCCGGCAGCGTGAAACTTCTGGTCGGCCCGCAACCGCGGCGAGGGCGTTGCTGCCCGGAACCAAGTGTCCCGGGGGCGGGCTGCGCTACGCAGGCTACTGCGTCCTATCCGATGCGGGTGGCGCGCCAGCACCATGGGGAACTTTCATGAAGGGCAGCAAGCTGCGAAATGCCGGCATGGTTGGTCTGGTGGCCCTGGCGCTCGGCGCGCTGGGGGCGTGCTCTGGCTCCGAGGCCGGCACCGCCACCACGGCGCCCAGCGCGCAGGGGGGCGCCGCCCCCGCCGGCTGTCCGGCCGGCCAGGAGGACTGCGACGGCGTGTGCGTGGTGACGGCGCTCGATCCGGACAACTGCGGCTCCTGCGGCAAGAGCTGCGCCGAGGGCGAGGTGTGCGCCAAGGGCCAGTGTGCGCTGGCGTGCGCCGGCGGCACGCTCAAGTGCGCGGGCAAGTGCGTGGACGTTGTGCTCGACAAGGAGCACTGCGGCGGCTGCGACCAAGCCTGCGGCGCGGGCGAGCTGTGCTCGGCCGGCCAGTGGAGCCTGGAGTGCCTCGGCGGCACGGCGCAGTGCGGCACGACGTGCGCGGACACGGACGTGGATCCTGCGAACTGCGGCTCCTGTGGGAACGTCTGTCCGGAGGGACAGGTATGCTCCGGCGCCGCCTGCGCTACGAGTTGCCTGGGCGGGAGCACCAAGTGCGGCAGCAAGTGCGTCGACACGCAGATCGACCCGGCCCACTGCGGGGCGTGCGACAGCGCTTGCGGCGCGGGCGAGGTCTGCTCGGCCGGGGGGTGCGGCCTGAAGTGCCTGGGCGGCACGGTCAAGTGCGGCAACAAGTGCGTGGACACGCAGACCGACGCGGCCAACTGCGGCGGCTGCGGCGTCCTGTGCGGCCCGGGTGAGGCGTGCTCGGTCGGGGCGTGCGGGCTGGTGTGCGCGGGCGGCACGACGAAGTGCGGCAGCAAGTGCGTGGACACCGAGCTCGATCCGGCCCACTGCGGCGGCTGCGGCAAGGCGTGCGCGCCGGGGGAGATCTGCTCGGCCGAGAAGTGCGGTTCCTCCTGTGCCGGCGGCACGGTGAACTGCGGCGGCAAGTGCGTGGACACGGCGCTCGATCCGGGCAACTGCGGCGCGTGCGGCAAGGCCTGCCAGCCGGGCGAGGTCTGCTCGGCCGGGGCGTGCGGCCTGGTGTGCAGCGGCGGCACGACGAAGTGCGGCAGCAAGTGCGTCGATGTGCAGGCCGACCCGGCGAACTGCGGCTCCTGCGGCAAGGCTTGCGCGCAGGGGGACGCCTGCTCCGTCGGCGTGTGCGGCTTGCAGTGCGGCGGCGGCACCACGAAGTGCGGCGGCAAGTGCGCCGACCTCCAGGTCGACCCGGCGAACTGCGGCTCCTGCGGCAAGGCGTGCGGGCAGGGGGAAGCATGCTCGGCGGGCGCGTGCGGCTGGCAGTGCGGCGGCGGCACCACGAAGTGCGGCGGCAAGTGCGCCGACCTCCAGGTCGATCCGGCCAACTGCGGCTCCTGCGGCAAGGCCTGCGGCAAGGACGAGCAGTGCATCGCCGGCACCTGCATCGTCCACTGCGACGCGCCGAAGGTCAACTGCAGCAACGTCTGCGTGGACGCGCAGAGCGACGCCAAGAACTGCGGCAAGTGCAGCAACGCCTGCGCCCAGAAGGAGATCTGCAGCCAAGGGCTTTGCACCAACCCGGGGAGCTGCAAGCAGATCCTCGATGGCGGCAAATCTCAGGGCAACGGCGCCTACAGCATCGATCCTACGGGCGGCAATCCGTCCGACTCTATCAACGTCTACTGCGACATGGCCACGGACGGCGGCGGCTGGTCGCTCGTGGCCTACTCCTTCAGCGGGGCCACGAGCACGAGCGACAGCAACTACAACGTGCGCTCGCTGCGCTGCGGCGGCGGGAGCTTCAACCCCACGAGCCGCGGCAAGAGCTCGGCGTCGATCGACGCCCAGGCACTGGTCAAGCTCTCGACCGAGATTGGCTTCTCCCTGAACCTCGCCGGCGACGTCGTGCTGACCGGGCCCGTAACGGCCTACGATCGCGCCTTCAAGTTCGCCATTCCCGATCCGAGCAAGGTCCACTTCAAGAATCACTCCTACAAGGGCCCCAACTGGAACACCGGCGACGACGGCGTGGGCCCCTGCGTGCCGGTCACGGTCAAGGGCATCCACAACACGAACTACTCGGGCACGCACTACACGCTGAAGAACGTGCTCGGCACGAGCTGGACCGACACCTTCCCCACGGGCTACGGCGCGGCCAACAACAACGGTTGCGTCAACCACGACGGCGGGCCGTTCTTCACCTCGATCCACACCGGCCACGGCGGCGGCCAGAGCGGCCAGCTTGTCACCGAGTGCGACGTGGTCAACGGCTCGCTCACGTACTCCCACCGCGGCTACTACACGCCCACGACGCTGAACCACACGGGCTCGGCCGCCATCTGGCTGCGGTAGCGGGCCCGGCGGCGGGCGACGAGCCGGCCATGCAGCGCGATCGCGACGTCAGCCCCGCGCCCTCCGAGGCGTTCTCGCACGCGACGGCGCGCGCCAACTCGCGCAGTGAGACGCTGGTGCGGGACGAGGCCGCGGGGGACGGGGCGGAGGAGCCCGCCTGCGAGCCGGGCACCATGGTCGATCACTTCAAGGTCGTCCGCCTGCTCGGCCGCGGCGGCATGGGCGAGGTCTACCTCGCCTACGACACCGAGCTCGGCCGGCGGGTGGCCCTGAAGATGGTCAGCCAGAAGCTGCTCGGCTCGGAGGAGGCGATCGAGAGCTTCCTGTTCGAGGTGCGCACCACCGCCAAGTTCAGCCACCCCAACATCGTGACCGTGTACGCTGCCGGCCGGCACCGGGGCACGCCGTACGTCGCGCTGGAGTACCTGAAGGGCGAGGACCTGCGCGCGCGCATCCTGGAGCGCCCGCCCGGCCTGCAGGAGTCGCTGCGCATCGCGCTCGCCATCGCCGAGGCCCTGGAGGAGGCGCACCGGCACGGGGTGCTGCACCGGGATCTGAAGCCCGAGAACGTGGTCATCCCGCCGGACGGCCGGCTGCGCGTGGTCGACTTCGGCCTGGCCAAGCGGGTGGGTGACGCTCCCCGCGAGCCACTGCCGCCGGCCGACGAGGGGCCCGCCGCGTCGCATCGCAGCGCCGAGATCGAGGCGGAGATCACGCGCGACTCGTTGCTCAAGCTCAGCCGTCACAGCAAGGCCGGCCTGAAGGGAACGCCCCAGTACATGGCGCCCGAGCAGTGGCTGCAGATGGAATCGAGCGGCGCCACGGATGTTTGGGCGATGGGAGTCATGCTGTTCGAGCTCGTGACGGGCCGGCTCCCGTTCGACTACGCCGCGCTGACGCGGCAGGTGGCGGCGGTATGCGGCCCGGAGCCGGCGCCCCGGATCGACGCCACCGCCGAGGCGCCGCGCGAGCTCGCCGATCTCGTCGCCCGGTGCCTCACCAAGGATCCGGACGAGCGGCCGCCCATCACCGAGCTTGCCGCGGCGCTGCGCGAGATGCTCTTCGAGCGGCCGGCCGGGCTGTCGGGGCGCGAGAGCCCCTTCCGGGGCCTCCTCCCCTTCGCGGAGCGGCACGCGGGGCTGTTCTTCGGTCGCGAGGCCGAGATCGCCGCCTTCGTCGAGCGCGTGCGCCTGCACCCGGTGCTGCCTGTCGTCGGCCCGAGCGGCGCCGGCAAGAGCTCGTTCCTGCAAGCCGGCGTCATCCCGCGCTTGCGGGAGCAGGAGCCGTGGCTGGTGCTGCGCCTGCGGCCCGGCAGTCGCCCTTTCCACGCCCTCGGCTCGCGTCTCGTGCGCCGCGACACGTGGGATGGCGCTGCGGAGGGCGGGCGCCCTCGGCCGACCCAGGAGCAGGCGAGCCTGACGCGGTCCGGCGCCGAGCCGGTCGCGCCGCAGAGCACCGCGGCGGGTCCCCCCGAGGAGGATCCGGCGAGCGAGCTCGCGGGCCGGCTGCGCGCTTCGCCCGGCCGGCTGGCGCTGGAGCTGCGCGCTCTGGCGGAGCAGCGCGGCAGCAAGGTCCTGCTGTTCATCGACCAGTTGGAGGAGCTGTTCACGCTGGTGGAGGGCGAGCCCGAGCGGGTCGCCTTCATCCAGGCCATCTGCACCGCGGCCGCCGACGCCCTCGATCCGGTGCGCGTGGCCTTCAGCGTGCGCGACGACTTCCTCGGCCGGCTGGCCGTGAGCGCCGAGGCGCGCGAGGCATTGAGCCACGTCACGGTGGTGCAGCGGCTCGATCGCGCGGCGCTCGAGCAGACGCTTCTGCGACCGCTTGCCGCGACGGGCTACCGCTTCGAGGATCCTGCCCTCGCCGCGGACATGGTCGCCTCGGTGGCGGGCGAGCCCGCGGGCCTGCCGCTCTTGCAGTTCGCCGCGCAGATGCTCTGGGAGCGGCGCGACGAGAGCCGCCGGCTCCTGCTGCGCTCGGCCTACGCCGAGATTGGCGGGGTCGAGGGCGCCCTGGCCAAGCACGCCGACGGGGTGCTCGACGCGCTGTCGGCCGAGGAGCTGCCGCTTGCCCGGGAGCTGCTGCTGCGGCTGGTCACGCCCGAGCGCACGCGCAAGGTGGTCGGCAAGAG
This sequence comes from Deltaproteobacteria bacterium, assembly GCA_016209145.1. Lineage (GTDB taxonomy): Bacteria > Myxococcota_A > Polyangia > Polyangiales > Polyangiaceae > JACQWT01. Next base: position 8,117 of record JACQWT010000286.1, on the reverse strand, counting down.
CGCCGCGCTGCAAGGGCTCGGCGCCGCGACCGTGGCCGGAGATGACGCCGCGAGGGAGTGGGCGGCGGCCCAGGTGCTTGCTCGCCTCACCGACGCCCGGCTCGTTTCGGTCTCGAAGCAGCGTGGCGACGCCGGAACCGAGGCCCAGCTCGAGCTCGCGCACGAGTCGCTGATCCGCTCGTGGAGCACGCTCTCGCGCTGGATCGACGAGAGCAAGGAGGAGATCGGCTTCGTCGCCGAGATCGGCCAGGCGGCCGAGCTGTGGGACCGCCGTGGGCGGCGCCCCGACGAGCTGTGGAAGGGCAGCGCCCTGGGTGACGCGCTGCGGCTGGCCGGCCGCTGCGTGGGCGAGCTTCCCCGGCTCGCGCGCGAGTTTCTGGCGGCGGCAAGCCGCCGGGAAGAGCGCCGGGCGCGCCGGCGGCGCCTGGCCGTGGCCTCGGCCGTGGCCTTCTCGGCCGCGGTGGCCCTCGTGGCCGTGCTGGTGGCGCTCGTCATCGCCGACAAGGAGCGCGTGGCACGCCAGCAGCGGGACATTGCCACGGACCGGGAGCGCGTTGCGGTCGAGCAGCAAGCCCGGGCCTTGCGCGAGTCGGCCCGCGCCGCCTTCGGTCAGGGCGATCTGCTCGAAGCCCGGGCCAAGCTGCGCCTGGCCCTGGAGGCGGAGCGGACGGCATCGGCCGCCGCGCGCGCGCTGTGGTGGCAGCTCGATCGCGACCCGCTCCTGTGGCGCCGTCAACTCGGCGCCGGCGTCTACGCCGTAGCCTTCTCGCCGGACGGCTCGACCGTCGCCGCAGCGTGCAAGGATCACGCCGTCTACCTACTGGGCGCGCGCACGGGCGACGTGCGGGCGCTGCGCGGCCACGACGACCAAGTGCTCTCGGTGGCGTTCTCGCCTGACGGCAAGCTCCTCGCCAGCGCAAGCTGGAAGGGCGAGATCCGGCTCTGGCAGGGGGCCGACGGCGCGCCGCAGGGCACGCTGCGCGGCCACGAGGCCGCGGTGATGGCCCTGGCCTTCAGCCCCGATGGCGCGCGGCTCGCCTCGGGCAGCCTCGCGGGCGACGTCCGTCTCTGGAGCCTTCATGGTGGCCAGGGCGGGCGCGTGCTCGGCAGCGGCGAAGGGTCGGTCGCGAGCGTGAGCTTCAGCCCGGACGGGAGGCTGCTCGCCGCGGGGGGCTCGGACCGCACGGTCCGGCTCTGGGACATCTCCTCCGGCACCGAGGCCCGCCGCTGTGCGGGGCACGCGGCCGGGGTCGCGGCCGTGGCCTTCGCCCCCGACGGGAAGCTCCTGGCCTCGGGCAGCATGGACGCCACCATTCGCCTGTGGGACCCGGCCTCGTGCACGAGCCGCCGCGTACTGACCGGGCACGGCGCGGGGATCTACGGCGTGGCCTTCAGCCGCGACGGGAGGCGGCTTGGCTCGGGCGGGTTCGACGGCACCGTGCGGCTTTGGGATGTCGGCGCGGGCGCGCAGGAGCGGCTCTTCGAGGGACACGCGGCCGCGGTCTGGAAGGTCAGCTTCGATCCGACCGGCGCGCGGCTCGCCTCGGCGGGGGCCGACGGCAGCGTGCGACTGTGGGACGTCGGCAAGGGCGCACGCACCGCGCTCTTGAGCGGTCACACCGGCGCGGTTTCGGAGGTGAGCTTCAGCCCCGACGGGCGCACGCTCGCCTCGGCCAGCCGCGACAAGACCGCACGCATCTGGAACGTGCGCACGGCAGAGCGCGAGCACGCGCTCGCCGGCCACAGCGCGGAGATCCACACCGTGGCCTACAGCCCGGACGGGGCGCTTCTCGCCACGGGCAGCGCGGACGGGACCGTCCGGATCTGGGACGCGGCCACCGGCAAGCAGGAGCGGGTGCTGGCGGAGCACCCTGCCGCCGTGCGTCAGGCGCGCTTCGGGCCGGACGGGCGCACGCTCGCCTCCTCGTGCATGGATCGCAGGATCCGGCTCTGGGACGCGCAGAGCGGCGAGCGCCAGCGCACCTTCGAGGCGCAGGCGGCCGGCATCATGGCGCTGCGCTTCAGCCCCGACGGCGCGGAGATTGTCTCGGGCGGCACGGACAAGATCATTCGGCTGTGGGACGCACGCACCGGACGCGAGAGGCGCACGCTCTCCGGGCACCAGGATCAGCTCTCGGATCTGAGCTTCAGCCCGGACGGGCGCCAGCTAGCCTCCACCGGCTACGACGGCAGCGTGCGACTGTGGCGTCCGGCGGACGGCACCGGCACCGTGCTCGGCCGCCACGAGAAGCGCGGCTACGGTGTCGCCTTCCTGCCGGACGGCGCACAGGTCGCGAGCTCCGGCGACGCCGGCGGCGTCTTCCTCTGGGATCTGCGCACCGGCCACCGCCGTGCGCTGCCAGGGCACGACGGCGACGTGAACTCGATCGCCACCAGCCCGGACGGCCGCCTCGTAGCCACGGCCGGCGACGACACCACGGTGCGCGTGTGGGACGCGGTGACGGGCCGGCCGTACTGGCACGCCCCGGTCCTGCTCGGCGCCCCGCCCCGACTGCTCTCGCATCGCGGCTGGCAGCGCATCGACGCCGACCTGGGGGCTGGGCCTGGTGCGCCTGGCACCGGCACGGCGCCGGCCATCGGTCCCAAGCTGCGCGAGGCGCTCGAGCGGCGGGCTCGCTTCGCTGCACAGGAAGGCGATCTGTTGTGCTTGCAGAGCTTCGAGGAGCAGATCGAGCTCTGGCTTCTGACGGGCGACAGGCTCGTCGCGACGCGGGCCGTCGCCGGGTTGGAGCAGGTGCTCGCGCTGGCGGGCGCATGCGCCGGGCGCGCCGGCGGGGCGGCCCAGCTCATCGAGCGTTCGGGACAGACGCGGAAGCTGCCGGCCGAAGGCGAGGTGAGCGCGATGGCCTGGAGCGACGACCAGCTTCTTCTCGCCACGCCGGGCGCGGTGCACGTGCTATCCGCGGCCGGCGAGCCGCGGGCCACGCACCACGCGAGCGCGGGCACGGTCACTGCGCTGGCCGGGCAGGGGCTCGGCCCGGGCCCGGGCGAGCCCGCCGCCGGCGGCTTCCTGGCGGTGGGCTTTCGCGAGGGCAACATCGAGTTGCTCTCCGCGAGCGGTGTGCGCGAGAGGCATGCCTTCTCGTTCGAGGGCGTGCCCGCGAGCGCGCCCGTGCGCATGCTCGCCGGCCCGATGGGCACGCTCGTCGCCGGCTACGCCGACGGCCTGCTCGGCCTCTGGGACATCGGCGACGGCAAGCAACTCGCGCGCGCGCGCCTGCACGGCCCGGTCGTGCACCTGCTGTTGGAGGGTGAGAAGCTCTACGCCGCGAGCGCGTTGGGCGAGCACTTGGTTTGGGACCTGAGCGCCTTCTACCTGGGCGACTGTGAGCTCTTGCGGCGGGTTTGGGAGAGCGTGCCGGTCGTATGGGAGCAGGGACGGCGGAGGCGCCATGGCTGCGGTTGCCGGCCGACCGGAAGCTTCACGCTGCGTACCCTCGGCGTCGGGGCCCCTACCCCGACGCCCGTCGCGGGCGCTGCGCGCAGCCGAAAATCGTCGCGCGGCGCGACGATTTTCGGGAGTAGTAGACCAGCGCTGTCCCGCTCTCTCGTGGGCGAGCGGCGACTCGGCTGCACCGACCCGGTGCAGACCTACGTCGACCTCGCTCGCTGCGGCGGCCGCGGCGCGATCGGCGTCTCAATTCCCGCAAAGCGGGAATAGAGGCCCCGATTGCGAGGTGATCGACCAGTCTATTCCCGCTTTTCGAGAATAGGAGCGCTTGGTTGACAGTCCCAGCGCGTGCGGCCTATCGTCTGGTGGCGGTGTGGCGGCCGGACGGGGAGCGAAGGGACGCAGCAGTGAGAGCCATCGAGACCACGGGCACGGTGGACGGGGATCGGCTGCTGCACCTGGATGAGCCGCTGCCGGTGCCCGGTCCCGGGCGGGTGCGGGTGATTGTCCTGTTCGGCGACCACGACGCCGGGGAGACCAGCGAGGCCGAGTGGCTGCGGGCCGCTGTCGCCAACCCGGCGTATGCTTTCCTGCGGGAGCCGGCGGAGGACGTCTACTCGCTCGCGGACGGAAGGCCGTTCCATGACGAAGGGTAAGGTCGTCCTTGTCCCGTTCCCGTTCGACGACTTGTCCGCCACGAAGGTGCGTCCGGCCGTTTGCCTGACCGAGCCCATCGGGCCCCACCGGCATGTGGTTCTCGCCTTCATCACGAGCGTCACGCCGCCAGATCCGACACCCACCGACCTGGCGCTGAGCCCAGGCTCCGCGGGCTTTGCTGAGACCGGGCTGCGCGTCCCCTCGACCGTTCGTTTGCACAGGCTCATGACCGTGTCCACGGCGCTGATCTCGCGGGAGGTGGGCTGCCTGCCTGGCAGCCTTCTGCCGCAGGTCGAATCGAGGATCCGGCTCCTGTTCGGCCTTGGCGACGGGTAGGCGAGCAGACTGCGCGGGCGAGACAGGCGCAATGCCGGACTCGCTCTGGAGCAAGCGGAACACGGCTACGATCTCCGCCAGCCGGGCGGCGAGCGGGATGCTAGCTCCGCCCCTCAACGATCGTTCCGTCCGAAGCCACGGCCAGCACCAGCCCGACGTCGGCCAGCTTGAACATCTCCTCCCCGGCCGAGCCGATCGACTGAAGCAACGCGGCTGGTGGCGCCGCAGTCACGGCGGTAGCCTCTGTCTCGCGATGTTCCTGTCGCGAGCTTGCCCCATCCTGGCTCTCGCCTGCGCCGCCTTGGCCATCGGCTGTGGCGGCGATGAGACCGCGCTGGTCGGCCCCACATCCGAGGCCGGATGCCCGGCCCCGAACCGCGTCACCGCCGATGGCCGCTGCATCGAGCCGGGAGTGCAGGACAACGGCTGCCCGGCCGGCACGCTCGGGCTCGAGGACGGAACCTGCCAGCCGGCCGGTATCCCGCCCGAGATGTGCGCCGCCGGCTTCGAGCCGGACGGCAAGCAGGGCTGCGAGCCCGTCCTGCCGGCCGAGCCCTGCCCCAAGGGCCAGATGGCCGTGCCGGGCGAGGCGAACTGCCGGCCGGTGATGCCGTGCGCGCCGGGCAAGTGGGGCGATCTGCCGGTGGACGAGACGACCGAGCACGTGGACGGCTCCTACGCGGGCGGCGACAGCGACGGCAGCGCCGAGAAGCCGTGGAAGACCATCGGCGAGGCGTTGAAGGCCGCGGCGCCGGGCGCGCTCGTCGCCGTGGCGGCGGGGATCTACGCCGAGGATGTGTTCATCAAGGCCGAGCCCGTGGCCAAGCCCGTGCGGCTCTGGGGGGTGTGCCCCGACAAGGTGGCCATCGTCGGGTCGAAATCCGATCTCGCCGCGGTGTACATCCGGGAAGGCGCGAGCGGCAGCGAGGTCGGCGGGCTGGCCATCACGGGCGGAGCCGACGGGCTATTCCTCTCTGGCTCCGAGGACGTGGTGGTCGACCGGGTGTGGGTGCACGACACCGCGGACAGGGGCATCGGTGTCCAGGACGACTACGGCCCGACCTCCATCGCGCTACGCGGCTCGCTCGCCGAGCAGAGCCACGAGGCTGGCGTGTACGTCGCCGGATCGGTCGCCACCATCGAGGGCACGGTTGTGCGCACCACCTTGCCCGAAGCGTCCGACCAGCCGCTCGGCTGCGGCATCAGCGTTCAGGCAAGGCCATACGCGGGCGGGCGTGGGACGCTCGTGTTGCGCGGCTCGCTGGTCGAGCATAGTCGCATCACCGGCGTGCACGTCTCCGGCTCGGACGCCACCATCGAGGGCTCGGTTGTGCGCGCCACCCTGCCGCAGGCGTCCGACCAGCTCTTCGGCTGCGGCATCAGCGTGCAGCAGGATTTGAGCACGGGCGGGCGCGGGACGCTCGTGTTGCGCGGCTCGCTGGTCGAGCAGAACCACGAGTTCGGCGTGCACGTCTCCGGCTCGGATGCCACCATCGAGAGCACGGTTGTGCGCGTCACGCTACCACAGGCGTCCGACCAGCTCTTCGGCCGCGGCATCAACGTCCAGCACGAGCCGGCCACGGGCGAGCGCGCGACGCTCGCGCTGCGCGGGTCGCTCGTCGAGAAGAACCACGATGCCGGCGTGCTCGCCATCCGGTCGGACGCCATCGTCGAGGGCGCGGTCGTACGCGCCACCTTGCCCCAGGCGTCCGGGCAGCTCTTCGGCTGGGGTGTCGATGTCCAAGACCACCCGGACACGGGCGAGCGCGCGACGCTGGCGCTGCGCGGCTCGCTGGTCGAGCAGAACTACGAGATCGGCGTGTTCGCTGGCGGGTCGGACGCCACGATTGAGGGGACGGTCGTGCGCGCCACCTTGCCCAGACCATCCGACCAGCTCTTCGGCCGTGGCATCAACGTCGAAGACCGCCCGGAGACAGACGCGCACGCGACGCTGGCGCTGCGTGGCTCCCTGGTGGAGCAGAACAGCGAGTTCGGCGTGGTCGTCGGCGGCTTGGACGTCACCGTCGAGGGCTGCCGCATCGCCAACACCCTTTCCAACGGTTTCGGACGCTTCGGCGACGGGCTGTCGGTCTTCTCGTACATGCAGCCAGCAAGCGCATCGATCAGCGCGACACGCATCGAGCAGAGCGCCCGCGCCGCCCTATCGAACTTCGGCGCTTCCGTGACCTACGGCTCGACGCTCATGCAGTGTCAGCTCTACGACATCGACGGCGAGACGTACGCAGGTGACAAGTCCAGCTTCGATCACCACGGCGGCAGTCTGTGCGGCTGCCCCCTTGCCGACAGGGGCTGCATCGTCAAGAGTGCTGGGATCGAGCCGCCCGAGCTGGCCGCGCCGATCCACTGACGCAACTCGGCTGGCGGCGCCGCTGACGCATGCCCATGGCCACACGCCGCCGTTCCCGTCGAGCTGGCGGGGTGAACCTCCGTATCGGCCCTGGGCCCTAGCGGAACAGGTCTTCGGCGGCGGCGATCGCCACCGCGCGCTGGATCCATCGATCGAGCGTCGCGATCTCTGCGCACGCCATGATGCGGGCCCGCGCCTGCTCGGAAAGGGCGAGACCGCGCGACGTCAGGATCGCGACCACTGCGGTCGCAAGCCCCTCGGCGCGGCCTTCGGCCCGGCCTTCGGCCCGTCCCTTCGCCAGCCCTTGCCTCTCGGCCAACGAAAGCGCCCCGCGCGAGTCCTGCTCCGCCATCTTCGTCCGGTCGTACGCGTCCCACTCCCAGACGCTGAACCGCGAGGTGCGTGCCACCTCGAGCGCCTCGCAAAACGGCGGCTCGGCCAGCGCCGGCGGCACCACGTCCAGGGGGTTGGGGGGGGCGGAGGTCGCCATGCGAACGCCCGCTTTTGGTGCACTCGGGTGCCGACCTCGCCCAGGTCGCCGTGCGAACGCCCGCTTTTGGTGCACTCGGGTGCCGACCTCGCCGCCGCCTCACCCCTCGTCCGAGCCAGCCTCGTGCCGGTCGACGCCCACGCCGACGTTCCGGGACGCGAGCCCCGGATCGGGCAGGCACCGTCCGCGGTGGAGCAGGCCGTTGCGGCTGGTGGCGCCGCTGCCATGGCGGTAGCGTTGACGCCGCGATGTCCCTCTCGCGAGCTGTCATCGTCCTGGCTCTCATCTGCGCCGCCCTCGCGAGCGGCTGCGGCGGCGACGAGACCGCGCCGGCCGGCGGCACCGCCGGCACGCTCGGCCTCGATGACGGAACCTGCCAGCCGGCGGGCATCCCGCCCGAGATGTGCGCCGCCGGCTTCGAGCCCGACGGCAAGCAGGGCTGCGAGCCCATCCTGCCGCCCAAGCCCTGCCCCAAGGGCCAGATGGCCGTGCCGGGCGAGGCGAGCTGCCGGCCGGTGATGCCGTGCCCGCCGGGCAAGTGGGGCGAGTTGCCCGTGGACGAGGCGACCGAGCACGTGGACGGCTCCTACGCGGGCGGCGACAGCGACGGCAGCGCCGCGAAGCCGTGGACGACCATCGGCGAGGCGGTGAAGGCCGCGGCGCCGGGCGCGCTCGTCGCGGTGGCGGCGGGGACGTACACCGAGGATGTGCTCATCAAGGGAAAGGCCGTGCGGCTCTGGGGGGTGTGTTCCGAGAAGGTCACGATCGCCGGAACAGAAGCCGAGTTCGCCGCGGTGTACATCTGGAAGGGCGCGAGTGGCAGTGGGCTCGGCGCGCTGGCCGTCACGGGCGGC
>JACQWT010000285.1 GCA_016209145.1 Deltaproteobacteria bacterium | reverse complement strand
CCGTTCCAGGCCCGACGCGGCCAGGGCGCCGTGCACCACGAACAGCGCGCAAAACAGCACCAGCATCTGCCAGTCGACCAGGCCGAGCATCCGGCGCGAGCGGACGTGCCGGCTGGCGAGCAGCAGCGCCGCCCCGCCCAGGGCGACCAGCTCGCGCGGCCACGGGGCGAGCAGGAACAGCACGGTCACGGCGCCGAGCACGAGCAAGCCCTTGGTGGAGCGCCAGGCGTGCAGCGGCGGCGCCCCGGCGGCGGCGCGCAGCTCGGTCGTCCGCTCCCAACGGCCGGCGACCCCGGCACGCACGATCCACCAGGCCACGGCGAGGCCGGCGACGGCCGGCACGGCGGCGTCGAGCAGGTAGCGGCCGAACGAGAGGCGCAGCGCCTGGCCGACCAGGATGTTCTGCGGGTTGCCGATGAGCGTCGCGGCCGAGCCGATGTTCGCCGCCAGGGCCAGGGCCAGCAGGAAAGGCCGCGGGTCGAGCCGGCGCCGAGCGCAGGCCTCGACCAGCATGGGAGCCATGGCCAGGCAGACCACGTCGTTGACGAGCAGCGCCGAGAGCAGCCCGGCCGTGGCGACGAGCAGGGCGAGCAGGGCGTCGGGCGAGACCCGCGCGGCGGCCAGCCGCTGCACCACACGGGAGTAGAAGCCCCCGAGCCGGAGCTGCGCCGACACCACCATCAGCCCGAAGAGTAGGGCCAGGGTGGCGAAGTCCACCGCGCCGGTGGCCTGCGCCGGGGTCATGCGCCCGCCGAGCACCAGCAGCAGCGCGCCGAGCAGCGCCACGCCCGTGCGATCCAGCGCCAGCCCCGGGATCCGGCCGAGGATCATGCCGAGGTAGACGAGCACGAAGACGAGAAGCACGAAACCGTCCACGGGGCTATCCTACATACACCCATGCGTAGATCTACGAGCATAGGCACACTTTGACGCCCGTCTCGGGGGCTTCGCTGAGGGACGTTTCATTGTGTCGTCAGCAGAATCTAGTACCCGTTCCACATTCCACATTCGGCGCAACGGGCACCAGGCCAGGCCCACGCGTACCGGCGTTTCTTGGTCCGTGCCTCGACGGCAAGGATCTCGGGCGGATGGAGCTGTGAACGGCGATGCAGCCTTGCCCCCCCCTGCAAGGCCGAGGGCGCCACTGAGCCGTCCCCGCCGCGGTCACAGCCAAATGTTCAGTATTGCGCCGCCTGTGCGCCGGACTAACTATGCACCGTCGCTGACGAGGGCGGGGGGGCCCGCTTTCCGGACGGGCCGGGGCGCGCTTCCGGTGCGCCCGCACCGTGCCGGTCAAGGCCAATCAATGCTAACCCGAGACGTCGACAGCCTCAAGGCCCACGAGCTCAATCGGAAGATCTACGGCGATACGGCGGACGAGGCCCTCGTCGACAGCATCAGCCGGCAGGGCATTCTCACCCCGCTGCTCGTCACCGAGGCCGGCGTCGTCATCAGCGGGCACCGCCGGCTGGAGGCGGCCCGCAAGCTGGGGCTGCGCGCCGTCCCGGTGCAGGTGATGCCGCTCGTGGGCGCTCTCCCGATCGAGGAAGCGCTGATTGCGGCGAACGAGCAGCGCCCGCGCACGGTCGAGCAGCGCGTCCGGGAGTTCATCCATCTACGCGAGATCGAGCGGTGCCGCGCCAAGCTGCGGCAGCGGGCTGCCGGGGAGCGCGGTCACGAGGGCGGGCGTGGCCGCAGGAAGGAGCAAACCCTGCGGGAAGTTTCTCCCGCAGGGTTTGCGGCGGGCCGCAGCCGCGACCTGGCGGCTCGCCGCCTGCAGCTCAGCTACAAGAGCCTGGAGCATGGCGTGGCGGTGGTGGCGCGCATCGATCGGCTCGCCAAGGCCGGACATGGCCGGGAGGCGGAGCGGCTGCGCGAGCTGCTCAACACCAAGAGCATTCGCGCCGCCTTTGTGGCGGCGCGCAACGAGAGCGGCACGGGCGCGGGGCCGCGATCGGACCGGCACGGGGCGGCGGATGCGGGTGCCGCCGACGAGGCGGCGGCAGCCCGAGCGAGCGCGGCGCGGGCGGTGGAGAGGCTGGTGGTCGAGCTGCGGCGGGCGCGCTCCGCCCTGCCCGAGGGCGGGCTGGCCGAGGCCGCCGATGCCGCCGTCGCGTCCATCCAGGAGGCCGCGCGCCGCCATGCCAGCGCCGGGCGGCCCGAGGCGCCGGCGCGCGTCTACCAGTGGTCGCTGGCCGGTGCACTGCTGCGCGCCGCCAGCGACCAGGTACGAGCGCTCGCGAGCCACGAACTGGTGGCGGCCCTGGGCTGCTCCCACGGCTGCCGCTACTGCCTGCCGGCCCGCGAGCACACCCCCTCTGCCCTGCAGGCCCTCGGTCTGGAGGCAGACGACGATTGCTACGCGGTGGTCGATCCGGACGCCCCCGACAGGGTTGGGCAGCAGGCCGGCCGAGCGCTTGGCCGCGCTCGCCCGAGCGCGGCGCCTCGGCTTCCCGACCTTCGCCGTGCTCCAGCCGTGTCTGCCCGGCGTGACCGACACCGAGCCGGCGATGGCGGAGCTGCTCGACGCCGTCCTTGCCGCCGGAGTCCAGGAGATCTGGCTCGGGCCGCTGCACGTTGGTCCCCGAGGCCTGCCCGATGTCGTCCAGGCCCTGCACCTCGCCGGGCTCGAGCAGGAAGCGAATGCCGTAGACGCGGCCTTGCGCCAGCCACCGGCATGGCGCGCCTACTTGGCGCAGCTCACCCAGAGCTGCAATGCCGCGGCCCGGCGCCTCGGCGCCGCGGACAAGATCCGGCCGCTGGAGCCGGTCCGAGCGTAGCTTGGCGCGGGCCGCGGCTATGGCGTGCGCTGCCCCGGGGCCGCGCGGCGACGTATCTGAGCGGCATTGCATTTGCATTTGTATGGCTGGCGCGGGCGCGGTGCACCGCCGATTTCACGCCGCGGGCGGGTCCGCTTGACACGCCGGTCGCGGGGTGCGATAGCTATGGTCCAGTTCGGCACGCGCGTCGCCATGTCGCCGCGCGGCTGCGAGGTGGGTATGAAGCACATCCTCAGCGGAATCGTCGTCGTGTGCCTGGGCGTGTGGGGCCTGGTGGCGTGGTGGCCCACATTCGGTATGGTGATGCGCGGCGTCGTGCCGTTTGCCCTGTTCGCGATCGGCCTGGTCGCCATAGCGGCGGGCGTGCGGCAGCTCTCGGCGTGCTCGGCCCCGCCGCGGGCCGATCGGCCGCCGGCCGGCGCGGGTGGGCCGGGGCACGAGGCGGCCGTGCCGGGCCCGGGCGGGGGAG
>JACQWT010000284.1:3738-6689 GCA_016209145.1 Deltaproteobacteria bacterium | reverse complement strand
CGCAGCGACGGCGCGGCCAAGGTCTCGGGCGAGGCGCGCTACGTCGCCGACCTGCCGCTGATGGACGGCGAGCTCTGGGGCGCCACCGTGCGCAGCCCGGTCCCGCGCGGCACCGTCCGCGAGCTGCGCTTCGATCCGAGCTTCGACTGGAGCGAAGTCACGATCGTGCGCGCCGAAGATGTCCCCGACAACGTCGTGCAGCTCCTGCGCGAAGATCAGCCCGTGCTCGCACCGGGCCGCGTGAACCACCGCTACGAGCCGGTCGCGCTGCTCGCTTGCGCCGATTGGGGCAAGCTCGCGCACGCCCTGGCGGCGGTCGAGGTCGTGGTCGACCCGCTACCCGCCGTGCTCGATGTCGAGCAGGCGCTGCGCGCCGAGACGGTGATCTGGGGCGAGGACAACGTCATGGCCCGCTTCCTCATCACCCATGGCCGCGCCGACGTCGAAGACAGCCTGGCGGGCATCGACCGGGCTCTGGCTGCTTGCGCGGTCGTGGTGCGCGACCGCTACCGCACGTTCCAGCAGGAGCAGCTCTACCTCGAACCGCAGGGCATGCTCTGCTGGTGGGACGCACAGGGCGTGCACGCCACTGGCTCGCTGCAATGCCCGTTCTACATGCAGAAGGGCATGGCGCGCGCGCTCGGCCTGCCGCCCGAGCGGGTGCACGTGACCCAGGCCGTCACGGGCGGCGGCTTCGGCGGCAAGGAGGAGTTCCCCACGAGCCTTGGCGTGCACGCGGCCCTGCTGGCCAAGAAGAGCGGCCGGCCCGTGCGCCTGCTCTACGGCCGCAGCGAGGACATCGAGGTGACGCCCAAGCGCCACCCCTCGGTGATCGACGTGGCCGCGGGCTGCGACCGCGACGGTCGCCTGCGCGCTTTGCAGATGCGCGTGCTCTACGATGCCGGCGCCTACGTGACGTTGACGCCCGTGGTGCTCTCGCGCGGCCTGCTGCACGCCGGCGGCGCCTATCGTTGGGAGGATGTGCGCATCGAGGGCATCGCGGTGGCCACGAACACTCCGCCCGCGGGCGCCTTCCGCGGCTTCGGCGTGCCGCAGACCATCTGGGCCATCGAGCGACACCTCGATCGGCTGGCGCGCGAGCTCGGCCGCGATCCCGGCGACCTGCGGCGCCAGAACCTGCTCGCGGTGGGCGCCACCATGCCCACCGGACAGGTGCTGCGCGGCTCGGTGGGGATTGCCGCGTGCGTCGAGAAAGCCTTCGCGGCGAGCGACTACCTCGCGAAGCGCGCGCGCGGGCCCGTGACCGCCGGGCGCCGCGTGCGCGGGGTAGGCACGTCGATGTTCCTGCACGGCGCGGGCTTCACCGGCTCGGGTGAGCGCCGGATCAGGGGCAAGGTGGCCGTGGACCTCTTGCCCGGGGGGGAGCTACGCATCCGCACCGGCTCGACCGACATCGGCCAGGGCACCGAGACCGTGTTCCCCCAGATCGTGGCCGACGCGGCAGGCGTGCCCTTGGGGCGCGTGAAGATCGCCGTGCCCTGCACCACCCACGTGCCCGACTCCGGGCCCACGGTGGCCTCGCGCACGGTGATGATCGTTGGCTCCATCGTCGAGCAGTGCGCCGCGGAGATCGGCCGCCGCGTCGCCGCGGAGCGCGCCGCGGGCGGGGGGAGCTTCGCCGAGGCCGCCGACCGGCTGCTCGCGCGAGAGAGCGAGCTGTCGATCACGCGCCAGTACGAACAGCCGTCGTGGGTCGCGTGGGACGAGGAGCACTTGAAGGGCGACGCCTATGCCGCGTACGCCTGGGCCTGCGACGTGGCCGAGGTGGAGGTGGATCTGGACACCTTCGAGCTCTCCGTGCTCGACTTCTGGTCGGCGGTGGACGTGGGCAAGGCCATCAACCCGCTCATGTGTCTGGGCCAGCTCGAAGGCGGGGCGTTGCAGGGCACCGGCTGGGCCCTGTCCGAGGAGGTGCTCTGGGACGGCGGCAAGGTGCTGAACCCGCGGATGACGACCTACGTCGTCCCGACCGCCCAGGACGCGCCGCGCTTCCATACCATCCTGGTCGAGGATCCCTTCGAGCACGGGCCGGGCGGCGGCGCCAAGGGGATCGGCGAGCTGCCGGCCGACGGCGCCGCGGCCGCGATCGCCGCTGCGGTCGAGCACGCGACCGGCCTGCACCTGTGCGAGCTGCCGCTCACTCCCGAGCGGCTGTTCGCCGCCTGGCAGCACCCGGCCGCGACGCCTGCCGGCGCCACCGGCAAGCCGGGAGAGGGGCGATGAAGGTCATGCGCGTTTGCCAAGAACCTGGCGATGGCAACGACGGCGGCCGATCCATCCGCGCGGGCCGGGGCAGGGGTGATGCGCCCGAAGGGCGCGTCGGGACCCCAACCCCGTCCCGAAGGGACGGACTTACGTCCTCGCGAAGGGCGCGTCGGGACCCCAACCCCGTCCCGAAGGGACGGACTTACGTCCTCGCGCCGGGCCCTCACGTACAGGAGTACGCTCGGGCCCGGCGCTGCGGGCGCGCTCGGCCGGCGCGGCGCCTCGGCCGCCGGGCGATTGGCTGGTTGGAGCCTATGGCGATGAAGGTGGAGCTCGTTGTCAACGGCGAGAAGCAGACGGTGGATCTGCCGCCCCTGACGCGCCTGATCGACGCCCTGCGCGGCCCCCTGGGCCTGACGGGCACCAAGGAGGGGTGCGGCGAGGGCGAGTGCGGGAGCTGCCTCGTGCTGCTCGACGGCGAGCCGGCCAATGCCTGCCTCGTGCCCCTCGGGCAATGCGCCGGCCGGGCGGTAGAGACCGTGGAGGGGCTCGGCGCGAGCGGGCGGCTGGCCCCGCTCCAGCGCGTCATGATCGAGCACGGTGGTACGCAGTGCGGGTTCTGCACGCCGGGCGTGCTGGTCGCCGCCGAGGCACTGCTGCGGCGCTCGCGTACGCCCTCCGAGAGCGAGATCCGCGAGGCCATCGCTGGCAATATCTGCCGCTGC
>JACQWT010000284.1:0-3732 GCA_016209145.1 Deltaproteobacteria bacterium | reverse complement strand
CTGCACCGGCTACGAGCGGATCGTGCAAAGCGTGCTCGTAGCCGCGCAACAGCGACGAGGAGCGACGCCGTGAGCCACGCCGATCTGTCACGCTTCGAGTGGCGGCGCGCGGCGAGCCTCGACGAGCTCTGTGCGCTGCTGGCCGAGCGGGGGCCGGCGCAGCCGCGCCCGGTGCTGCTCGGCGGGGGAACCGACTTCATGGTCGAGTCCGTGCTCGCGCCGCCCCGGCCGCTCCGCTCGCCCCTGCCGCTCGTGATCGACGTTTCGCGCCTGGCCGAGCTGCGCGCCATCGCGTGGGACGGCTCGCTCTTGCGCATCGGGGCGGCGGCCACATACCTGGAGATCCGGCGGCACCCGGCCGTGCGCGAGCGCGCACCGCTCCTCGAGCGCGTCACGCACGAAGTGGGCGGCCCCGGGATCCAGGCGCGCGGCACGCTGGGCGGCAACCTCGGCACGGCCTCGCCCGCAGCCGACGGCGTGGCCGCCCTGGCCGCCTTCGATCCGGTGGTCGTGGTGCAGAGCGTGCGTGGCGCACGCCGCATCCCCATGGCCGAGCTGCAGACCGGCTACAAGCAGAGCACGCGCGCACCCGACGAGGTTATCGTGGCCATCGAGCTGCGGCCGCCCGCGGCGGGCTCGCCCTGGATGTGGCGCAAGGTCGCCGCCAGGCGCGCGCAGGCCATCGCCAAGGTGTCGGTGGCGGCACTGGCCGAGTTGGGCGGCGGGCGTGCCCGGCGCTTCGGGCTCGCCCTGGGCGCGGTGGCGCCGGTGACGGCACTGATGCCGCGCACGCGCGCCCTGGTGATGGGCAGCGCCCTGGCCGAGCTCACCCGCGAGGCGCTGGAGCGAGCTGTGGACGCCGACACGAGCCCGATCGACGACATCCGCTCTACGGCCGCCTACCGGGCACACTGCGCGCGGGCCCTCGTCTGCGCCTTCCTGCGCGAGATTGGGGCGGGGGTGTGACCCCTGCCGTGGCGCCTTCAGCGCCCCGAGCGACGCCGCCGCAGCCTGCGCAGCTCGGCCTCGAGCTCGGCCACGCGCTCCAGCGCGGCCTGCTTCGCGGCCCGCTCGGCCTCCTTGGCCGCTCGCTCGGCCTCCCTGGCCGCTCGCTCCACCTCTCTGTCGGCCAGTGCCGCCTCCTTGGCTGCTCGCTCGGCCTCCGTCTCGGCCAGCGCCACCTCCTTGGCCGCTCGCTCGACCTCCTTGGCCGCCCGCTCGGCCTCCTCGGCCGTGGGCACGAGGTGCTCGCCCCGCACGCCCGTGCCGAGCCTCACCCGCGCCGCGTCGCCAAAGCCAACTGCCCGCAGCCAACAGCCGAGCGAGCGCGAGCGCACTCGGTCCTCGTTCGTCGTCACGATGCGGCCTAGCCCGCGCTTGCCCGCGCGCCGATAGATCTGCCAGCGCGCCCCCGCGCCGCCAGGTCGCTCCGCCCAGCCAGGGTCGAAGATCACCAGCTCGCTGATGCCTGCCTCGGCTGCCCGTTCGGGCGTCTCAACGTAGTCCTTCTCCCAGTCGGTCGAGACGACCTCAAAGGCGAAGCTCGGTGCGATCCCCGTCTGCCACAGCTTCCAGGCGCGCACCCGCGTCTGCGGCGGGACGCCCGGCAGCACGTACACGTCGGGGGCCAGCCGCTTGTGGGGATTGTGCTGCTCGTAGTAGATGAACTGGTCGGCACCGACCAGCGCGGCCACGCCCCGCTGGGCCAGCCAACGCTCTACCAGCGGCCGGAGCAGCTCGGCAATCCAGCGCCGCAGTAGCTCCTCGCCCACGCGCTCCTCCTCGGGATAGACGGTCGGGTCGGACGCCGCGGCACGGTACGCCACTCCGCTCATGATAGGCCACAGTCTAGCAGCTCGGCGCGGCGCAGGCAGCCGCGGACTGCACTCAGAGCAGATCGAGGTGCTTCTTGGCCCGCTCGTTCGCGGCCGCGATGAGGGTGCTCGCCTCCTCGGGCGGAATCCGTAGCGTGGCGGCGAGCTCCGTCAAAAACTGCCTCTCCTTGTCGTGCTGCGCGCCGTCCACCCACGACAGGATCACGGCGTGCTGCATGAGCACGCGGCGGTCATCGAACGACAGCTCGGTCAGCGGGATGTCGCCGAGCGTGCGCTTCTCTTTGGCATACTGGCGCAGCTCCGCCGCCTCCTGCTCGTTCGCCCCGAACGACTCGAGCAGCGCATCCAGCATCTCGGCTTCCTTCTTCTCGAACGCGCCGTCGGCCCAGGCCACGCTCACCAGGGACTGAACAATCGCCTTGTCCTGCTCGTACATAGCGCCGGGAGACTGGCACGAGCAGGCAGGCGCGGTCAACCGCAAGCGCGGGAGCGAGGACGCCACTCGTCAGCGCGCCGCCGACACCGGCGCCCCGCCCGCGGCGGCGGCCGCCCGCAGCTCGGGCAGGCCGACGACGAAGCGCCGGCGCACCTGCGGCTGGGCGGGGCTGAGCGCGAGCAGCTCGGCCGCTCTCTCGCACCCGAGCTCGACCGCGTCGCTGCCGCTGGGGCCGGCCGCTACCACCAGCCAGATCTCGGCAGGCTCCGGCGTCGACGTGACCTCGATGATCCCGGCCCGGCCCGAGCCACCCACCGCACCGGGCGGGGCCGGTGGCCACGCCGTGTCGCCGCCCGGCTCGAGCGCGGCAACGAGCTTGAGCAGCGCCGCCCGCCCCTCACTCTTCCAAGGCGCGTCGGGCGGGACGACCAGACGCTGCGCCGCGTGGCCTGCGGCAGTGGCGACGAGCTCGAGGCGCACGCCGCGGGGCAGAGGTGGCGTCGTGAGCGGCGTCTTGCCCAGCAACAGCCATACCTCGTGCGGAGCAGGCAGGTCGAGAAGCTGCAGGGGGGCCCGACACGGGTCCGCGGTAGCGGAGGCCGCCGGACCGGTTCGCCGGGCGAAGATCTGAGGCCGGGAAGTCCACAGCGTTGCCACGCAGGCCAGGCCGAACACGAGCATCGCCGCGCTGGCCACCACGGACCGTGGGATCCGACGCCGCCGCGCCGGCGCGCGCGCCGCGCGCGGCACGAGCGACTGCGGCGGAATCGAGCCGAGATCGGCGCCGCAGGGGACGGGCACGGGGCTCACGCTCTGAGCCGCCTCGGGGTGGCCGCCCTCGAGCTTGGACCGCGCTGCCGCCCCCGACGGCCTGACCAGCTCCAGGGGCACGCTAAGCTCCTCGCCCGCCGCGCTCGGAGGGGCGGGCGCCGAGTCGGCCTCGGAGAAGCACCGGAGAGCGCGGGCCGCAGCGTCGATGGGATCCGCGCCTGGCCTGTGGCCGAACCGTTCGAGCAGCTCCTCCGCGCTGCTCGGCCCGAGCAAGCCGGGAGCGGACGGGAGCCCGCCCTTGAGGCCCGGCCCCGCGACGGGGCAGGCTTCGGGGCTCGCCGCCGCGCCGTCCGGCGCGCCGCCGGGCTCTACCAGGCCGCCGGTGGGGAGGGCCGCGGGCTCCCCGCCCTCCACCCGGGCGGTGTCGGCGTCGACTTGCGGCGCCGGGGGCTCGTCGCCGCCGGCCGCCGGACTTCGCGCGGCGACGCCGTCAGCCCCTGCCCCACCGACATGCGCCTCGTGGACCATCGCAGGCTCCACGGGCAGGGCAGTCGGCTCCATGGAGCCGGCCCCTGGACCGCTCGGCTCCGGCGCCTCGTCCTCGCCCGCGTTCGAGTCGGCGGCAGCCTCGCTAGCACTACTGCCGGAAACTCCGTTTCCGCGCTTCGCGCTCGCCGCTGCGCGGCGGGC
>JACQWT010000283.1 GCA_016209145.1 Deltaproteobacteria bacterium | reverse complement strand
GGTCGCGTGGGACGCTGCCGCCGTCGAGGCTTTCGGCGCAGTGCCGGTCCTGGCGGCGTCGGCGCGTGGCTCCTCCGTCCGGCACGAAGCCGCCAGGGCCGCGGCCACCACCGCGGGGCCGAACAGCAGAGCAGTCAGGCCGCGGGGCGCGCCCGGGGCGGTCACTCCCGGCGGGCTCCCAGGATGCGCAGCAGCGCCAGGAAGAGGTTGATGAAGTCCAGGTACAGCGAGAGCGCCCCGCCGACCGCGTCGCTCTCGTCCGAGCGCAGGAGCCGCGAGGTGTCATAGAGGACGAAGGCGCCGAAGAGCAGAACGCAGGCGCTGGCGATGGCCAGGCCGAGCACGGAGCTGCCGACGAAGAGGTTGAGCACGATGGCCCCAATCACGACGATCAGGCCCATCGACAGGAAGCCGGCGAGGTACGAGAAGTCCTTGCGGGCGAGCAGGGCGTAGCCGCTCAGCCCGGCGAAGGCGGCGACCGCCAGGAGGAACGCATCGCGGATGGGGTGGGCCGAGATCGTGCCACCCATCCCCGCGGCAACCTGCGCCCAGAACAGCGCCGGCGCGAAGATGACTCCGAGCAGGGTGGCCATCCCGAAGAGGGCCGCCACGTTGATCCCGGGCACGCGCCGCACGAACGAGGCGCCGAAGACGGCGCCCATCATCAGAACGAGGCCGACGATCCAGTGCTGCGCAAAGAAGGCTACGAGCGGAGGCACCACGAGCGCGCCGTCCGGGGTGGGAATGACCGCCCGGGAGACGCCGGTGCCCGCGTACAGGGCGACCAGGGCGCCAAGCGCGGAGAACACGAGGCTGGCGGAAAACAGCCCGTAGACCTTCCGCAGGAACGCCAGCCGGCCCGCCACCAGAGATGGCGTCGGTGCCGCGGCGTAGTGCTGGAACTCACCTGCTTGTCCGTACCTCATCGCGCTCCCTTCCTTCCGTCCGGATGCCGCATGGCCCCTGTCCGCACGATCACGGCGGGGGCTCGCTGTCGCTAGTCTAGCCACGCCGGCGGCCCTTGCAACGGGTACTGGTGTGGGGGCCAATGCTGGGGTAGAACAGGGGCAGCGCGCCCGGGTGCTGCTGCTTGGCGCCAGACTGTCCGAGGCCAGACGATGGATCGACCGACGCCCGTGCCAGGTTTGCCTCGCCCCAGGAGACGGCCATCGTGCGCCGCGACGAGCGGCAGTCGTCGCTTGCTTGCGAGGGTCCTGTCGCCGCTGGCCGTGCTGGCCCTGGGGACGGCGGCGTGCGGTCCTCCCCCACCGCCCGAGGAGCCGCCGCCTCCTCCTGCGCCCCGCGTCACGCGCAAGCCCCCGCCGCCGCCCAAGTGCGAGAGCATCGAGGAGAAGTGCCAGTCCGGGGAGGAGACGCGGGCGCGGATTGCCGGAATCGACTACTCGTTCCGGCCCCCCAAGGACTGGATCTACGCGCAGACCGAGAAGGGCACCGTATCCCAGGTCGACGCGAAGGGGCCCGTGCTGCTGCTCACGTCCTTCGCGACGGCGGCGGGCGCGCCCGCGGCGCGCAAACAGCGCGAGGACAGGATCGTCGAGGTGGCCGGCATCGTCGGCATCGAGCCGCCCAAGAAGAAGATCGCCCTTGCGCCGGCGAAGTTCGGCCCGGCGGAGTACGGCACGATCAAGGCGGGCGATGTCGAGGTCTCGTACTGGAACTTCTCCGGCGCGCAGATGTACTCGGGCAAGCGCGCCGGTGAGGTCGGTGGGCTGCTCGTCCTGGCGGCAGACGTCGCCCAGATGACGCTGTTCGGGCTGGCGTTCGTTCCCAAGACCGACGCGAGCGGCGCCGGCCCCGCGATCATTCAGGCCGTGCAGACTCTGGAGCGGGCCCAGAAGCCGAAAGAGACGCCGGCGGACTCGTCCGACAATTCTCCCGCGGACGGCGGCGAGGAGGACGAGTCCCCGTGACCGCTCCCCACCTTGGGGCCGGCCAAGTCGTAGCAGGCAAGTACACCGTTCAGTCCCTGCTCGGCTTCACCGGCGTGGTCGGCACCTACCAGGCCGTCGACTCCTACGGCCGGCCGGTGGCGCTGAAGCTGCTCGACCCGGTCATCGGCCAGCGCGCCGACCTGATGAGCGCGCTGGAGAGGGTCGCAGCCGTCACGGCCGAGCTGCCGGCCGACTGCGTGGTCCCGGTGTGGGATTCGGGCTACGATCTCACGACCGGAGCGCCGTTCAGCGTGACCGAGCTGGTCGGCATCCCGTCGCTGGCGCAGCATCTCGACCGGGGGCCGATCCCGATCGATGTCGTCGCGCGAGTCATGGATGGGCTCGCGCGGGCGCTGGATGCGGCACACGCGCGCCAGCTCTTCCACCATGCTCTCAAGCCCTCCAACATCTTCGTGGGGCCCGCACCCGCCTATGCCGTGCGGGTGGCTGATTTCGGAGCGAGCGTCGTGCGCGGCGCCGTGCCGACCCAAGAGGCGTACGTCTCCGCGGCTCCGTGGTGGGCTCCCGAGCAGCTCCAGCCCAGCGCCCAGCTCGGCGCGCAGACGGACGTGTTCGCGGCGGCGCTCTTGGCGTTCTACTCGCTGACGGCCCGCTCCTACTGGCTGTCGTGCCAGTCCATGCCGCCCGATCTCGCCGCCTGGCAGCGGGAGATCATGGGGCCGCGGGTGCCCGTCACGGCGCGTGCCCAGCAGTTCGGTGTGGGGCTCAACGGTGCCTTGGACGGTGTCTTCGGCCGTGCGCTCGCCGTCTACGCGGCCGAGCGACCGCAAAGCGTGGGCGAGCTGAGCGCGGCGCTCGCGCAGCTCTGCGGCGGGTACGCGGCGGCGGGCGGTCCGAGGACGGTGGCCCTCCCGGAGCTCGGCGCGTACCCGGCGGCGCCGGCGGGCGGCTACCCACCCGCACCGGCCGGGGGCGGCGGACCGGTGGGTCAGTCGGGCGGCTATGCCGCGGCGGCCGGCGGTCCGACAGGCGGCGCCGGGCGCGTCGGGGCCGACGAGAGCTTGCGGGTGGCCGGACTGCCGCCGTTCCCCCAGCCGGCAGCAAGGCGGCCGGCGTCGAACAAGCTGCTTCCCGTCATACTCGGGGTGGCGTGCGCGCTCCTGGTCGGCGGCGCGGCGGTGGCCTTTCTGTTCATGCGCTCGCCCGACGTGAAGGCTCCCCGCGCTTCCGCCACCGCTGCAAGCGCGGCGAGCGCCGCGGCAAACGGGACGGCCCAAGCGACGGCCAGCGCCGTGGCCACGGCCTCGTCCAGTGCGGAGCGTACAGCCGGCGCCGAGGGAACCGGGGGCGGCGCAGCCAAGCCGGGCGAGGACGAGCCACGGGACGTCGATGTCGAGATCCGCTGCGACCCGCCGTGCGCGCGGCTCGCGATCGACGGCAAGGAGATCAAGGACGTCGATGCGCCGCTCAAGCTGCCGCCGGGCAAACACGAGGTGGAGGTAGGCCGGCCCGGGCACGTGCCGCAGAAGGAAACGATTGTCATCGAGGCGGGCAAGCCGTTCGAGAAGGAGTACAAGCTCGCGCCGGTCGCCGCGGCCGGGCCGCCGCCGAAGCCCCCTACCCCGCCGCCGTCGCCGCCCTCCAAGCCGTCGTCGCCGCCGTCCAAGCCCGCCAAGCCGTCGAAGCCCTGCGACCAGTTCTTCAATCCGTGCAAGTAGGAGACTACGGCGGCCCCCAGTTCGTTCCGGCGTCGTCGGAGGCGAGCACGTACCAGCCGCGCCGGGTCGTGCCCGTGACGTCGGCGCTCAGGAGAAGCAGCACCCGCCCGGGCAAAGCGACCAGGGCGCCGACCTCGAACTGGCCGCGGTCGGTCTTGCCCTCGCCGACGACCCGGGGAAGCTCGTACAGCCTACCGCCGTCGAGCGATTGGGCGAGGTAGACGCCCCAGCGCGTGCCGGCGCGCGCGCTCATCAGCCCGACCACGCCTTGCTTGGTCGGCACGGCGACGATGCGGCGCTCGTGCTGCTCCGGCCAGATGCGGAAGGGATCCGTCTCGGCAACCTGGCACTTGCCGTCCAGGGCGCAGCGCGCCAGCCGCGGCGTCCTTTTGCCCTCGACCGTGCGCTCCGCCTTCTGCACGACGATGGCCTCCAGCACGACCGCCTCGGAGCTGCATCCGAGAGGCGAGGGCTTGCCCTCGGGGACCAGGAAGGCGACGGTGCGCTCGGGCGAGACACCCAGCACGTAGGGGCGCCCGGGCGCGACCAGCAAGCGCTGGAACGTCCAGACGCCCGATTCACACGCCGGTAGCGCGTCGAGCTGCGCGACGGCGTCGCGCGGGGCCGTCACGCCGGAGATGGGGCTCGGGGCCGGCAAGGGCTCTCCCGGCTTCGGCCAGCGGCGCACCTGCAAGCCGCTGCCGCGCACCGACACGAGGGACGGCGGGCGGCCGTAGGCCCGCGCGCCGAACCGCTCCTGCGCCGCCAACTCCGCGGGCGGCGGGCTCGCCTGGTTGCCGGGAACGCCATAGGCCACGAGCTGCCGGCGTGACCCGCTACGGACGACGAGCGCGGAGAGATCGGGCGACCACACCGCAGCCGCGCCCAGCTCGCCCCCCGCCTCCGCGCCTTTGAGCAGACCCGCACCGGGCAGGACCGGCCCAGGGCCACGCAGTTCCCTGCCCGAGCCCTCGGCGAAGAAAGCACGCGCCTTGCGAATGCTCGCCGGTCCGGCGCAGCGTGCTGCGCAGTTGGTTGATGAGCGGGCTCTGCAGGCCCTCGTACCACATCCGGCCCGCGTCGTCGGAACGCAGCACGACGAGCCGATCGACGGCCCTGCCGACGAGCACGACGCCGCTCTGTCCCAGGACGAACGCCTGGTCCCACTCGGTCGATGTCGGAGCGAGATCGGCCTCGAGGCCCAGGCCCGAGCCGATCCCGGTGGAAACCATGTCCACCGACGCGCCGCCCTGTCGCGGCGGCAGGGCCACGGCCTCGGTTTCCTCCTTCTTCTTGCAGTCGGCGCACAGCGCCGCGCCCAGGGCGGCGACGAGCACAACCGCTCCCCACCGCGCCGGGCGCCACGCGCCCGCGCACCGGTCACTCGACGGGCTCGGCATCCATGCAGCAGCGGAAGCCGGTCGAGTAGTCGTGGTAGCCGAAGGAATGAGCGCTCGTCGCATAGTCGCATCCATCGCCGTTGCGCGACGTGTCCAGGTAGTACCCGCCGCGGAAGGTGCCCGACGGGTCGTCGATCCACTCGTGCAGGTTGCCGACCATGTCATACGTGCCGAAATCGTTCGTGCACCCTGCCCGCTCGCCGGTCCGGCGCAGCGTGCTGCGCAGTTGGTTGATGAGCGGGCTCTGCAGGCCCTCGTACCACATCCGGCCCGCGGGCAGGCCCAGCCGCTCGGATGCCTCGGCCACCGGATGCAGCTTGCGCCCGTCATCGTTGCAGGCTTTCGGGATCCGCGTGGCGCCGTAGGGGAACGTGGTCTGCCGCGGCCCCCGGCAGGCCATCTCCCATTCCCGGGCCGTGCACAGGCGCTTGCCGGCCGCGGAGCAAGCCGCCGCGGCCTCGCGCCCGCTGACGTACCCCTGCGGCAGCACGCCGGCGCGGCTGACGGCGCGAAGCCGCAGCCCCGGGGCATCGGCGGCGCCGGGCACGATGCGGAAGGGCGACCAGGGCCGCTCCTCGCCGCCCGGCAGCGCCTCCACGAGCGACGCCTCCCAGCGGTCGACACACACCTCTCCCACCGGCGCCATCTCGGGCGG
>JACQWT010000282.1 GCA_016209145.1 Deltaproteobacteria bacterium | reverse complement strand
CGTCGGCGTCGCCAACACCGCGCCAGTGCCACTGGCTGGCGCCCACGTCAACGAGGTGGCCGTGGCGGTGTAGAGACAATCCGCGGATCCGCCCCACGCTTTTTCGCTAGGTTACGAGACGATTCGGGAAACATGGGCTAGGAGCCTGGTACTGAGGCCGAACGCCCGCGCTGGCCGCGGCTGCGCTACTGTTCGCCGCGGGGCTGCATGCCGATCCGCCGGCGCTCGATCCACGCGCGGGCGAGCCCTTGCCGCGCCTTGCCGCGGGCGTCTCCGGGGCCACGCTGCGCGCGGTCGTGCAGCCCCACGGTGAGAGCGTCGCGCAGGCCGGGGGCGTGAGCCTGCACTTCGGCCTGTCCGCACCCACCGGCGCCACGCTGGCCAGCCGGGCGCTCGTGCGCGAGATCGGGAGCGCCGGCAGCGCGGGCCGGAAGCCGTAGCCTACTTGTGCTCGTACGGCGGCGGCACGGGATCGTCCCCCGGCACCGGGGGCGGCGCGGGATCGCCGGGGAACGGAACGGGACGCGGCCGCGTGGGCGGCGGGGCGGGATCCGCCGGCCGTGGCGGTCGCGGACGCGGCCGCGTAGGTGCGGGCACGGGATCGGGCGGCGGCGGGTAGGGCGGCGTCGTGGTGGTGGGCGGCGGAGCCACCGAGCCCGTGCCGCCATCGGCGTCCGTGGCGATCGTGGCCGTGGGCGGGGGCTCGGCAAAGCGCGAGGTCCCGGCGGTCGGCTCGGTGTCGACCGGCAGCGTGCGGCCGGGCGGCGGCACGGGATCGGGCGGTGGGGGAGGGGGGACGACCTGGTCGCAGGCGAGCGCCTGCTCGGACTTGGTGCCGCAGCCATGGTGGTGGTCGGCGAGTTTCTCAATTCCCGGTTCTCTGTTCCCTGTTCGCAGTTCACCGGTTAGCGCCTATGCCCCCTACCCCTCGCCCCCTTCCCCCGCCACGCAACCCAGGCGGGTGAACCAGACGTGGTGCTCGCCGCCGTCGCGGTCGTCGCGGAACAGGATGCCGACGTTGCCTTCCGGGCCGAAGGCCGGCACCGGATAGATGCTGTCGAAGGGGGCGTTCGTCAGCCGATGCTCGGGGCCGAGCGGGCTGAGGTCGGCGGCCACCATGCGCGCGTACAGCTCGTAGCCCTGGTTCGCGTCGCGATCGTCCGAGTAGACGATGAGCAGCCGGTCGCCCAGGGGCATCAGGGCCGGGTAGCGCGAGCGGGAGGCCCCCGGCTGGGTCAGCGGCGTGGGCGGGGCGAGCAACTCCCCCTGCTCGGAGATGACGGCGCCGTAGACGGCCTTGGGCGAGGCGGTGCGGTCGAACCAGGCGACCACGTACCGGTCGTGGTTCCACACGGTCGTGGGGTAGACCGCCTGGGTCGAGCCGTCGGTCAGATCGACCACCTCGCTCAGGGGATCGAGCGTGTCGTAGGCGTACGTCCGAAAGCGGATGACCTGCAGGTCGGACGAGCCGTTCGCGTACGCCACGCCGATGGAGCCGGTCCCCGCCGCCGCTTCCGGCGACTCGTCGTCGAAGCCGCCCGGATCCGAGAGCTGGACATTGCCGCCGATGGGCGCCCCCTCCCAGCTCACGCGCTGGGCGTAGATCTCGAACATCCCGTCCCGGTCGTCTTGCCATACGACGACGAAGTCGTGGCCGTTCCAGGTCATGCTGAGGTTGACCGAGAACCCGTCGGCGTAGCTCAAGCGCGTGTCGGGCAGGCTCTTCTCGCCCTCGGCGTCGAGCAGCGTGAAGTAGATCTCGTAGTTGCCGTCGCGCCGGTCCTGCCAGGCGAAGCCGTAGCGGTCGCCGATCCAGACGAGCGGACCGCCGATGGAGTCGGCGTTCTGCAGGGCGACCTTCTGCTCGATCGGGGGGAGCTTCTCGCCGTGCGAATCGAGTCGCGTCTCGTAGACGTCGAATCCCTCCGTCGTCCCGGTGTAGATCGAGAGGTAGCTCTCGCCGCTGAAGGCCAGACCGCCGGGCTCGGCCGGGGCGATGGGGCCCGAGATCTTGAGCGGCGAGTCCCCGAGGGGAACGAAGCTCGCGTTGTCGTCGACGACGCCGTTGCAGTCGTTGTCGACGCCGTCGCAGATCTCGACC
Organism: Deltaproteobacteria bacterium; assembly: GCA_016209145.1. GTDB lineage: Bacteria > Myxococcota_A > Polyangia > Polyangiales > Polyangiaceae > JACQWT01. Next base: position 11,554 of record JACQWT010000282.1, on the reverse strand, counting down.
GCTCCCGGATAGGCTGCCGCGTTCGCATCGTCGCAGTCGTCGCCGCAGGAATCGGGCTCCCCGGGCAACGTACCCGGCAGCGGCGCGCGGTGGCCGTCGCCGTCGAGATCGAGCGTGGCGAGAGTATGGGAGCACTCGCCCGTACGCGGATCGCAGGCGTCCTCGGTGCACGGGTCGGAGTCGTCGCAGCTCTTGGGCGCGAGCGGCACGCACACGCGCGGCGGTAGGACCTGGCCGGGCGCGAGCTCGGGCAGCTCGCCTTCGTAGGTGTCGGGATCGACGCAGCGCACGGGCCGGCACCGGTCGTCGTATCCCGGACAGTCCTCGTGCCGGTTGCACTCGGGCTGCGGCGGCGGCAGGCGCGGCAGCCGGAGCTCGCTCCGGCCGCAGCTCGCCGGGCCGGCCGCGCCCAGCAGCGCGGCGGCGCCGAGCAGCAGCGCCGCGGGCCGGCGGGGGATCACAGGCATCCGCCGAACCCCTCGACGTCGATTGGCTCGCAGACCATACCGGGCGGGCAGCCGCTCGGACCGTTGAGCTTGCAGAGCTGGACGCACTGGTTGCCCGAGCCCGAGACCACGCAGACGAAGCCGCCGGCGCAGTCGAGCCCGCCGCCGCAGGGATCGCCCTGCACGCCGCTGCCGGCCACGGAGCAGAACGAGCCGTACAGCTCCTGGCCGCAGGGCTCCTCCGGGTACTGGACGTAGATGAAGCACGCCTCGCCCGGCGCGCAGTCGCCGTTGAACTGGTCGTAGGGGTCGCAGAGGTAGTCGTAGATGGGGGGCGGCTTGTCGGGACAGCCCGGATCGACGTAGTCGGGCAGGGCGTCGTGGATGCCCGCGTCCGGCACGACCGGGCCGGTGTCGGTGCCGGCGTCGAGGAAGATGAAGCCGCCGCCGCCGCCGGCCGCGCCGGCGGGGACCTGCTCCACCACGACCGAGCTGCCGCAGCCGGCCGGGGCGCCGAGCAGGGCCGCAGCGGGCAGCAGCAGGCCGAGGAGGCAAGCCTTGGAGCGCATACCGGGATTGTACGCGGCCGGGCAGCGCCGAGCCAACCGAAACGGCGGGCGATCGACGGGCCAACCGGGCATGACGCGATAGAAGGCTCAGTGGCACTTGCCGAGCGGACCGGCCTCCACCAGGCGCTTGATGTCGTCGGGTACCAGCGCGCTCGCGTAGAAGCTCAGCTCGTCGATCTCTCCGGTGAAGCGACGTTCGAAGCCCTCGGATCCCGGCATCTGAACGGCTCCGATCAGGATGGGATCGAGATCTCCGTCGTCGGCGGGGCCGAGCGGACCGGCGACCTCGGGGCTGAGCGCGACGTTGCCGGTGGGGATACCGTCGACGAACGTCCGAATGGCTTCCCCCTCGACGTCTCGGACGGCCACCACGTGGTGGGACTGGCCGTCGTTGACTGCCTTGTTGCGCCGTTGGTGAAGCCGGCCGCACCTGCCGGCGTGCCGCTGTAGCTCCCCACGCTGTCCACGGCGTTGCCCTCGGCGCGCCACCACGCCTCGAGGCCCGGGGGAGCTGTCGCGCACCCGCTCGGGAGCTGCCAGCAGGTGTCGTACAGCACCCACTCGAAGACCGGCACGTCGACCTCGGCCACGGTCACCCCGATGAAGCCGAGCAGCGTGAGATCCGCGCCCGCCTTCACCCCGCCGACCGCCTTCACCTCGAGGCACAGCTCGGCGGCGCCGTTGGTGACCGTCCCCTGGGCCTTCAGCGCGGCGTAGGGCATGAGGTAGGGACCCACGATGCCCAGCGTCCGGAAGGCCAGCTTCGGGCCGACCGAGGCGCTGAGCTCGATGCTGGCTTGCACGGCGGCGTTGGCCTCGGGCACGAGCTGTGCGGTCAACTCCGGCTCGACGCTGACCGACTTGACCTCGTCGTCGTAGCGGACCTCGAACGGCAGGTTGAGCGCCACGCTGGCCGTTGCCTTGACGGCCGCGCCGAGCTCCGCCTCGAACTCGAGCTTGGGCTCGAGCGACCCGACGAAGACGAACGGTCCGACGAGCACCGTGCCGAGGTCCCACCGGCTGAGCGGTATCGACTTGATCGGGACGTTGGCGAAGAACCCGAGCTTGGCTTCGGCCTTGGCGTACGGGCCGAGCGACAGCCGGAGCCTGAGCGGGACTCGCTGGAACTCCATGCTGCCGCGCAGGCCCACTTCCACCGAGCTTTCGGCGATGGTGGCCAGCGTCTCGGACAGATCGTACGGGTCGAGGATGGTGATACGGCCGAAGTGCAACCGGTACGCGAGGACGGTCGACGGCTCGTCAGGCCCGTCCTTGGCATCGATGATCGGCGGGTCGTAGGGCACCTGCTCGGCGGTGGCGTCCGCGCAGCCCTCGAGGCACTCCGCGGAGGCGAGGTCGATGGGCATGTCCGGGAAGCCGAAGAAGCCGTCGGTCACGGCGTCGGCGAGCGTCGCCTGGGCGGTCGTGGCGGTGACGGTAGCGCCCTCGACGCTGGCCGACACGATGCGGCGGAGATAGCCGCCCTGCGACACGCCCCAGAGGATCGTCCCCGGCCCCACCGGCGGAGCCTTGCCGTCGAACTCCAGCACGACGCTGTCCACGCCGAGCTTCGCCGAGAGGAATGCCGGGTCCTGCTCGGGAAAACGGACCTCGGGCGCGAACTCGAGATGGTTGGAGTAGATGACGGCGGTCGCGGTCACCTCTCGGCCGAGATCGTCCTGCACGGTCAGCCGTGGCTCGAACTTGCCGAAGCTCGGGTACTCGTGGGCCGTGCCGCCCTCGGCCGGGCAGGGGTCCACGGTCTCGTCCGGGTTGCCGTCGCCGTCGCCGTCGATGGTGCAAACGAGCGAGCGCCCTTGCACCTGGTCGAGCGACCAGGCGAGCGTGGTGCCGAGCGGCGCGTTCCCCCACGACGGCGTGCCCGCGAAAGACACGATGGCCACTTCCGGCGGCGGCTGCGGATCCCCGCCGGCTCCCCCGCCCTCGCCACCGGCCCCCGCTGGCGACGGCGGGCGGCCAGCGCCAATCAAGCGTGGGGGCGATGGTGCTTGGGCGCGCAGAGCGACCAGACCTCGCCCCGCCCGCCCCCGCTTCGCCACGGCTTTGCGGGTTGGGGGATCAGGCTTGGGGATCGAAGTCCTCGGCCTGGGCTCGCTTCTCGTCGGTCATGGCGGCGTCCTTCAGGTTGGCGCCGTCGAGCTTGGCCTCGGCGAGCAGCGCGCGGTGCAGGTTGGCTTGCTCGAGGTCCGCCTGGCGCAGGTCGCAGCGCCGCAGCACGGCGTGCGAGAGGTCGGCGTACTTCAGGCAGGCCTTGACGAGCACCCTGTCGCCGAGGTCGGCCCTCTCGAAGCGGGCGCGGGCGAGGTCGGCCTCCCCCGCGTTGCCCCGCTGCATCGCCGCCTGAGAGAAGTCGGAGTCGCCGACACCGACGCGCTGGTGGGCTTCCTGCGCGGGGGGGGCTGGGCCTGATTCGTCTATGCGGAGCTCCGCATAGACGGATCAAGCCCACGCGCGTCACCCGTGCCCCGCCCGCCACCCCCCGCGCCGGAAGGGGCGTGTTCTCGCGCCCGCGTCGGCGTGCTACGCCCACAGCCGATGCGACCCAGCGCGTCGTGGATTCTGGCCGTCATCTCGCTTGCGGCCTGCGAGCCGCGCGTTGACGAGCCCGCGGCCCCACCGCGGCCCCGGCCAGCGGAGCGGGGCGCCGGCACCGCCGGCTCGAGCCGAGCGGCGGTGCCCCCGGACCGCTGCGTGCGCAGGGCGCCGCCCGCGCCTTCTCGCAGCAAGCCGCCCGCCGGGCCCGATCCCGCCTGTCCGTCCGATCCGGGGGACGCTCCGACGTTGCGCCGCGCGGCGGTGGTGTTTCCCGAGGCCGGGGCCCGCGTAGCCGTGGAGGTGGCGGAGCGTGACGCCGATCGCATGCGCGGGCTGATGTACCGGCGCCGGCTGCCCGAGGACGAGGGCATGCTGTTCGTCTTCGAGCGCCGCATGGATCACAGCTTCTGGATGCACAACACCTGCCTCCCGCTCGACATGCTCTTCATCGACGGCGACGGGCTCGTCGTGGGTATCGAGGAGAACGTGCCCACCATGAACGACAGCACGTACGCCGCAGGCTGCCCGTCGGTCTTCGTGCTCGAGGTGGGCGCCGGCTGGTGCCGCGCGCACGGCGTCGCGGCCGGGCAACGAGCGCGTTTCGAAGGGCTGTGAGCGTCGCCGGCGTGCCGCTCAGTGCAGCATGCCCTTGTCCGGCGGCGGCTCGTCCTCGTGCTCGGATCTGCCGCCCGGGATGACGCGCAGCTCGCGGCGGCGGCTCTCGGCCTGGCGCGCGCGCAGCCGTTGCATGGCCGCCATCTCGAGCTGGAGCCGGCGGAGCCTCAGCCGCAAGTACAGGCGTCGCAAGGGCGATCCCTCGGACAGCGCCCAACCGGCCAACATGCCGCCGAAGGGGGTGACGAGCCCCTCGGGCGTGGCCGTGCGGGCGAAGACGGCAAGCACCGACATGACGAAGATGAACGCCACCATCAGCATCGGCGTGACCGGCACCAAGAAGAACAGTCGCACGACCTGACCGCGTGCGCCCATCGCCCAGGCCACGGCGACGGCCTCGCCCACCCCGAGCGCGCCGTACCACGCGGGCGAGCCGAGCGAGGGCACGATGGCGCCGACCAACACCTGCGTGGCGAAGGCGACGGCGGCAGAAGCTGCGAGGAAGCCGAGCATGCGCCACGGGCCCCAGCGCTGCTCCAGCGGCGCGCCCAGGAAGTACAGAAGCATCAGGCTGATGAGCAGGTGGCCGGGCGAGCGCGGATCGTGGATGAGCGCGGCCGTGAGCAAGCGCCAGATCTGGCCGCCGAGCACGGCCTCGCTGTCGCCCGCGAGCCACGCGAACAGATCCTGCCCGCCGCCGGCCCAGTTGATGGCCACGGCGAACATGACCCAGATGCACGTCGTGCCGATCATCACGGCGCCAAGCGCCTTGCCCGGCCGGGGCAGGCCCAGCGAAACCTGGGTGCGGCTCATGGACGGCCGGCTAGCCGCAGGGGTCGTTGGCCTTCCCCGGCGTGCCCTTGTCCCCCGCGTTGCCCTTGATGAAGCTCTTGGCCTCGCAGAAGTGCGTGTCGTCGTTGTTCTGGCTGGCCGAGAGGAACTTGGGATCGAGGCTGCGGCTGGCGCCGTTGGGGTTGAGCCCGCTCTTCGCGTCCCACTTGGTCTCGTCGATCAGCGTGGGCGGGTTGCCCGGCACGAGGATGCCGAGGACGTCGGCCGTGTTGCTGAGGGCGATGGCGCTGCCGAAGACGTAGTCGATCTTCACGCCGCCGTTGGCGTTGGGATCGCCGTTCTTGCCCAGCACGACGTAGCCGCCCGGCGGGACGAGCACGGAGGACTTGACGGTGTACAGCACGTTGGGGTCGTTGAGCTGGTGGCGGATGAGCAGGCCCTTCATGTCGATGGGCTGCGCGCTGTCGTTGTACACCTCGAACCACTCCCCCACGTCGTCCGTGACGACCTTGGGGTTGTTCATGATCTCGGTGATGACGAGATCGCCCGGCGCGATCGGGCCGTTCCCGCCGCCGCCGCCCGCGCCGCCGCTGCCGCCCGCGCCGCCGCCCCCGCCGCCGCCACAGTCCTTGCCGCAGTACTGGAGCACCTCGTCGATGCACATCGAGTCCCACTCCTTCTGACAGCAGTACGGATCCTCCGCGCACACGGCGCTCGTGCAGGAGTTGCAGCCGGGCGCGAGCGCGGGGCCGGGGTCGCAGACGTCGTGGGTGCAGCCGCTGCCGCCGCCACCCGCGCCGCCGCCCCCGCCGCCGCCGCAGTCCACGCCGCAGATCTCCTGCGCCTCGCTCACGCACTTCTCGTCCCATTCCTCCTGGCAGCAGAAATCGTCCTCGGCGCAGAGCTGCCCGACGCAGTCGGAGCAGGCCGGATCGAGCTTCTCGCCGGGCTCGCACACGTCGTGGGCGCACGTGTCGCCCCCGCCGCCGGCCGCGCCCGCGCCGCCGGCCGCGCCGCCGGCACCGCCTACGCCGCTGCTCGTCGCACCCCCGCCGCCGGCCGTCTCGCCGCCGCCGGAGCTCGTGGCCGCGCCGCTGCCGCTGCTGCTCGAGCTGCTCGCGCTTGTCGCATTGCCCGCCCCGCCGTTGCCCAGGTTGCTGGAGTCGGCATCGTTGGCCCGGGCGCACGCCCCGAAGGCGGCGCCGACGGCAAGAAGTCCAAGGACGAGAAAGCGTGGTTTCATCGACATGCTCCTACCGGTGACGGGAAAACCCCTGATGCCGTAAGCATACATTGTGCCACAAGGTGCGCCTGTGTCAGTCCGAGCCAACTAGGAGTGTGTCGGAGAAAGCGTGCTCGAAATGGTCCAAGTTATCGAAATCGCTCACTTTGCTCTGACGCTGGAACCGAACAATTCCGCGCACTTAGTTTTTTCTCCGCCAGACTCCTAGGCGCGACTACTGGCGGGGACGGGAAACGTACCCAGCGTGGCGTGGCACGGGCTTTGTCCAGGGTGGATCCTCCGTGTCCCGTCGCGCAAGCCCCTACCGGGCCGCCTGGCAGGTCGCCGCCGCCGTAGTTCCCGGCAAGACCTGGCCGAAGCAGGCGGCCCCCGGGCCGAACGGCTCCCCCTGCGGGTCGTACACGACGATGTCGAGATCGATCGGTCCTGGCACGAGCTGCTCGACCCGCGCTTCCTGCTCGCAGGGAAGGGGCAGGGGGTTGAGCATCTCACCTCCGGCCTGCACGTCGAAAAGCTGGCCGGCGGGGCACACCGGCTGTCCCGACGCAGAAAGATCGCCCAGCCACAGCCGCAAGCCGCCCGTGCCAGACAGCCCCGAGCAGATCGGCCGGACGACCTGCCCGGCGGCCGCCTCGGCGAAGCACTCCGTGCCGAGATCCGGCTCCGGCAGCTCTGCCAGGCTCCGCGCCGCGACGTAGAAGGCATAGCCCCTGCCGTCCTCGAGCGGCTCGTAGCGCACGCCGTCGCCATCGCAGCGCGTGCCGACGACGGCAGCGAGCCCGGGGTCGCCGGGCAGCACGTCGTAGGACTCGGCTTGCCAACAGGGCTGTGCGCCGAGCACGCGATCCGGCTCCAGGAGGATGGCCGCGGGTGCAGGGGCGCCGTCCCCGAGCGGATCGCAGGGCCTCAGGAGGACCGTCCGATAGAGCTCGGCAGGCGTCGCCTCGTCGCCGCGCGTGCCACAGCCCGTGCTCCAGCGCGGCTCGACCCGCGCGGCGATCGAGGCGTCGAGCATCACTCTGGCGCCGCTCGATGCGCCCCCGAAAGGTCGCAACGCGGCGGCCGGGACGTCGTAGACGTCCACCTCCGCCGTGTAGAGCGTGCCCACCGCGATCACGTCGCGGAAGAGCACATCCATGGCGCACGGGGTGGGCGGTGAGGAGCCGAGGGCGAACGGCTCGGCATCGTCCCCATCTTCCCAGGCGCTCGGCGTGACGACGTACGCCTGGGCCGAGCCCTCGTTGGCGTTGCACGCGACCTCGCCGAGGAAGTCGGCCGGATCGACCCCAATCTGCGTCGCCGGCACAGCGGCCGAGCCGTAGTCGTCCGACTCGGTGCAGCCGGACGCGAGCAGCGCGCCGGCAGCAATGGCCGCGAGCACGCGGCCTCCCTCGCGCCTGGTCGCTGCGCCGGACGGTAGCCGGTACGCGTTCACGCCATCTCCCACCCGGCTCGTCAGGCGACCGCGAGGTACGCGTTCACGCCATCTCCCACCCGGCTCGTCAGGCGACCGCGAGCGCGAGCGCGCCCACAGGGCCGGCCCGGAGCGTACTCCCGTACGCGAGGAGCCGGCCCGCGGACGTAAGCCGCGATCGCGGCCGACTCGGCGAGCCGTCGTTGCTGGCGAGCAAATGCCGTGAACGGGCACGGTAGCCGAGGCATGGGTGCTACCTAGCGCAGCACGGCGACGGCTGCCAGCCGAACCCGGTGGCGGCCCGCGCGAGAGCCGCGGCGGCCGCGCCTTCTGGTATGCTCGTCGCAGGGAGGCGCCAAGGGTGAAGGCATGGCGACGAGCGAGCGGGCTTGCGGCTCTGCTGCCGCTGCTGCCTGCTGCCGGGTGCGTGCTGGACCGGTTCGGGACAAACGCCTTCCTCGATCTGCCGGCCGGCACCGGGGCACAGAGCGCCTCCGGCGGCGCCTCGTCCGCGACCAGCAGCGGCTCCGGAGCCGGAGGCGCGAACGCCGGCGGCGCGGCTGCCGCCGGTGCGGGCGGCAGCACTCCCGCGGGACCCGAGATCGACTGCCTCAACGGTGCCGACGACGACGGCGACGACCTGGCCGACTGCGACGATCCGGACTGCGGTGGCTACGAGTGCGTGCCCGCCCATGCGGGAGCGATCGGCTTCGCGCGGCCAGTCGGCGCAGCCGATCCGTGCCCGGCACCGAGCGCGCCCCTGGCGCTCGCGGGCTGCGGCGCGTGCGCGTGCAGCGCTCAGGCCGGCACGTGCTCCGTCTCCGCGCAGGTCCACAAGGGGCACTCCTGTGGCTACTGGATCAGCACGAAGTACGTGGAAGACTGCTACTACCTCAACTACCAGGACAGCCGATCGTTCGTCGGCACGGCCGCGGCACAAGGCAACGGCTGGTGCGAGGCGCCGGCGTCCGTCGCGCCCTCGGCGTGGCACGGCTGCGCCGTGGCCGCGCCCGGCCACTGTGCGGACGGCGGCGCTTGCGTGCCGAAGAACCCGTCCGCGCCGGGACGATGCGTCCTCCTGGACGGCGCGGCGCAGTGCAGCCCGCCGTACGTACAGCAGGCGCGCCTGTACGACGCGGGGCTCGCCCAGTGCGCGTGCCTATGCACCAAGCAGTCCGAGCAGTGCGCCGGCGGCTCGGTCTCCGTCTACCCGGACAACTACTACTGCTCCGGCAACGCGGCGACCGTTGTCGCGCTCGACGGCGCCTGCCACGACGGCGGGACGGCGGCGAGCTACCGGATAGTGGCGGGGGGCTCGGCCGCCATCTGCGCGGGCGAGGCCGTCCCCGCCGGCCCGGCGGCAAGCTACACCCTGTGCTGCGTGCCCTAGGACGCTGCGCTACTGCCCCGCCGCGCCGCCCGCATCGGCGGGGCCCCCGTCGCCGCCCCCGGCGTCGGCCAGAGCCGGGCTTGCCGGCGGGCGCAGGAAGCCGCAGGCCGCGAGCTGCTCGGGCGCGCGGATGAGCTCGCAGGCCGTGGTGCTGCCAGGAGCATCCGGCGCCAACTCGGGCGCTTCGGTGCAGGTGGACACGTCCGTGCCTCCCTTGCACGCCACCGCCTGCGCGATGGCAGCAAGGCAGGCATCGAGCGAGGGCTCGTCGGGGCTCAAACCGTCCGCGACCCCGAACAGGCACTGGTCGTGGTAGAACAGCTCGCACTCTTCCGCGTCGTCGTCGGCCCAGCTTTCGAACTGCGGGCAGCCGGCGACCGCCCGGCAGCGCGCCTGCTCGATGCGGCGGCAGGCATCGATGCCGGTGGCGCCGCGATCGCAGCCGGCGAGCAATGTGAGCAGCGCCGCGGTCGCGGCTGCCGCCGCTCGCCGTGGCCGCAGCATCGGGGCTTGCATCGGCTCCGCCTAGCACGCAACGGCGACAAAGTGGACTTTTCGGGGCGTGCGCGGCTACCTCGGGCCTGTGCCGTCCCAGTCGCCCAGCGCGTCCGGAGCCATCGCCGCCGCCATGGTGCTGTGCGCCGGGCTGGGAACGCGCCTTCGCCCGCTTACCGAGGAGCTGCCGAAGCCGCTCGTCCCCGTGGGAGACACCACGCCGCTCGGCCACATCGCCGCCGCGCTCGGCGCCTTCGGCGTTCACAAGATGGTTGTCAACACGCACCATCTGCCGGAGGCATTCGCCCCGTGCCTCGGCGGACTGGCCCTGCGGCCCGCGCTGCTGCACGAGCCGGAGATCCTCGGCACGGCCGGCGGGGTCGCCAACGCGGCGCCGGCATTGGGGCCGGGGGCGGTGCTCGTCTGGAACGGCGACGCCCTCGTGGATCTCGACTTGCACGGTCTGCGGCGTGCACATTTCCTCGCCGGCGCCGCGGCCACGTTGGCCGTGGTGCCGCGCGAGGCAGGGCAGGGGCGGGTGGGGCTCGACAGCGCTGGAAGGATCGTCCGGATGCGGGCGACATCCTTCGGCAAGGAGCATGCTGGCGCCGACTTCGTCGGCGTGCAGATCCTGAGCCCGTCCCTACGCGCAGAGCTCCCGGTCCAGGGCTGCCTCGTGGAGCACGCGTACCTGCCGGCGCTGGCGGCCGGAGAGCTGCTCGTTGCAGCGCCGGTAGTCACAAGCTGGAGCGAGATCGGCACGATCGAGTCGTACCTCGCCGCGAACCTGATCTGGCTGGAGCGCGCCGGAAGGTCGTGCTTCGTCGGCAAAGGGGCGAGCGTGTCCGCGGGCGTGCGGATCGAGCAAAGCATAGTCGGCGCCGGGGCCCGGGTGGAGGGCTCGGGCCTGCTCCGAGGGTGCGTAGTCTGGCCCGGTGGCCGGGCCGGCGCACCGTTGCGCGACGCCGTGGTCACGGCCGCCGGCCGCGTCGTCCAGGCGCCGTAGGCATGCGTGACAACCATGCGGACAGCCGGCGGTGGAGGCGCCGCGCCGGCGGCGATCCTTGCGGGCCAAGCAGCGCTCCGCCGCGCCCGGCCCGAGCGTGCTCCTTGCGTGAAGGCCCGACGCGAAAGGAAAGAGGAATCAAACAGGAAGACGGGAAGGCGGGAAGGAGACAGTTGTTTAGCGCGGGCTTCGCCCGCAACCCAAGCAAGAAGATGAACCGCCAAGGCGCCGAGAACGCCAAGGAAGAAACAAAATCGGATTCGATCTTGGCGCCCTTGGCGTCTTGGCGGTTCGTTTTTCTTCGCGCCACGCGACGATTCTCGGACCTAGGAGTGTGTCGGAAAAAGGGGCCTCGAAATGGTCCAAGTGATCGAAATTACTAACTTTACTCTGACACTGGAACCGAATAATTCCGCGCACTTGGTTTTTTCTCCGACAGGCTCCTAGTAGATCAGTCCGCGCTTGAGAACCTCGACGTTGAAGTTCACGAGGAGCACAGCGGGAAGGTCGGCCAGCTTGCGTAGATCCCCTGATCGCGACCGTAGCCGAAGCTGGCGATCAGGATGAGCGAGAACGTCACGACCAGGGCCGCTACGCCGCACAGGGCGCGGTCGAGAGCGGCTGCTGCCGGCCACGGCTGGCCAGGGACGCCAGCGGGGACGGTCCTACCGGCTGGCGTTGCGCTCATGGAGGCCATCTACGGACCGTTCTGTCGGACCTCGCGCAGAGTCCGACCACGATCGTCCTTCCAGGCAGTCCAACCATTGGTCTCCGCGCCGCAGACAACGCCAGCGGCGGCCGATGGTGAGCCAAACCGGAAGTCCTGCACGAAACGGCACTTGCCATCTTGCCGCTTCCTCAGGACGCCGTCGTCCATCAGCTTCTGCCGAAGTATGCGCGTGCTGCCACTGGCGGAAGGTGTGAACGAGCCCGAGGCCAAAGAACCGCGGAGCACGACGAACTCTCCGCCGGCCATGTGGCCCCGGGCCTCGATATGCCAGTTTGCACCCTCATGCCGCCACCTGATT
>JACQWT010000281.1 GCA_016209145.1 Deltaproteobacteria bacterium | reverse complement strand
CAGCTCGACGTACGAGGGCTGCGCGATGTCGCTGGAAAACGGGTGCCATCCGGTGAGCATCTCGTAGAGCATGTGCGCCAGGGCATACTGGTCGCTCGCCGCCGTGATCTCACCTCGCTGGATGTGCTCGGGGCTCATGTAGCGGGCCGTGCCGATGGTCTGCCCTACCGTGGTCGTCGGAAGGCCATACTTGGGCACCTTCGCCGCCCCGAGATCGAGCAGTTTGAGACAGAAGCGGCCGTCCGCAGGGCGACAGACGAACACGTTGTCAGGCTTGATATCGCGATGGAAGATGCCGAGCTGGTGCAGGCCGTGGGTGGCCTCGGCGATCTCGATAGCGATCGTCAGCGCCTGGGGCAGGGGCAGGCGCTCGACGCGCGCCAGGACCTCCCGCACGCTCTTGCCGTCGAGTAGCTCCATGGCGATGAACAGGCCGACCTCGGGATCGGTGCCCGCGTCGAGGATCTTCACCACGTTGGGGTGGTCGATCTCCGCCAGGGCCCGCGCCTCCTGTTCCGCCCGCCGCACGATGTTTGGCTCCTGGGCGTAGCGACGGTTGAGCACCTTGAAGGCCACCTGACGCCGCGTGATCTCGTGGTTGGCCACGTACAGCTCGGCCATGCCGCCCCGGGCGAACAGCCTCTCGATGACATAGCCGCCGCCGTATCTGGCACCGACCCGACAGCGCCCCTCCTCCAGCCCTGCCTTGCTCATTGCCGCCGCAGCGTACTTGGCTGCCGCACGCCCGACAAGTGGGCCTCCGTCGTCGCCATCGCAGCCGCAGACACCCTCCGCGCCCCAACTGTGCTACGCATGAGATTGGTGATCCTGTGAGACGAGCACTCCGAGAGACAGCGTTCGCGGCGGCGCTCGTGGCGGCGGGCTGCAGCGGGGCCGGCGTCGGCGACGAGCCTTCCGCCCCGGCGGGGGGCGAGCTGGGTCCGGGTTCGCGTTTGCACGAGCTGCTGGGCGAAGCCACCTGGCTGGATCAGAAGGACGAGAAGAGCGAGCACTGCGAGGGGATCCCGCTCGGCCGGCAGGTCTTCGTGAGCTGCCGTTCTCGGGCATCGACCTCTACGGGCCCACGTTCAGCCCGCCGGACCTACGCCTCATCGACGGCGACACGGTCGACCTGGCGGGCACGCTGGCCGAGTTCCCCGGCCCGTCTACCTCCAAGTTTCCTTACTGCCAGACGCTGCCCGAGATCGGCGGCGCCGTGAGCTTCCGCTTCGACGGCACCGGCGGCGCGGTGAGGACCATCCCGGTTGCCGATCTCGGGACCTACAAGGGAGCGCGGCAGTGGCTGGGGATGCTGGTCCGCGTGGAAAAGGTGCGCCTGATTTGCAGCCCCTATGAGTCGAGCTCGGGGCGCTACTCGATCGGATTCAGCGCCGGCCAGGACGACGTTCCCTGCGACGAGCTCCCGAGCGTCACCAACGAGCTGTTCGACCTCAAGGGCGCCGGGCCGCCGCTCGCCCAGGGCGACGAGCTCGCCGCGGTGACGGGGATCGTGACGTACTTCTATGGCGTCCACATCGCGCCGCGATCGGCTGCCGACATCGAGCCGTAGCCGCCCGCTCGACGCGGGGATGAGCGCGGCCGCGGCGCTGCTCGCCCTGGCGGCGTGTGCTCCCGCGCCGCGGCCCGCAGCCCCGCTCGCTCCGCCGCCGGCCGCCCCGGCCCTGCCGGCGGGGCTCGACGTGCGGCGGATGGGGGCCGGGCCGCGACTCGCACTCGTCGAGCGGGAGGGCGATCCCGCCCCGGCGCTGGCGGTGGCCGTGGCGAGCGGCTCTGACGCGATTGCCACGACGGCCCTGGCGGCGCTCCTGGAGCACCGGTTCAAGCGTGCCGGGCTGGAGGTACAGGTGCGCGCCTTCGGCCACGGGCTCCAGATCGAGCACTCTCCTGCCTCGCTGTCAGGCATCACGCCATTGATCGAGACGCTCGTCCAGGCCGTCGGCGCGCCCGTGCTCGCCGGCTCCTCCGAGCTCGAGCTGGTGGGCGAACGCCTTGACGCGCTCGCCCGCAACCCGCTCGACGCGGCGCCTTTGCTGCCGATCGCCCGGTGCGGGGGCCAGCTCGGGATCCTGCCGGGACAGGCGCTACCGGATCCCCGATCCAAGGACGGCGCCGAGCAGATCGAGCGGTGGCGGGCCGCCGCGTTCGCGGTGGGCCGCATGGCCGTAGCCATGGTGGGGCCCGCGCCATGGTGCTCCGAGACCGCGCGCGCGCTCGCCCGACGCGGCGGGTGGCCCGCGGCGCAGGCGCCCGAACAGCGCTGGCCCGAGCGCGACGAGCTGGGCTGCTATGCGTCGCCAGCCATCGCTCCGGAGCGAGCCGTCCTCGACGTCGCGATGCTGCTTCCCCAGGCCCAGGCAGCCGCGGCGGCGGTGGCCCGGGTGGGCTTGCCGCGCTCACCGCTGGCGGCCAAGGCCGCCGCTCTGCCGGACCCGTGGCGCCTGGACGCGGCGCGGGCCGTGGCCTCGGGCGCCGGGGGGTGTGCCCTGTTCACGTTCAGCACGGCCGAACCGGTGCCCGACGCCACCAGGCTCGGCGAGGCGGCGGCCCGCGCCGTCGCCCTGGTGCGCTCCCGGCACGCCTGTCCGTCGCTCTGGGTGTGTCGGCGCAGGATCGGAGCGCGCCCCCCTTGGCGCCAGATCTCGTGCTGGCGGGTCTGCGGCGGGCGCTGTCGCGCCCGGAGCGCGCAGCAGGCGAGCAGCCGATCGCCGAGCGCCGCCTGGCCGCGGAGCCAGGGCAGGGCCACATGCTGATGCTCCTCGGCAGCCCGTGCGGGCTCGGGGACGAGGCCGCCGAGGATGCCGGCAGCGCGGCGCTCGGGGCCCTGAGCGCCGCCGCGTCCGCGTCGCTTCCCCAGGATGTGGCGGTCGAGCCCTGGGTGACGCCCGGCGGCGTGGGCCTGCTCGTCCAAGCGCCGGCGCTCGCCGCGGCCGAGCCGCCGGCGGCCCACGTCGGGCGGATCGCCCGCGCCCTGGGCGAGGCGTTCGCCATGGGTCAGGACGACCCGGACAGCTTCGCGCGCGCCCGGCGCGCGATTCTAGCCAGCTTGGGGAACGATGCGAACCGCTACCTCGAAGCGTTCGCGCGCGCCGCCGTGCCGAACCATCCCTCGTGGATCGCGCCGCTGGGAGGCATGGAGCGCGCGCTCGGCCTGGAGGATCGGCGCGTGCGCGCTCGCTGGCGCGCGCTGCAGCGCTCGGCGCTGCGGTTCGCGCTGCTCGCCCCCGCGGACGGGGGGCTCGACGCCGTCGCCGGGCGCGAGATCGACCGCTGGCTCTTGGAGCAAGCCCGCGGCGGTGCCTGCCCCGAGCGCAGTGCCGCCGCGGCTCCGCTGACCGGTACCCACCGCGTTCTAGCCGCGGGGCCGGGGCGCGTGCTGGTTGGCGCGCGGGTGCCGCCTGCCGGCGAGCCCGACCACGAGCTGGCGCGGCTCACCGCCGCCGCGCTGGGCGGCAAGGGCGGCCTGCTCGATCGCGCTCTGCTGGCACCCGGCCTGGCGAGCGCTTGCTCGGCGCGGGTGCTGGGAGGCAT
Source organism: Deltaproteobacteria bacterium (assembly GCA_016209145.1). Classification (GTDB taxonomy): domain Bacteria; phylum Myxococcota_A; class Polyangia; order Polyangiales; family Polyangiaceae; genus JACQWT01. Next base: position 33,222 of record JACQWT010000281.1, on the reverse strand, counting down.
CTGGGCGGCGGCATTGCTCGTCGATGCCCAGCCGCTGCCCGGCAAGCTCGAGCCCGCGCGACGCGCGCTCGTCGAGCTTGTCGCGACGCTGGCGCAAGACGGGATCCCGGACGCGCCCGCCCGGCGGGCCGAGAGGCTCTGGGCCGAGCAGTGGCGCGCCGAGCACTCCGATCCGCGCCGCCGCGTGCAGGATCTGTGGCGGGGCGTGCCGTCCCGCCCGCCGGGCGCGCCGGATCGTAGGCGCTGGCAGGCCTTTGTCGCGGAGGCGCTGGCACCGAGCAAGCTCATCGTAGTGGTGCCGGCCGGCGAGGCGGAGCCCGCGCCGGCCGACGAGGCCGGCCCGCGCCGCGAGTAAGGAGGTACAGGCTGTGGCAAGCATGCTTGATGCGCAGGAGGAGGCGACGCGCCGCTACTACGACGAGTTCGCGGCGCGCTACGAGCGAGAGCGGGGTGGCCGCGTGCCGGGCGGCTACCACGATCTGATCGACGCGCTCGAGCTCGAATTCCTGGCGCGCTACGCGACCGGCAAGCGCGTGCTCGAAGTGGGCTGCGGCACGGGCCTGCTCCTCGATCAGATCGCGCGCTTCGCCGGCAGCGCCTGCGGCGTGGATCTGTCGCCGGCCATGCTCGCGCAGGCACGCGCGCGCGGCCTCGACGTGGCCGAAGCGAGCGCCACGAGCTTGCCCTTCGCGTCCGGCAGCTTCGATGCGGCCTGCGCCTTCAAGGTGCTGGCGCACGTGCCCGACGTGCGCCGCGCCCTGGCGGAGATGGCGCGCGTCGTGGTCCCGGGCGGCATCGTGGTGGCCGAGTTCTACAACCTGCTCAGCCTGCGCGCGCTCGCCAAGCGCGTCGGACCGGCCGGCCGCATCAGCGCCACGACCACGGAGGCCGCGGCGTTCACGCGCTTCGACCCGCCGTGGCGGATCGGTGCTCTGCTGCCGCCGGGCGCGCGCGTCGTGGGCCGACGCGGGTTGCGCATCGTCACGCCGTTCGCCGCGGCCCTGCGGCTGCCGCTGCTGGGCGGCGCGCTTCGGGCCGCCGAGCGCCGGCTGTGCGACGGCCCGCTCGGCTACCTGGGCGGCTTCTGGATCGCGGCCATCCGCACGGCGCAGCTCTGATCTGGGACCCCTCAGAACCGCAGCACCAACCCCGCCAGCGCTCCCTCCGGCTTGGCCTCGATCTTCGGCTCCACCTTCAGCGGGGTCGGCAGCTCGCGCGGGCGAGTGGTGCGCACATCGGGCTCGTACGAAACCTGCGCCTCGATGATGCCGGCCGCGACGAGCACCGCCGTGGCCCCGAAGCAGACGAAGTTCGCCACCTGGGCCTCATGGTAGCCGGCATCGAGCTCGGCGCAGTCGATCGGCTCCCCTGTCTCGGGATCGGGCTGGCGGCAGTCGGTCATGCCGCGGTGCAGCGCCACGGCCGCGGACGCCACGGTCCCGGCCACGCCGAAGGCCTCGCTCGTCGCGAAGAACCAGCCCAGCGCGCGGTTGCCGTTCTGGAACTGCCCCACGCCGAAGGGCACGAGGCCGAGCCACCGGGAGCGGCGCTCCACGACCGTCTCCTGCCGCGCGAGGCGCTCGAGCTGCTCGATGCGCCGGGCCTGGGCCTCGCGGAGCTTCTGCGCCTGCGCGGCGCGCTCCCGTTCCTTGCGCTCCCGCTCCTGCACGATGGCGTCGAGCTCGGGCTGGATGTCGGTGCGGATCGCGTCGAAGCGGGCGCGGACGTTGTCGCGAAACAGCTCCCGGGGCGGGGCGTAGAACGGGTCGTCCCGCAGGTGCGTGGCGATGGCCGCGTCCGCCTCCGCCGTGCGCTCGAGCGCGATGAGCGAGGCAATGTGGAAGGGCCGCGCCGTGCGACGCAGCTTCTCGTCCTTGAGGTACTCGGGCCGGCGCGGATCGAGCATCCGGCCGAAGCGCTCAGCAGCGCGCTGGTAGTCGCCTTCGTCGTAGGAGGCCTTGGCCTGGCGGTACTCCTCGATGTCGTCGGCCCAAGTGGGCGCCGCCAGCGCCAGGACCGCGAGTGCCGCCAGCAACGCCAGCACGGTGGCGCGGCGGCGGCGGCAGGCTGGCGCGCGTCGCGGGGCGACGCCGCTTCTCACACGCGCGGCACTCTGCTTTGTTGGATCCACCTGCCCGCCCTCTGCGGCCTACCAGTGCCAGACGCGGGCATCGGCCGCAACCGCGAAGCCCAGGGCGGGCGCATCATCCCAAACCAAGCGAGTAGATCAGTCACCCAGCCACGGCACGCTCATGCTCTCGCCGGCGCGCAGCGTGACGGTCGTCGTGCGGCCGGAAGGCCGGAACTCGCAGGTGCCGGTCCACGTCACGGTGCGCAGATTGACGGTCGAGGGGGATCGGGCGGACACCACCAGGCCGAGGAGCGGGCACATGAAGCTCGCGCCGGCAGGGGCGCCGCTGAGCACCACCGTCGTGGTGCGGGTCTTGAGGGTGAAAGCGAAGTGCTGCACGCTGTCCGGATCGTCCGGCGCCGGCGGCTCGACCACCGCCGTGAAGCTGCCGGGCTCGCAGCACTTCGATCCCACCGGCATTGTCACCGCCGCCGCGTGGCTGCCCGGGGCCAGGTCGAAGACCCGATTGACCCAGTTGCCCATGTCGGCGCCGTCCACCTGGAGGTTGGCGCCCTGGGGCTGGATGACGAACTGCACGCGGCGCAGGCGGCGGGTCGGCGGCGTGGCGTGGTAGGCTGCCGCCGAGCGCGCCGCCGACCCGAGCGCGCTCGGCGGGCCGAGCGGTGCGCCCGTGGCCCCCTCCGGGGCGCTCGCCGACATGGCGCTGCGCGCGCCGGCGGGCCCGGCCGGCCCTACGGAGGCCCCAGCCGTGGCCGCGGGTCGCCCGGTCGCCGACGACGCCTGCGGCCCCCCGGACACGGGCCGCAGCCAGCGGGTCACGCCGTAGGTGCACACCCCCAGCGCGGCGGACCCAAGCGCGATGCCGAGCAGCCGCGAGGCGCGCCGCTTCCACGCGGTGCGCGCGGCGAGCGCGCTGACGCGCCTGAAAATCGTCAGGTCGTCCGGACGCAGGGCCAGCGCCCGGTTGAAATCCGCCGCCGCCCCGGGCACCGAGCCGCGCTGGCGCGCGAGCTCGCCGCGTTCCAGCAGGCGCGCCACGAGGCGCCGGTCCAGCTCGCGGCGGTGCCCCTGCGGATCGGCGAAGAAGCCCTGGATCTGCTCGCGCGGCTCGCCGACGCCGAGGTCGCGCAGCTCGACGAGGATGAGCTCGCCCAGCTCGGCCGCCGTCCCGAGACGCGCCTCGACGTCGCGCGCCAGGGCCCGGGCGACGATCCCCGCCCAGCGACCGCCCACGCTGGGACGCTCCGAATCGGCGGCCTCGAAGGCCCCTTCCAGCACGCGGCGCAGCACCTGCGCAGGATTGCGGCCCTCGAACGGCAAGTGGCCGACCAAGCACTCGTACATGAGCACCCCGAGCGCGAACACGTCGGTGTGCGGGCCGATCCGCCCCCCCTCGATCTGCTCCGGCGCCATGTGGGCCGGAGACCCCAGGATCTGTCCGGTCGAAGTGACGCCCTGGGTGTCGATCACTTTGGCGATGCCGAAGTCGGTGAGCTTGACGAGCACGCGGCCCGCGTCGCCCGACGCCCGGCGCGCCGGCGACGCGGTCACCAGGGAGGTGCGCGGCGCGCGTTCCGTGTCGGCCACCTCGTCCGATGGCTCCTCGGGCTCGGCCTCCTCGCCGGCCCCGGCCTCGGACGACGAAGCGTGCGGGACCGGTCGCGGCCGGCCACTAGGGGCAGTGCCGCGCCCGGGTAGCTCGATGAGGACGTTCTCGGGCTTGATGTCGCGGTGGATGACGCCGCAATCGTGCGCGTGCTGCACGGCCTCGCACAGCACGGCCACCGCGGAAGCGGCGACCTCGGCGGGCAGCACCTCGTGCTCCTGCAGCACTTGGCGCAGGGTCGTACCCCGCACGAGCTCGACCACCAGGTAGCGCTCCGCGTGGTCCTCATCCGAAACGTCGTAGACCTCCACGATGCCCGGATGCCGCAGCTTGGCGACGGCACGCGCCTCGGACACGAAGCGGCGGCGCACCTCGGGCATGTCGCGCAGGTGCTTGTGTATTACCTTGACGGCCACCTCGCGATCGAGCCGCAGATCGCGAGCCCGATAGACGGTGGCCATGCCCCCGTGGCCGATCTCCTCGACGAGATCGTACTTGTCGATCTCCGGAAAGCGGCTGGAAGGCGCCGAGTTGCTCACGGGCCCACCTCGCGCTCCGTCGGCCACCGCGCCGCCCGCCAGTGCGCTCCTCGTGCTCTGCTTCGCCCGTTCACCGCGACCGCCCCCCTTGGCGCAGAGCGGGCGGCCACCAGGAGATGCTGCGGCGCGGCGGCTCATCCGCTTGGGCCGGAGGCGGCCCGCTCGGCCGTCGGCGCGCCACGGCGGGGATGAGGTCGATCTCCACCCCCAGCGCGCGACAACGGCGCACGAGCTTCTCGGCATCCGCGCCCGGAGCGAGGAGCAGTCCCGCCGGGGGCGACGGATCGAGGAACGGCTCGCCTGGAGCCAGGCGTGTGCGAAGAAGCTGGCGGATCTCGTCGTCGTCAACCCAAAGGAAGCCGGACGCGGCAACGAGCGTGGCCCGCCCGACGACCGTCGCCGCCTCGCGCAGCGCGGCCGCAAGCTCCGCGCTCGGCACGGCCAGGCGCCCGATCCGTGCTCCCATTTCGTCGGCGTCGATCCCGGCGGCGAGCCCGCGCGTCAGCGCGGCCGTGCCGAGCTCCAGCTCCAACTCGCCCCGCGCGGCCACGATGTCGGCGAAGGCGCCGAGCGCGAGCACGTCGGCAACAACGGCGGACGAGCCCACGCGCAGCCGCCGGGACTCGCGGAACTCGCTGCGCCCGGGCTCGCGCCGGTGGCGGGACGCGATGAAATCGCGCCCGCGGGTGGTGAGCCGCAGAGCCCCCGGCGCACGGTCCGTGCCGGCCGGCTCCGCGTCCGGCACCTCCCCCATGTCGACCACTCCCAACGCGGGAAGCGACTGCGTGAGCATGCGCTCCGCCACCGCCAGCGCGGCCGGCGGATCCACGCCGGCGCGCCTGGCCCAACGCCCCAGCAGCCGCCCGATGCCGCCCAGCCGCGGGTCGTCCGCGATGTAGGCCGTTAGCGCCTGGTACGGAACCCAGCGTCCCTCGCCCAGATCGAGCAACGCATCGAGCACGACCTCACGCAGCACCCCCGCGGGGCTGGGGTCACGCTGGTCACGGGACACGCGCAGCACGTCGGGCTCGGGGCGCGCCTCGTCCCAGGCGCCGCCCCGGCGCCACGTGTCGAACAGGAGCTGGGCCAGCTCGCAGCAGCGCAGCGACCACGGGGGAACGCCGGAGCTGGCGCCTCCCGGCTCCCAAAGGCCCGCGGCGCGCGACAGCGCGGCGAGCAGCGAGGTCGCCTCCGCGCCCCGTCCGAACCGCTGCGCCAGCTTGCGCACCAGCGAGCGAGGCGTGCCGAGGTCGGCCCGCACGGCCTCCCCGCCCCCGGCCACGGCCAGCGCCAGGGCGAGCGCCAGCGGAGCAGGGTCGTCCGAGAAGCGTGCCCGCCGAGGCAGATGATCTTCCTCGACGACCAGGCCGCGGACGCGATCACGCCGCCGCTCGCGCTCGACACGGCACTCCGCCCCGATGATGGCCGCCACCTGCGCCGGAATGACGTAGCGGTTGGGATGCTGCGGGAAGAGGAATCCCCGCTTCTCCAGGGAGAACGCCGCTCCGCGCCGCCCCGCGGCCAGACCGTAGACCCCGCGCACGCGCAGAGGCTCGCGCTCCAGGTCCATGAGCTCCTGCGTGTCCACCTCGCCCCCGACGCGCTCGATGGCCTCTAGCAGCCGGCGCTCCTGATGCGAGACGCGCTCCAGCTCGGCGGCGAGCAGGGCCGGCTCCCCCAGCACTTCCCATGCGGCCTCCAGCGAGAGCGGCAGCGGCGGAGTGCTGGGTCGCCGCAGGTAGTGGCTCGCCACCGCGCTGGCCGCTTCCGGTGGCGCCTCGGAGAGCAGCGCCCGGATCGAACGCGGGTCTTCGCCCTCCCAGCTCTTGAGCTGGAGCAGCAGAGCGATCGGCAGCACGAGCTCCATCCCTTCCTCTTGGGGAATCACGAAGACGATGCCGCGTCGGCACAGGGCGTCGATTCCCGCCGGTAGAGAAGCGGTGCGCAGCCGGCCGCGCTGCTCGGCGATGCGGCGGACGAGCTCCACGCTGGCCGCGGGCAAGCTCGCCGGATCCCGGAGATCGGCAAGCCGCACCAGCGCTCGCGCCACCTGGCCGGGCACGTCGATGCGCTTGCGGGCATCGAGGTCGATTCCCAGCCGATCGACCAGGGCGCGCAGCTCGGCGCCGGGCAGCGCCCGCAGCACGGCATCGAGCCTAGGCGACGCCGGCCGGACCGCCTCGCCACCGCTCGGCGCGGCGGCGCCGCACGCGCGCCCAGGTACGGACGAACCGCCCGGCAGCAGTCGCGGCTGGCGTGTCGAGCGTGCCTTCATCGTAGCGCCCCCCCGGGATCCTACGGTCGGCCGAGCAGTATGCACGCACCGCCAAGGCCAAGGAACGGCAATCCACCATAGCGCCGGCGCAGCGGGACCGCATCTGCAAAAAAACTGCTATAGATGGCCGCGTCGTGTACGTCCGCGATCCAGTCCACGGCCTTGTCACCTTCGAGACGGACGAGGAGCAGATCGTCCCGCGGCTTCTGGCCACCCCCGAGGTGCAGCGCCTGCGGCGGATCCGCCAGCTCGGGCTCACCTGCCTGGCCTTCCCCGGCGCCGAGCACACGCGCTTCGCCCACGCGCTCGGCGCGGCGCATGTGATGCAGCTTCTCGTCGCGCGACTGCGCCGCATCGACGGCGAGCTGCCCTTCTGGCAACGGCTCACCAGCGACCGCGCGCGCGATGCCATTGCCGCCGCGCTGCTGCACGACGTCGGCCACGGCCCCCTTTCCCATCTCTTCGAGGAGGCCGTCGCCGGGTTCGGCGACCGGATCCCCGACCACGAGCAATGGACGGAGCGCATCCTGCTCGATCCGTCTACCGGCGTGCACCGCGTGCTCGCCCAGCACGATCCGGAGCTGCCGCGCCGCGCCGCCGAGCTCGTACACGGCCGCCACGAGCTGCCCTATCTCGCCCACGCGGTGAGCGGAACGTTCGACGTGGACCGCTGCGACTACCTGCTGCGCGACGCGCACGCCACGGGCGCGCGCTACGGCGAGTTCGACCTGCACTGGCTGTTGCGCTCGCTGCGCTTCGGCCAGCACGCCACCGGCGAGCCGCCCGGCCTGGCCATCGACGGGACGAAGGGCCTGTCGGCCATCGAGTCGTTCGTCCTGGCGCGCCTGTTCATGTTCCAGCAGATCTACTTCCACAAGGCGACCCGCGCCGCCGAGTGGATGATCCGCACGATCTTCTCGCGCGCCATCCGCCTGCTGCGCGACGGCGGGCGGCTGCCGACGCTCCCGGCGGCGTTGCGCGCCTTCGCCGTGGGCGATGCCCCGAGCGTGGCGGACTACCTCAACCTCGACGATCACCTCGTGATGCACACCATCGCCACCTGGCAGGACGCGTCCGATCCCGTCCTCGCCGATCTGTGCCGCCGCCTGCGTGGCCGCCAGCTCTTCAAGTCGGTCGAACTGTTCGCCGAGGAGGCCGAGCCGGCGCGGCGCGAGGCCGCGCGCGAAACCGTGGCGGAGCTCGCCCGAGAGGCGGGTCTGGACGCGGAGATCTACACCGGCCTCGATGTCGCCGACGACGTGCCGTACGGTGACGACGAGTCGCTGCGCGTGCTGTTCCCGCGCGGCCCGGCGCGGCGGCCCGCGGAGGTTTCCTTCGTGCTCGGACGGCTCCGGGGCGAGCGGCTCACGCGGGCGCGAGTGGTGTTCGCTCCGGAGCTGCGCGACCGCGTCCGCCAGGTGCTGTGGGGCGGGGATCCCGGGGCCGGCGACGCGCGGGGTACCCTTGCGGTAGAAAGGTGAGCTACGATAGCCCCGTGGCCCTTCCCTGGCATGTTGGAGGCAGCCGCCGCCGCGCGCGGCGAGTAGTAGCCTTGGTCGCACTCGTCGCCTCCGGTGTGCTCGCCGCCGGGCGGGCGCGCGCCGAGGACTTGGTCGTCCCGGCCGGCGGGGAGGTGATGCTCGGCGGCGATCATCTGTTCGACAAGGTCACGGTCAAGGGCACGTTGCTCGTCAAGCGCTACGATCAGGCGCAGCCCGATGGCGCGGGCTGGCTGCGGATCGGCGCCAACACCATCGTGATCGAGGCGGGCGGAGCGGTCGACGCCACGGGAAAGGGCTACCGCGGCGGCTCGGGCGCCGCGCAGGGGCACGACAACGGAGCCGGTGCGGGCAAGACGGCCAGCGGCCCCATGCCCCGTCCCGGCGGTGGCGGCGCTCACCTGAAGAAGGGCGGCGACGCGTACGACAAGGGATGCACGGTGGCCTTCGCCGCCACGGGCGGCAGCGCCTACGACGACGACAAGGAACCGCTGGCGGACGCCGAGCCGCAGCAAGGGATGGGCAGCGCCGGCGGCACGGCGGCGGCAAGCGAGGGCTTGACGGTGGCCGGCGGCGATGGCGGCGGGGTGATCGTGCTGCGCGCGGCCAAGATCGTACTGCAGGGCCGCTTGCTGGCCAATGGCGACGACGCCGCGCCGGGGCCGTCGGCCGGCTTCGCGGGCGGTGGTGCCGGCGGGACGATCATCGTCGAGGCCGGTGAATTCAGCGCCGGTGCGGACGCCCGGTGCGCGGCCAACGGCGGCAAGGGACACGGCGACGCGCAGCAGGCGCTGGGGGGGAGCGGGAGTGGTGGCTTGATCGTGCTGCGCGTTCAGGGCGGCGGCACTTCCCTGCCCAAGGAGAACGCCGAGGTCGTCGGTGGCGCGGCCGTGCAGGGCTGCGCCGGGACCAAGGGCGAAGATGGTACGTTCAAGACCGGGCTGGCCGAGTGCCCTGACGCCGACGGCGACGGGCACGCCAACGCCGCCTGTCGCGGCGACGACTGCGACGACCTCGATCCCGAGCGAAACCCCGGCCAGGAGGAGAGCTGCAACGGCATCGACGACGACTGCGACGGCAAGACCGACGACGCTCCGGGGCTGTGCGGTGCGGGCATGGCCTGCAAACAGGGAAGCTGCGTGCCTGCCCCCGACGCCGGCGACGCCGGGCCCGCCGCGCTGCCTCCCCGCATCGTGCTTGGCGGCGGGCTGTGCGCCGTCCGGCCCGGCCGCGGCCCGGGCCTCGCCGGCGGCTTGCTGCTCCTCGGGCTCATGCTTGCCGCGAGCTGCCGTAGATGGGCGCGGCGCTAGCCCTGACCCTCGTCGTGCTCGCTGCGGCCGCGGCCTCGAGCGCCGTGCTCGGCCGAGGTGGGCCGCCGCTCGAGGTCGCGCGCCAGGCAGCCGCGGGCGACGCCGCGGCCGCGCTGCGCGCGCCGGGCTCGGAGCAGGTGCTGATTCGAGCCGGCCAGCTCCTCAGGGGCTCTGACGCGGCCGAGGTGGCGCGTGCCCAGGCCCAGTGCCGTCTCGAAGCCGGCCCCGACTCGTGCCCCGATACCCTCTTCGCTGACGAGATGCCGGCCCACCGGGTTGCGCTGCGCGACTTCTGGATCGACCGCACCGAGGTGACCGCGGGCGCCTTTCTGCGCTGCGTCGGCGCCGGCGCTTGCCGGGTGGCCGGCCAGGGCGGAACGCGGGCCCGGGCCGGCGCGCCGGACCTGCCGATGACGTTGGTGAGCTGGCACGACGCCGTGGACTACTGCCGTTGGGCGGGCGGGCGGCTGCCCACCGAAGCGGAGTGGGAGCGCGCGGCGCGTGGCTGGTCGGGCCGCATCTACCCGTGGGGCCAGATCTACAACCGCATGGTCGCAAACCACGGCCGCTTCGGCCCCGACAACGTCGAGCACGGGGCGTTCGTGTCGCTCGATGCGAGCGACGGCTTCGCCGAGCTGGCGCCGGTTGGCTCGTTTCCGCAGGGACGCACGCCGGAAGGGTTGGACGATCTCGCCGGAAACGTCGAGGAATGGGTGGCCGACTGGTACGCCCCCGGCTACGACGCCGAGAGCACCGTGGATCCCCGGGGCCCGGCCAACGGCGACCAGAAGGTCGTGCGGGGCGGGAGCTACCAATCGCCGCGCGCTTGGCTGCGCGCCGCCGCCCGCGGCCGCGTCTTGCCCACGGAGCGGCACGCGTGGCGCGGCTTCCGCTGCGCGCGCGACGCCGTGCCCGGCCCGGTGCCCGCGCGCGAGTAGTTTGGCGCGGGCTCGCGGTGGCGCTACGGGAGGGGCCGTGCGCATCGCCCACGTCTCCGACCTGCACCTGCTCGATCTGCGCGGGGTTGTCCCCTGGCGCCTCCTGGGCAGGCGCGCCGCGGGATACGTGAACGTCCAGCTCCGGCGGCGGGCCGTGCACCGGCCGGAGCTGGCGCAGGCGGTGCTGGCGGAGATCCGCCGCCGTGACTGCGACCACGTCGTGGTGACGGGGGATCTGTCGAACCTCGCGCTCGAGCGCGAGTTCGAGCTCGGCCGGCGCTTCCTGGAGGACCAGCTCGGCTTCGCTCCGGATCGCGTGAGCGTCGTCCCCGGCAACCACGATGCGTACACCGCAGGCGCGTATCGGAGCGAGCGCTTTCGGGTCTTCTTTGCGCCATTCATGAGCTCCGATTTGTCCCTGCCCGCCGGCGGGGGCGGGCCGCACGGCCTTCCCTACGTACGGCTGCGGGGGCCGGTCGCCATCATCGGGCTCGGCACCGCCGTCCCCTGCCCGCCGCTCGTCTCCTCGGGCCAGCTCGGCGCACCACAACGAGACACACTGCGGGCGCTGCTCGCGCACGAGCAGGTGCGCACGCGCATGCCGGTAGTCATCCAGCATCATCCCTGTCACGACCCGCGCCCGCTCGCGTGGCGCCTGATCGACGGGTTGGCAGACGACGCCGCAGAGTGCGCCATCCTCGCGCGCCTCCGTCGCGGGCTCGTGCTCCACGGGCACCTGCACCGCCGCATCCGGCGCTCGGTTCCGACCGCATGCGGCCACCTGGAAGTGATCGGCGCCCCGAGCGCCTCGCTCCGCCATCGCGACGAGCGGCGCGGGGCCGGTTTCAACCTCTACGAGCTCGACGGCGACGGCCGGCTCGCGCGCGTCGAGCTCCTGCGGCTCGTGCCGGCGACGGGGCAGTGGGTGGCAGCGGGACGGTGACCTAGCGCGGGCCTGCCACGGGTGCGAAGCAAGCGTGGCGCGCCGGCTCTTGGTGCGAAGCGGCTTTCGCAGTGGAGGCGCCACTGAGGTACCAACCATGCGGAAATCTTGTGCTTGGCCAATTGGCATGATTCTGGCATGCCTCTAGCGCGCACGAAGCGTCTGCCAGGCGGAGAACCAGTCGTGGAGTCGAGCGAAGTCGAATCGAGCCCGAGCCAATCGCCGGCGTGGTTCCAGGGACCGGCCGTGGCGCGCGATCCGCGTGCGACCAGGATCCTGGCCAAGACGATCTTCAAGGAGCTGCGCACGGGCGGGCTGTCGTCGCGTCAGGTGCTGTCGATCGCCACGGAGCTCATCGGCCTGGTGACCGAGGAGATGCGCCAGGAGGACTGAGGGCGACCGGGCGCGTGGGCAGGGCGACCGCGTTCCTTATGCCCTTGGCGCCGCGCCACGGGACGCACTATCCTTGGCTGGCCGGTGCGGGGCTGCCGGGCGCCCGCGGCCGGACCTTGCGAAGCCGAGATGATCTCCATCGTCGTGACCGAGAAGGGTGGGACGGAGCGCAAGGAGATCTTCGAGCAAGACGAGATCAGCATCGGTCGCGTCAAGGGCAACGACCTCTTGCTCGCCAAGGGCAACGTGTCCAAGAGGCATGCTCGGCTCATCTTCCGCGACGGCCGCTTCGTCGTGACGGATCTCAACAGCACCAACGGCACCTACGTCAACCACCGGCGCATCACGCACGCCACGCTCGTGCGCGAAGGCGATCGCATCTACGTGGGCGACTTCGTGTTGCGCGTCGAGATGGACGCCAAGCAGCGCGCCGAGAGCCAGGAGTTCCAGGGGCCGCCATCGTCGACCTCGAGCTCGATCTACCAGCGGGCCGAGGCCGTCCCGGTCGCGGAGGGCGCGCGCGAGGAGCCGGCCGCGCCGCCCGGCCCGGGCGACGTGGTAAGCCACTTCCCCATCGAGCACGATCCGGACGAATCCTCGTCCGCCGCCCCGATGCCGAGCCCACCGCGCGTGCCCGGCGAGCTGCGCGCGGACTCCACCGATTCCCACCCGGCGGCGGGCCGCGTGCTCGGTCGCGAAGCGCTGGGCCAAACGGTCGCGGGCAGCGCGCCGGGCGGCCCCGAGCCCACGAGCACCTCGCAGGAGTTCACGTCGAACAGCCATCCGCCCGTGGACGAGGCCGAGCTGGCGGCCCGCCAGCAGTGCTTCGATGCGCTCCTCGCCAAGCTCGAGGCCGCGACCCCGGCGGGTGCGCTGGATTCCGAGCCGGTGCCGGCGGCCGCGCAGTCGGCCCTGAGCGCCGTGCTCGAACGCGAGCTGGAAGCGCTGGCGCGAGCCGGCGCCATCCCGGCCGGCCTGGACGAGAGCGGGCTGCGGGAGGCGGCGCGGCGCGAGCTCTTCGAGCTCGGGCCGCTCGGGGGCCTGCTCGACGATCCGAGGACCACGCAGGTCCAGGTGGTGCTGCGCGAGCTTTCGATCGTGCGGCAGGCAGGCCGCGCGCGGCATCCTGGCCTGGGCTTCTCCAGCGAGGGCGCGGTGGCGCGGGCGCTGCGGCGCCTGTGCGCGAGGTCGGCAGTGCCGCTCGGGGCACAGGAGACCTACGTCGAGCGTACGCTGCCCGGCGGGGCGCGGCTGTCGGCCGTGCGCCCGCCCGCCGCCCCCAACGGTCACGTGCTGGTGCTCCAGAAGCTACGGCGAGCGGACACGACTCTGGATGCGCTGGTGCGCTCCGGCGCCATCTCGCGCGCCATGGCGACCCTGCTCGGCCACTGCGTGGCCGGGCGCGTGAACCTGCTCGTCGCGGGCCCGGCGGGCGACACCGAAAGTCTGGCCGATGCCCTGGCGCACGCCGTCCCGAAGGGCGACCGCGCGCTGTGGCTCGCGCCGGCCGACAGCCCCGAGGAGCGGCCGGCGGACATGGCTTGCATCCAGATCGGCGCCTCGGCCGAGGAGAGCCTGCGGGCGCTTCGCGCGGCCTCCCAGATGGGCGCGGACCACCTTTTCGTGCCGCCCTTGGAGCGCCAGGCGTTGGCGGAGGTCATCGAGGCCATTGCACGCGGGGCCGTGGGCGTGGTCCTACAAGCGCGGGGCGCCACGCTCCGGCAGGCCGTAGGCCGGCTTGCGGCCGAAGTGGCCGCTGTCCGCCCGGGGATTGGGCCCGAGGTGGCCCGGCACTGGCTCGCCTCCTCGTTCGAGATGGGCATCGAGGTCAGCCGCCTGCGCGACGGACGGTTGCGGGCGACCCGGATGGCGGAGTTCCGGCCGGGCAGCCCCCTACCGGAGCTACGCGACGTCTTCACCTTCGTCTACCACCGGACGGCGGCGGGAGGCTCGATCGAGGGCTCCTTCCATGCCGCTGGCGCCGTCCCGCGCCTGGTCGAGGATCTCGCGGCGCGAGGGATGCCGGTCGACACGTCGATCTTCCGACGCCATCCTTCGGGCTAGAATCGCAGCCGATGGCCATCCGCCCCATCCTGCACTACCCCGATCCGCGCCTGCGCACGAAGGCCGCGCCGGTCGCGGATGTCGGCCCCGAGATCCGCGAGCTCATCGAGGATCTCGCCGAGACGATGTACGCCGCCCCGGGCGTCGGGCTCGCCGCGCCCCAGGTCGACGTGCCCCTGCGCGTCTTCGTCGTGGACATCGCCGCCGCGGACGAGCCCTCCAGTCTGCACGTCTTCGTCAACCCCGAGATCGTCCGGCGCGAGGGAACGTTGAGCTGGCAGGAGGGCTGCCTGTCGTTTCCCACGGTCGCGGAAGAAATCGAGCGCGCCGCCGCAGTGACGGTGCGGGCGCGGGACGCCGACGGGCAGCCCTTCGAGCTGCAAGCCGACGGCCTGCTGGCCGTGGCCATCCAGCACGAGCACGACCACCTGGACGGCGTGCTGATGGTCGACCACATTGGTCCGCTCAAGCGCCGGATCGTCCACCGCAAGATGATGAAGCGGCAGCGAGGCGGCTCCTGATCGTGCATCTGGCTCTTGCGTGCGGCGCCGGCGCGTACCACGGTAGCCGGCATGGAGGCGCGCGCTGTCCTGCCCGGGCCGCAGCCGGCGTGGCGGCGCGCAGCATTGCTAGCCGCCGTGCTGGCGCTCTCCTGCTCCGCCGGTGGTGCCGGTGCGCCAGAGCCCGCCCCGCGCGGCCCGACCGACGACGGCGGAGCCGCGCTGCCCGGGCTGCCGCCGGTGACGAGCCGCATCGATCCTCGGGCGCTGCCGGAGCTGCTGCACGCCGTGCCGAGCGCCTGGGCGCCCCCGACCGATCCCGACGGCGGCACGAGGATCGGGACGGATACGGGGGAGAAGGCCGGTGCGGCGGACGCGGGCGCGCCGGCCCCGGAGCCCCCCCGCCGCGAGCCCAAGCTGGTCGTCGGCCAGCCCAAGTTCCAGCCCCAGCTCAGCTCGGCCGCGATCGAGCGCGCCGCGCGCGAGCAGCTCTACTGGCCGATCGTGCAGAAGTGCCGCGGCCCCGACGGCCAGATCCTTCCCCCGGAGGTCATCTCCCTGTCCTTCGTGATCCGCCCCGACGGGGCCGTCGATCCCTCGTCGGTCAAGGCAAGCGCACGCCACCCGCGCTACGAGAAGGCCGTCGACTGCGTGCTGCGCGAGTTCGCGGCCGTGCCCTTCGTCGCGCCGCGCGCCGCGCTGGGCAGCGAGACGCGCGTCGTCGCGCTGGTGCCGTCGGTCGACTAGATCGCCGTCGCCGAGCAGCCTACATCCCTCCCGTGCCGCCCCAGGGCTTGGCAATGGCCGCCCAGTATTCCGCGATCTCCTCGGCGGTCCAGATCTCGGCGCGGTCCTTGTGCTGGCCGCGACTCTCGACGAGCTGGTACAGACTCATGCGCCCGCCCGCCGCGCCCAGCACCTGCCCGCTGCGCTCGCCGCAGAGCCCGGAGGCGAGGAAGAGCGCGGCCGGCGCCACGTGCTCGGGGCTCAGAGCATCCATACCGAGGAACGTGGTCA
This sequence comes from Deltaproteobacteria bacterium, assembly GCA_016209145.1. Taxonomy (GTDB): domain Bacteria; phylum Myxococcota_A; class Polyangia; order Polyangiales; family Polyangiaceae; genus JACQWT01. Next base: position 18,046 of record JACQWT010000281.1, on the reverse strand, counting down.
GATCCTCGGTCAGACGGGTCTTGGCCACCGCACAGACGGCGTTGACCGTGATCCGGTGCGGCTCGAGCTCGATCGCGGCAGCGCGCACGAGGCCATAGATCCCCGCCTCGGCTGCGGCCGCAGCGGCCTCGCCGCCGGCGCCGCGCAGCCCCGCCATGCCCGTCGTGCACACGATGCGCCCGCCTTCGCCCTGAGCCACCATCTGCGCGGCGGCCCGTTGCAGGCACAAGAAGGTGCCCGCGAGCTCGACGCCCAGCACCGCCTCCCAAGCGGCGCGTCCCAGCTCGAGCAGCGGCGCACGCCGCGCGATGCCGGCGCAAGTGACCAGCGCGTCGAGCCGGCCGAAACGCTCCACCGCCGCGCGCACCACGGCCGCGGCGCCCTCCTCGCGCGAGACGTCGGCGCAGCACGCGACGGCTGCACCGCCCGCCTGCTCGATCTCGCCGGCCACGCCGCGCGCCGGCTCCGGGCTCGATCCCGTGCCGTCCGGCGCCGTGCCCAGGTCGCCCGCCACGACGCTCGCGCCGTGGCGCGCCAGGAGCAGCGCGGTGGCGCGGCCAATCGCTCCGCCAGCGCCGGTGACGATGGCCACCTTCCCGCCGAGCAGGCCCATCATGTGGCTCCTAGCGCGGGCTGACGCCCCCAAACCAATGGTGAAACCGATACGCCGCCGCGAGCGGACACCGGCGGGCTACCGGTCGCACTTGCCCCCCTTGGCCCGACAGCGCTGGACCTTCTGGCAAATCCGCGCCTGCCGGCAGTCGGCGTCGCTGCCGGCCACGCACTTGCCTTCCTTGGCCGTACACAACCCCGTCTCCCGGCAGTTGGTGGACTTCCGGCAGTCGGCGTCGGAGGCCACGACACAGTTGCCGTCCTTGGCCGAGCACCGCCCCCAGCCCGTGCAGGTCACGTGCTTGGCGCACTCCTCGTCGGTGGCCACGCACCGCCCGCCCACGGCGGCGCAACGGGCATCCTGCTTGCACCCCTTCGACTTGGCGCAGTCGCCCGCCGCACCGGCCACACAGTCATCGCCCTGCACCGCGCAGCGGCCCTGCAGCGCGCAGACGCTCTCCCGGTCCGGCGCGTCGAGCGCCGAATTGTTGCAGTGGTGCGGCGACACGGCCACGCACACGCCGAGCCGAAGCACGCAGCCGCCGTCGCTGCGGCACTTGGCCGCGCATTCGGGGTCGAAGTGCGCGGCTAGCTTGACGCAGCTCCCGCGATGCACATCGCACATCTCGTTCTGCTTGCAGATCTCGGCGCGCTGGCAGTCGGCGTTGGAGGCGGCGATGCACTGCCCGTCGGCGGCCGTGCACTTGCCCTCCTTGCGGCAGCCCGCCGCGCCGGTGCAGTCCTGGGTCGTGCCCGCCGCGCAGCCGCCGTCGGCGGCGAGCGAGCATCGGCCCAGCTCGAGGCAGTCCGGCGACCGCTGGCAGCGCCGCGCCTCGTCGCAGCCCGAGACGAGCGCGAGCAGGGCGCCCACACCCAGCGCCCCACGCGCCCCGTTCCACGCCATCGTCGAGCTTCGCATCGGCATCTCCTCTCGCACCTGGTCGGTCGGCCCCGACTTCGGACGCTGTATACCACGCGAGGGCTGCGCTTGCGGCTCGAGGGCGAAACCGATACGCCCGCGGGGGCGGAGCGTGCGCACGCAAGCAGCAACGCCCCGCGGCTGTGACACGCTGCGCGCGCCGGGATGCCGTCCGCGGGAGAACATCCCGCTGGGGCCTCGCCCCAGACCCCGCGAACGGGGCCCCAACCCCGTTCGCCCTGACCGGCAAGTCCTTGCCGGAACCGGGTGACACCATCACACGCAGAATGCCAGAGGTGCGGCGCTGCGGCTTCTGGACTATGGGTCGCTCCCGAGCGAAGGAACATGACCGAACGCTTCTACGTTACGACTCCCATCTACTACATCAACGACGTACCGCACCTGGGCAGCGCCTACACCACCATCGCGGCCGACGTGCTGTGCCGCTACCAGCGGCTGCGCGGGCGCGAGGCGCGTTTCCTGACCGGCACGGACGAGCACGGCTTGAAGATCCAGCGGGCGGCCGAGGAGCGCGGAACCTCTCCCCAGGCGCTGGCCGACGAGATGAGCGTCAAGTTCCGCGAGGCATGGCCGCTTCTCGGCTGTGCGCCGGACGACTTCATCCGCACGAGCGAGGCGCGGCACGCGCGCGGCGTGCAGGCGCTGTGGCGCAAGATCCACGCGGCGGGCGACATCTACCTCGGCCACTACCAGGGCCTGTACTGCGTGGGCTGCGAGGCCTACTACACCGAGAAGGAGCTGGACGCGGGCGGGCTGTGCCCGATCCACGGCACCCCGGCCGAGGCGGTCGAGGAGGAGAGCTACTTCTTCCGCCTCTCGCGCTACGCCGAGCGCCTGCTCGCCTTCTACGACCACAACCCGAGCTTCGTCGTGCCGCCTTCGCGCATGAACGAGGTCCGGAGCTTCGTGCGCGGCGGCCTGCAGGATCTGTCCATCTCGCGCACTACGTTTCGCTGGGGCGTCGAGGTGCCGGACGATCCCCGGCACGTCATGTACGTCTGGTTCGACGCCCTGTCGAACTACCACACGGCCTTGCAGGAGCCCGAGGACAACCGCCGCTTCTGGCCGGCGTCCGTGCACCTCGTGGGCAAGGACATCCTGCGTTTTCACGCCGTCTACTGGCCCGCCTTCCTCATGGCCGCCGGCTTCCCGGACGAGGCGCTGCCGCGGCAAGTGCTCGCTCACGGCTTTCTCACCTACGGCGGCCGCAAGATGTCCAAGTCGCTCCGCAACACCATCAGCCCGGTCGCGCTCGCCAGCGCGCTCTCGCCCTCCGTGGGCGTCGATGCGCTGCGCTACTGCTTGCTGCGCTCGGTTTCCTTCGGGCAGGACGGCGACTTCTCGGTCGAGGACTTGCTGCAGCGCTACGCCAGCGATCTGGGCAACACCCTGGGCAACCTCGTAAGCCGCGCTCTGCCGTTCACCGAGCGGGTGGGCGAGAGAGGGACGCTCGGCCCGCTGGAGGAGGCCATGAACGCCCAGCTCCGCGAGAGCGCGCGCGCCGCGGCCGAGGCGTTCGACGCTCATGCGCCGACGCGCGCCCTGGAGGCGATCTGGGCAGGCCTGGCCGCCGCCAATCACTACGTCGACCGGGCCACCCCGTGGGTTGCCAAGAAGCAGGATCCCGCCCGCCTGGACACGATCGTGGCCACCCTGGTCGAGGCGCTCGACGCCTTCAGCGTCATGATCGCTCCGGTCATGCCGCAGGTGGCCACGGCCATGCGCGCGCAGCTCGGCCTGGGCCCGCTGCGCTCCGAGGTGGGCCGGGACCAGTGGCCTTTCGAGCCGCCCCGGCGAGCGCCGGGGGGCGAGCTGCGCCGCGGCAAGCCCATCTTCCCGCGGCTCGACGACGGGCAGCGTGCACTTGTCCTGAAGGCTTTCGCTCCGCCCGAGGAGAGCGACGGCGCGGCGCCGGCAGCGGCCGGGGCACCGGCGCAGGCTCCGGCACGGGAGGTCAAGCCCCTGGTCGACTACGCCACCTTCGCGAAGATGGAGCTGCGTGTCGGCACGGTGGTCTCGGCCGAGCGGATCAAGCGTAAGGACCGACTGCTCTCCCTGCGCGTGGACGTGGGCGAGCCCGAGCCGCGCAGCCTCGTGGCGGGCATCGGACAGGACTACTCGCCCCCGGAGCTCGTGGGCCGGCGCATCGTCGTGCTGTGCAACCTCGAGCCGCGCCAGTTCGCCAAGGGTCTGGACTCGCACGGCATGCTCCTCGCCGCCGAGGACGGCGGCAAGGTGCGCCTGCTCGGCGTCGACGGCGAGGTGGCGCCCGGGGCGGCGGTGCGCTGACCGTACCCGTTCACGGCATCTCCGCGCCAGCAAGGACGGCTCGCCGAGTCGGCTGGGAGAATGCGTGAACGCGTACCGCTGACCTACGCCCCGCTACCCCTTGACCGCCCGCTCCACCCGGGTCTCCAGCCGGCCGCGGTGCAAGCGCACGCCCACGCCGTCGCCCGCCGCGACCTCACCCGCGTCGCGCAACACGCGGCCGTCCTCGCTCGTCGCAATGGCGTAGCCGCGACCGAGCACGCCAAGTGGCGAGAGCGCATCCAGCCGGGCGGTGCCGGCGCCAAGCTCGTGACGCAGCGCCTGCAAGCGCCGCTGCACGGCCGCGCGAAGGCGCGGATCGAGGGGCCCGAGCCGGGCTCGCGCCGCGGCCAGAACCGCCCGCGGGTGCCGGGCGCCCAGCCTCCGGCGGCCCTCGTCGAGCGCCGACCGGTGCCGGCGAAGCCGGAGCCGCATCGCCCGCTCCAACCGGGCGCCGAGCTCGTCCCAGCGCTGCGCCTCTTCGAGCACACGCCGCCGGGGCTCTCCCAACCCGGCGCGCAGGCGCGTGAGCCGCTCCCGGCCGCTCGTGAGCCGGTGCCGCATGGCGCCGGCGAGGCGCGAGCCCAGGCTCGCCAGCGCGGCCAGACGCTCCGCCTGATCCGGCACGACGAGCTCGGCCGCCTGCGAGGGCGTGGCCGCGCGCGCGTCAGAGGCCAGATCGCACAGCGTCGTGTCGATCTCGTGGCCGACCGCGCTCACCACCACGGTACGCGCCGCGGCTACCGCCCGCACCACGCGCTCGTCGTTGTAGGCCGCCAGATCGTCGAGCGAGCCGCCGCCCCGCGTGACGATCATCACGTCCGCGCCCAGGCCGTCGGCCAGGCGTACGGCGGCAGCGATCGGCTCCGCCGCCTCAGCTCCCTGCACGGGAGTAGGCACGAGCAGGACCCGCACTCTGCCCCGGCGGAAGGCCACGCGCACCACGTCGTGAATCGCGGCGCCGTCGCGGCTCGTGAGCACGGCGACCAGACGCGGCTCGGCCGGCAGGGGCCGCTTGCGCTCCGGCGCAAAGAGTCCTTCGGTAGCGAGCTTGGCCTTGAGCCTTTCGAGCGCCTCGAGCTGTGCGCCCCGGGCCGTGCCCAGCACGTCCTCGGCGACGAGCTGCATCCGTCCCCGCGGCGGGTAGACGGTAACGCGGCCGCGCAGCACCACGCTCGCTCCTTCCACCAGGAGCCGACGCGCTCGCGCGGGAGCCGTGCGGTACATCACGCACTCGATGAGGGCAGGCTCCGACTCGTCCTTGAGGCTGAAGTAGGCGTGGCCGCTGGAGGCGAGGTGCAGGTCGGAGATCTCCCCGCGCACGCGCACGTCCGCGGTCGATGCCTCCAGCAGTCTCTTCAACGCGCGGTCGAGCTCGGCCACGCCGAGCACCGCGGGCTCGGCGGGCGTCGCCTGCTCGCCCCCCAACCGCAAATCCGTCTGGCGCGTGCCGGCGGCCATGGGCAAGGAAGCGTAGCAGGTCAGCGTACCGTCAAGCGTCTCTTTCAGGGGCACTTCCGGCTTGAAGCCGCCGGTTGCAGAGAGCGCCCAGTACAACGGCAGGAAGGTCAGCTTCTGGCTGGCCAGCTCTGCATAGGGAGCCGAGGAGAAGACCAGTCCGCTGGCGACGTTGGGGTAGGAGCGGAGCAGGAGGTGCAGGCTCTTCAGGAAGCCCGCCGCGCCGATCTTCACCTCCACGCCGTGGACAGCACCTTGCACGACGGTCAGGTAGTCTACTTCGGCCGTGCTCCCGCGCGCCTCGCGGGCCCAGTAGTACAGCTCGGCGCCCTGCGAGACGACCAGCTCCTGGCCGATGAATTGCTCCGCCATGGCTCCCCGGTACACATCTGCCTGGCATCCAGGTTGCCCGCGAACACCCGGTGCCAGTCCCGGTTGCGCTCGAGGTCGACCGTGACCGTACGCTCGAAGCTCTGGCGGCCCAGCTCCTTGATCGAGTAGGTCTTGCCGACCTGGCGTGCCCCACGCACGATGAGAGGCTTGCGCCGTACCGACTTCGCCCAACCCGCGAGCTGCAGATCAACGAACCTGCGCATGCCGATCCTCCGCATGTCTACCGCGATGATAGCGCTCAGTTTAAGAAGCTCAAGGATGATCCAAAAGCCAGGACGCAGAAAGTCGGCCTTGATCGTCCGGCGCGATTGCGCCGGCTTGCCCGTCCTCGATGTGCGGGGCGGGAGCGGGGACATGCCACGATGGCGGCCGTGGGCACGGGCGGCGTGGCGGCAGGGTGCTTGACGTGGACGCGATACGCACGGCGCGACAAGGGCGAAGACCAGGACCAAGGACAAGGAGCGGCGACGAGGACCAAGGACGAGCACCGCGGCGACCCGCCCCCTCGCCCGCCGTGATAGCCTTACTCGACGTCATGGGAGTCGAGGCGCCGACGCTTCCCTGCGCGCGCTGCGGGGCACCGCTCGCGATCAGCTCGGCCGCCGCCGCCGCGCGCTGCACCTCGTGCGGCGCGACCAGCGACGTCCCCCCCGACCTCCGGGAACGAGCGCGGTGCGCGGGCACGTGGGGAGGCGGGCGCGTGGGAAGAGTGGTCGGGGCGCGCCAGGCGGTTCGCGGCGCAGGTGGGCATCGGCGAGCCGGTGATCGTGCCGATGCGCCGCGCGACCGGCGACACCTGGCGAGGCTCGGTGCAGACCGCGAGGGGCGAGCTGCGCAGGCTCGCGTACTCCATCGAGAGAGGGCTCTGGTTCCGGCGCGAGGACGATGGTTGAGCGGCGGCGGGCACGAGACGTTGAGCTGTTCAAGACCGCGCCCCGCTGGAAGGCCGAGGGATCTGACGCGATGATTGACGTCGGGTGCGCCCTTTCCCTACATTCGAAGCGGCCCGCACGCTTGCACCCCCCGCAGGCGGCCGGCCATCATGGACCGATGCCCTGGGAGTACGAGCCCGACGAGAAGCCGAAGCGAAAGCACGCCTGGGACGAGCCGTACCCTGGTTTCGTCGAGGTGCGCGGCGAGGTCGTCGGCAAGTGCCCGGCCGGGCTCTCGAACGACGAGGCGCGGGAGTTGCTCAACCAAGGCATAGCCTGGACCCGGCCGCGCTCCCCGAGCCTCGGCTGGCCCGACGCCATCTACGTGGTGCACGCGGGGGCCGTGTACCGGGCGAAACCCACCAACCCTGGTGTCTCGTACCACGCCTTTCCGGAGACAGGCGAACGGCTTCGCGAGGTGCCGCGCAGTCTCCGCCGACGGATCCTGGACCGCGCCCGAGAACTCGGCTGCGAGCAAGAGGTACGACGATGGATGAACGCGTGAGCCGATTCGGCGGCGAGCATGGGCTCCACGTCGAGTTGCAGTGGGACGAGCCCGAGCCCCGCGGCACCAGCGCCGACGCCACGCGGGGGCGCCTCGCAGCGTGGGTTGGCGACCGGTTGGCGTGGGGGACGACACGCGGGTGCGAGACTCCTGGGTTCATGTGGACGTGGATCGAGATCGTGGAGCATCTCGCGACCGCCTGGCCGTACCTCGAGCACGAAGAGGCCGACCCGCTCGGTCTCGATGTGGACCCTGCGCTGATGAGCGCGGAAGCCCAGAAGCGCTGGCAAGAGGCGCCGAGCACCGGAGAGGACAAGGACGAGGAGATCCTCTGCGGCTTTCTCGACACGCACGATCTATCGCGTTCGCTCGACGGAGCATGGCTCGCTCCCATCTGGTTGCTCCGCGAGGGCAGGCAGATGAGGATCTGGAGCAAGGGGATGTTCGTGCGGGAGCGTCTCGAGGACGCGCTCGGTGCACTGAGCAGTCTCGGCGACGCGATCTGTTCGCGGTTGGAGCCGGGCCGCGACCCGCGTGCCGCGCTGGCCCTGAAGCGTTGGCGCTCACGGCGCGACCACCCCATCGACGAGCTGATTCGTATCTCGGTCGCCTCCCGCCGTGATGACCCCGTAGAGGAGGTCGTCGGAGGTCCGCCGGAGGAGGCCTGGGGGATCGGACAGGGCTCCTTCCAGACGACGGAGCTCCTCGCCGTGGCGAGGATGAGCGCGACCTTGCTGCCGTCGACGGCCATCAAGGATGTGCTCGCTCGTCTGCGCGAGCTTGCCCGCGGCTCGACCGCGGCTCTGGACGACCTGTCGTCGCAAGCGGCGGCGGTGCTCGCCGAGCACGCGCAGGAGTTGCCGCACCAGCAGGGGTATGCGGTCGCCGGATGGTTCCGGGCGGAACGTGGCCTGCGCGATGACGAGCGCTTCCACGTGGACAGGACGCTCACGGACTGGGGCGTCGGTGTCGAGGACATGCCGTTGCCCTCCCGTGAGATCGACGCCATCTGCTGCTGGGGCGAGCGCCACGGCCCGACGATCCTGGTGAACGAGCGCGGCTGGCATGGCCGAGGCAACGGCCGTCGTGCGACGCTGGCCCACGAGCTCGGGCACTTGCTGATGGACCGCGGAGCGGCGCTGCCCGTGGCGGAAGTGCTCGGTGGGCGAGTGTCGCGCGATGTCGAGGCCAGGGCCCGTGCGTTCGCCGCGGAGCTGCTGCTGCCGCGCGAGCAGGCCGTGGCCGCCGTGCGGCGCGCGCCCGACCTGAAGGCGGCGGTACGATCCCTGGAGGACAGGTTCCGCGTCAGCCGCGAGATCATCGCCTGGCAAGTGCGCAACGGCGATCCGAGCCTGCCCGTCGAGGCGCGGGCCTACCTGCGCTCGCTGGTGTCGGAGCCGAGGAGGTTCTGAGCCACACGGACGGCGACGACCGGGCGAGAGCGAAAGGGGCTGCACCCCCAGCTCGAGGAGGGCTATCCTCCGGCCCAGGTTGGAGGACCGGGGTGGAGCCGAGCTTCAACGTGCTGACCGACGGGTGGATCCCCCTGGACGGGGGAAGCGGGGGCGTTCCGTTCCCCGCACGCGCGGGGATGAACCGCGGACAGCCAGGCCAGCGGCCTGCGGCGCGGCAGCGCGGCTACTCCTTCGCCAGAATGCCCGGCAGCAGCGCAGCCTGCACCTTGAAGTCGTACTTCGGCGCCTGCGCAGCATCCTTCAGCGCCCAGACCACCAGCACGTCCCCGCGGTCGTTGGCCGCGCCGCGCGCGAAGAAGGCGAGAGCGGCCAGCTTCTGCTCGCTCACGTGGAACTCGGGGCCGCCGGCCTTCCCGTCGGCCTCGAAGCGCCGCGCCTTGATCGTGACGGTGGACTCGTCGCCCCGGCTCCAGATCGCGAGGAAGCGGCCGTTGGCCGTGCCCACCAGCCGGCCGCCGTACTCGTCCTCGTGCGTGGCCGAGACGTAGATCTCGGGCGTGCTCGGTTGGCCCGGCTTGGCGAAGAGCCGGATCATGAAGCGGTTGCGCTTCTCGGGCTGGCTGTGGAAGTCGTCCACGCTGAAGGCCGCGACGAAGCGCGTGTCCTCGGTGCTGCCCACTCCCTTGCCGATGAGCAGCGCGCCCTCACGCGTGGTAAGCTCGAAGGGCTTCTCCAGCTCGGTGCCGCTCGCCGAGAGCGCCTGCGCGAGGAGCTTCTTGGTCTGGGCGTCGTGCCACGCCGCCACGAAGCCGCCCCCCGCCGGCCAGATCGCGTGGCCTCCCCAGGCATCCATCTCGCTCGACGAGTAGCACGTGCCGAGGTGCTCGACGGGGTTGCCCAAGGGCTCGCCGTCCGGGTTGAGGCAGTAGACCGCCTCGGACTTGACCGGCGCGCCGCCGTCCACCTGGGACGCCATGACCTGGCCCCAGTCGAGGCACAGCTCCCCGGTGTCCGCCGCGGCCACGTCCGGCCTGCCGTCGATGGCCGGATCGAGCGGAGCCTTCTCCGCACCCGCGGCCGGGGCGCCTCCTGGCTCGATCACGCGGTAGCGCACCTCGCCGTCCGCGCTGGCCGGCGTTGGCGAGACCATGTGCGTCCAGGCCACGACCGAGCGGCCGAGCGCGTTCGACGCGATGCTCGTGCCCCATACGCCCGGCTCGGTCGAGAGCACCACGGGTTGCTCGGAGACCGGCTTGCCGTCTGCGTGGTAGAGCCGCATGGCGATCTCGGAGCTCTGCACCGTCCCGTCCTTGAGCCGCACCCAGGCCACCACGAACACCTGCTCGTCACCCTTCTTCGTCAGGCCCACGGCGGGCTGCAGGAAGAACATGGTGTCGTCGTCCGGCTTGTCCCCCTCCACGATGTCGTCGATCAGGAACGGCGTGACCTTGCAGCTTGCGCTGCACGCGTCGCCGTCCTTGGTGTCGCCGTCGTCGCACTCCTCGCCCGCGGCGGGGTTCAGCGTGCCGTCGCCGCAGGCCGCCTTGGTGCAGTCGCCGTCGCACTTGGCCGTCGGCCCGGCCGTGTCGCACTCCTCGCCGGGTTCCACCGTGCCATTGCCGCAGGTCCCGGTGCCCCCGCCACCCCCGCCGCCGCCGGCCGCCGCGTCAGCGCCGCCGTGCGCGCCGCCCGAGCTGCTGCCGGGCGGCCCGATCTCGAAGTTGTCGCCCAGGATGGCGGTGCAGGAGCCGGCGGCAAGGGCCAACGCCAGCCCCGCGCCGAGGACGCCGAGGACGCCGCCAGCCGCCGCCCGCGCCATGCGGCCCCGAGGCCAGGACGAAGGTCGAGCCGAAAACATGACCACATCCTAGCGTGAGCTTGACGCGCCCGGGCCCTGAAATCACGCCCTGCGACCGCCGGCATGAGGTCGCGCGGCGCTGCTCTACTACGTCCCAGAATCGTCGCGCCGTGGTAGAATGGGAATCGAGGTTGGAAACCATGGGTCATATCTGGATCGACGTGGACTTGTCGGACCTGGCCAAGACGAAGACGCGCCGGGTCAGGGGCCTGGTCGATACGGGCGCAAGTCTGACTACCATTCCCAAGACGCTGGCCACAGAGTTAGGAATCGAGGTGACATCGAGGAGCCTGGTGCAGACTGGGGCGGGCCGCATCGAGATCGAGAGGGGCAGTGCCAGGGTCGGAGTGGCCGGCGAGGAGGACCTGCAGACTGTTTGGATCTCGGAGATCATCGACAAGGTTCTGGTGGGCTGCGTCACGCTGGAGATGCTGGGCCTCAAGGTTGATCCGACAACGGGCGGAATCGAGAGCGCTCCGCTGCTGTTGTACCCCCTGCCCCGCGAGTGAACCCCGCGCCGCGCGAGGGCGGCGCGAACTTGGCCCGCAGCGAGGGCCTCCGGTAGGGGAGAGCGGTCACAGGAGGCGATGATGCGGCCGAGAGCGAAGATGTTGCGGGGGCTCCAGGGGCTGGTGCGTGAGCTGCTGAGCGAGCAGGAGCGCGGAAGTGCCGGCACGCGCCTCTCGCGGGCGCAGGGCTATGTCGACGGCTACATGCGCGCCATGCTCGATGCCGGGGATGCCACCGGGCCGGAGTTGCTCGCCCTGGTCGGGGAGGAGCGCCGGCACCTCCACGGCCCGGCCACGCGCGAGCTTGCCTGGACCGATTCGACGGAGGAGGCGGCGTAGGATTGGGCGCGAGCGCGGCGCGCGCTACGGCGCCACGACGCGGACGTTGCCCATCGCGTAGGGGGTGGCCACGCGCCACCAATTCACCACGCGCAGCCCGCCGCCGACCTCCACCTGCCGGGAGAACGCGCCGGCGAAGCCCTCCTGCTCGACGATCTTGAGCGTCCAGTTGTGCCCCTCGGCCGCGGGCGTGCCCACGGCGAAGCGCAGCTTGCCCGCGGTGGCGTCCTGGTAGCTGATGTGAACCTCACCGCCCTGCGTCACCACGATGTGCGCGTCGTCGCCGACCAGGTGCTGGCCGTCGGAGGCCAGACCCCCGGTGGTCACGCCGTCGTCGACGACCTCCGCCACGGGCGTGTCCTTGCACGCCGGCACGGCGGCGAAGCGCAGCCCCTCGCTTAGCCCGTCCACGTAGGCAAGCTGGCAGTGGCCGGCAGCGTCGATGGCGAGCGAGGCGCCGATGCCCATGTCGCCGGTGTCCGCATCGCCCTGCTGCCCGTCCACGACGAGCGCGTGCCAGCCGTCCTGCTCCTTGCGCGCCAGCATGACGTTGCCGCGCACGCGGTCGTACCAGGCCACGACTACCCCCACGCTGGCGTGGTGCGCGATGGAGACGTAGAGGCCCACCGCGTCCGGGTAGCTGTCGAGCTTGCCCTTGCCGTACGTGGCCGCGCACGTAGGCTTGCCCTCCAGTTCGACGCACTCGTCGCCGCTGCCGCACTCCTCGGGGCAGTCGCCGCTTTGCGCCGCGCACACGCCACTCGCGGCCACGCACTTGGTGCCGTCGGGGCACAGGAGAGCGCGACAGGGCGTCTGCTTGTCGGCCACCACGTCCTCGACATTCCACTGCGCCTCCCCGGCCAGGGGGCTCGATCCCGTGGCCAGGCGCACGCCGCTCGTGGCCATGGTGCCGGGCGCAGCCGGCTCGGCGAAGTGGTAGGCGATCGTGGGCTTGCCCGCGACGAACAGCAGCTTGGCGTAGCGGCCGAAGTCGGCGCCCTTGGCCTGGGCCACGGCGGCCGCGACCCACTTGCCATTCTCCAGGTGCGCATAGCGCAACGCCCGGCCCGTGACGTCGTAGTAGGCCACGCCCGGGCTCCCGGCATCGTCGATGGCGATCGAGGTCCACAGGCCCACGTCGTCGCCGGCCTCGGTCTGGCCGCCGCGGAACCCGAGCGGGTCGTAGTGCTCCGGATCCACGGCCGGCTCCTCGGGCACGCCGTCGACGGCCTTCCAGCGCACGTCGGTGCCGTCGTAGGCGCCGACCACGAGATCGCCAAAGGAAAGGTCGTCGTTCCAGTTGGCTTCGAGATAGCCGGCCACCCACAGGGTGCCGTCCGGCGCCGCGGCCGCCGAGCTGTAGGCGCCGATGAGACCCGGGCGGATCACGGTGCAGTCGCCCCGTCCCCGGCAGCCCGCCGCCAGCCCCGGCCCGGCCGTTTCGGTTTCGTCGCCGCAACTGCAGCCCGAGAGCAGGCCCAGCGCGAGCGGCAGCAGTGCCGGCCCCAGCCATGCCCGCACGCGCGGCAAGCCGCGGCGGCGCCGCAAGCCGAGCACCACGCCGAGCATGCCCAGCGCGAGCAGGCTCCCCGCGCGCGGCGCCCCGGCCGCGCCGGGCACGCGGCAGCCGCAGCCGCTGCCGTCGCCGCTCACCCTGCCGCGGATGAGGGCCTGGACGATCTCCGCAACGTTGCCCTCCTCGTCGCGCGCCTCGATCGCGACGCGCGTCGCGCCCGCCGGGTCGATGGGCGCCAGCGCGTCCGCCGCCGCCCATTCCGACCACGGCTGCCAAGTCACCGCGGCGCCTTGCAGCTCGCCGAAGCGCCAGCGGGCCCGCAAGCCGCTTTGTGCCGAGACGCGGTCGCCCAGCTCGATCCGCACGAGGCCGGCTGCGTCCTGTCGCACCGCGATCTGCGGCGGCTCGGTGTCCACCGTGAGCACGACGGCGGCCGCGTCGCGATCGAGCGAGCCCGGCACGCCGGCGAGCTGCGAGCGCACCAGGACCGTATGCCGGCCCTGGAGCCGCAGCAGCGTGTCGCTCACCGTGATCACCGGGTCGCGCCGGAAGGGGTGCCACGGGCCCCGATCGACCCGGTACTGCCACTCGACCGGCCGCCCGGCGCCGGCGAGCGACGAGCCGAGCCGAAGCCGCGCGCGGGGCGCGTTGTCCGGGGTGATGGTCGCGGCGCGCAGCCCCTTCGGATCGATGGCGAAGTCATCGAGCGCAGCGCTCGTCATGGACTGCTCCTTGGGCGCGGCGGCCAGGGCGAGCGTGCCGAATAGGCCCAAGTAGTTGTCCTTGTCCTGGCTGAGCTTGCGCAGCCCGGGCGAGCCCTTGCCCTCCACGGTGGGCGGGATGAGCAGCTCGAGGCCGGTCGAGGCAAGCTGCTTGTTGATGTCGATGGGGGGGATGGCGCTGCCGATCATCGAGCCCACCATGCTGCTCACGAGCTCTTGCAGGGTCAGGGCGATCGCCGCCGGATCCTCGCGCAGGAGCGCCGCGTTAGTCACCGCGCCGTTGGTGAGCGTGAGCTTCTCGATGACCGGCTGTAGCCCCTCGGGCGCGACGACCATGTTCATCGGGATCTCGACGTCGTACGTGGCCGTCATCGCCCGGATGAAGCGATCCAGCGACCAGACGTAGAAGTCGAGGCTGAGCTGCTCCAGGCGCACGCGGATGAGCGGATCGGCCTCGATGTCGGTGCCGTTGCCGAAGGCCACGGTGGCCGGCTTCTGGGGCCGCACCGCGATCGCCAACTGCTGGTTGCTCTGCTGCCAGGTGAGCTCGCGCAGGGACGGTGCGCCGAGGGCGGCGCCGAGCAGCGTCGTCGTGAGCTGCGCGATGAAGTCGCCGCCGATCCCCAGGCACAGCATGCCGCTGTTGTGCATCTGGGCGAGCGCGTAGTTGGCGTAGCGCTCCGAGACGGCAAAGCCGAAGTGGGGGCCAGCCATGTCCTTGGGCCAGCCGCTGACCTCGTTGGCCAGGAGCTCGTCGGGGATGGGGATGGCCGTCGGCAGCGCCAAATCGGACAGCGGCACGCAGCTCGAGGCCGGCATGGGCTGCAGGCCCCCGTACATCCCCAGCGTGGCGCCTCCGCCCACCGGGTTCAGATCGCCCCAGTGATAGCCGGAGCCGTCGTTGCGCACGCTGTGGCCGCCGGCCGCGAAGAGCAAGTCGAAGGCGGCGCGCGTGCCGGGCGAGACGCCCGCGAGCAGGCCGCCGGCATCGACGTGGCCTTCCGAGCCCAGCAAGATGGAGGCGCACTCGGCCTTGTCGTCGTTGCCGTAGCGGCAGACGCCGTCGACGTTGGTGGTGCCCTCCGGACAGGGCGGATCGAGGTCGGGGTTGGCCTGCTGGCAGAGCTGCGCGTCGATGCTCTTCTGGATCTGACCGATCAACTGGTCGGCGACGAGCGGGAAGATGATGGATTTGAGCGCCTCGAGGATCATGGCGTCGAAGCTGCCGCAGAAGTGCACGGCCGCCTCGAGCTGGTCCTGGTTGATCCCGACCTTGACCTTGACGCGCGAGTAGCCCTGGCGGGAGTGGGTCGGCTCGTTGTCGATCTCGATCGAGATGTCCACGTCCAGATCGATGGCCGCGAAAGTCTGCTCCTGGCCGGGGCACTTGTCGTTGCCGTTCAGGGTCACGCCGATGTCGCTCTCCAGGCATTGGCCGAGCACGCAGAAGTACTTGATGTGGATCGGCAAGTTCTGGATGCGCATCGGCAGCGGCCCCGTGACCTTGATGTTGTGGGGCTTGACGGCCTCGACCTTGAGCTCGGCGCTTCCCAGATCGATCTCCGCCACGCACTTGTTGTTGTCGGGATCGGCGCCGCCGGGGCAAAGCGTGTACTCGATCCCGAGCTGCTTGCCTCCGCTCGACGGGATCTCGAACTTCATGACGCCGCCCTCGCCCCCGCCGCCCGCCATCAACTGGGCGGCGAGCGTGGCGGCGTTGTCCTGGAGGAACTGGACGCCGGCCTGCGTGAGCCGCAGCGAGCCGGCGTTCTCGATCCGTTGCTCCTTGGGGAAGCCCTTGGCAAGCGGCGTCATGCCGCCGCAGGAGCAACCGCTGGAGCAACCGCCGCCGGAGCAGCCGGCGAACAGGATCACGAGGGCAACGGCGACAACGTGCTTGGCGAATCGAAGCATCGGCGACTCCACGCGGGGGGGTTGGGAGCCCGCGCGCTACCGTCCCCATGGTAGGCGGCCGGCTCGGGCGGGCGCAAGCAGCGGCTGACGCGCAGCTCATGCCGCCCTGCGCGGACAATGGCCCCCGGCCGCGCCGGAAAGGCGAAGGAGAAGGCGTGCGGAGGAGCTCGCTGTTGCCGGGGCGCCGCTCGAACGTCGCGGGGATTGAGGTTCGGCGCAGCCTCGCGTCAACGGTCGACGCCTCCTTGCCCAACGCAGATCGCCGGTAACCGTTCACGCATTCCAACGGGCCGAGGACGTAAGTCCGTCCCTTCGGGACGGGGTTGGGGTCCCGACGCGCCCTTCGGGCGCGTCACCCCTGCCCCGCGATCGCGGCCGACTCGGCGAGCCGTCGTTGCTAGCGCCGCAATGCGTGAACGCATACGATCGCCGCCCTGTCCGCCCGCGGCAGATGGCCGAACGGGTCCGGGCCGCGCTGCTGCCGGGCATTCTGGCGAAGGAGTAGTTGCCTCACCCCCCCAGCCGCCGCAGGGCGCGCTCCGCCGCCACCGCGTCGCGCGTGCGCATGGCCACGGGCCGGCCCTTGCGTGGCACGAGGACCAGCCGCGCCTGTCCCGGTCGCGCCGGCAAGAGCACGCCGAGCACCAGGTCCAGCAGCAGGCCGAGCGCGAAGATGGCGGCGCCGAGGGCGATGAGCGACGGAGAGCCGGCGCGCGCGCCGTCCGTCAGGAGCGAGACGCCAAGGTACGTGCCCAGGCCGAGGCCGACCAGGCCGGCGTACATCCCGAGCCGGCCGTAGCGGATCTCGCGGACGGCTCGCGCCAGGCTCTCGCGCGCAAAACGCGTCTCGGTCTGCCGCAGCGGCCGGCCCAGCAGCTCGATGCGGCACGAGAGCGAGACGCCGCTCCGCTCGACGCGCAGCTCGGCCGGCCGGCGACAGCGCAGCACGAGGCGCGTGAGCCAGTACCAGAGGTGGCGCAGGAGCAGCACGCCCGTCATGGCGGACAGCACCAGCACGGGGAGCCGCAGCGGAGCCGGCACGATCTCGCCCTGCACCGATGCGGCCGCCGGCTCGGTCCCGGCCCCCGCCCCCTCGCCCGCCCCGCACGCCAGCAGCGCCCGCACGCTGGGATCGGTCGCCTCCGCCGCCAGCTTCTCGCGCGCCTTGCGGGCCGCGGGCGAGCCGCTCGTGCACAGGGCAACGGCGGCGGCAAGCGAGCTCGCGCGCCCCGCGGATCCCTCGCGGGCCCGGTCGCCATCGAGCACGACCGCGCCTATCGCCTCCCAGACGGCCGCCGCGTCGGCCTCCAGCGCCTCGTCCAGGGCGAGCGTGGCGTCGAGGCAGGCGTGGGCGCTGAGCCAGGTGAGCTGCTCGGCGAGCCGCCGCACGGCCGCCGCGCCCGCGGGCGGATCGAGCGCGACGCCGCGCGCCAGCAGGCAGCCGAGCAGCATCCTGGTGGGCCCGCCCGCCGCGGCCAGGTCGTCGGCCTCCAGCGCCTGCAAGACGTTCGTGCCGGCGAGCTGGGCGTCCTCCGGGCTGAGATCGGCATCCGCCACGATCTCCTGCAGGCCGTCGCCGAGCCGCGCGCGCCGTTCGTCTGCCGCCGCCAGCGCCACGACGTGCACCAGGCGCGCCAAATCGTCGCCGCGCGGATGGGCCCGGCACTGCTCGAACACGGCATGGACGGAGCGATGCCCGCTCATGGCCACTCAGCCTAGCACGGCGCGCCTGCGGCTACCCCTTCCCGCCCCCCTTGCCCCCTGCCCGCCGCCGCTCGCCCTGCGCCTCGAGCCGCGGGATGATGACCTTCATGATACGCCGGAGCTGCGCCTCCGACACCGGCGCCGTGGCGTGGATCCGGTTGCCGTGCACCTGGATCTCCGGCCGGCCAATCAACTCGACCTGCTTGCCGAAGAAGGGAATGTCGCCCAGGTCGATGACGCGCACGAGCTCGAGGTCCGCCCCGAGCTGCAGCGCGTCCTTGGCTGCCGCGTCGGCCGAAGCGTCCTCGGCCTCCACCTGGAGCAGGAACTGGTCGTCCTCGTCGGTCGGCAGCAGCACCAGACGCAGCCACTTCACGCTCTCGGGGAAACGGAAGCCGGTGCCGCGGAAGGCCCGCCACGGCGTGACGATGTACAGGGCGATGATGCGGTCCGTGGATCGCTCGAAGCCGCGCATCTTCTTGACCGCGCCGAGCTTGTCCTCGGCGGCACGCGGCACGATGACGAGCAGGCGCCGCTTCGGGTGCAGTGCGGCGATGCGCTCCCCGCGCTGCCCGATCACCCAGGCCGGCACCGGCGCGTCCTTCAGGCGCCGGCCGCCGGGCGCCGCGGCCGAGACACGGCGCACTGTCTCTCCCATCTTCGCGGCCGATAGGTTGTAGTCGAGCGTGACCACGACGTAGCTCGGATCGCGCATCTGCGGGCCGCTGAGCAGGATGTGGTCGAAGTCGCGGATGGGATCGATGCCGGTCGTGCCCAGCACCTCGGCCCACTGCGGGATGGCCTGCAGGAGCTGCGAGAACATCGTGCCCAGGCGGTGCTTCCGGATCCGGTCGGCCGCGAGGTAGATGCGCACGTTGGGATGCTCGGCCCCGAGGCTCGCGGCGCCCGTGCCCGCCACGGC
>JACQWT010000280.1:3830-14543 GCA_016209145.1 Deltaproteobacteria bacterium | reverse complement strand
GACTTTGCGTGCTCTTGCGCGAGATGAGGTGGGCCTTGTCGTTGACGCTGAAGTTCTGCGTGGGATCCTTCTCGGGGTCGCCGGCGTCGGCGCCGTGCCCGCCGATGCTCGAGCTAATGAGGCCGATGTGGATGTCCTTGATCGGCTCGAACTCCCGCTTGCAGTTCGCCTCGCACTCCGCCCCGGGATCCTGGGGCTGGTTCTTGCAAGTCTTGTCGTTCTCGTCCACGCAGCGGGGGTTGACCAGGGCGCCCACGAGGTCGGGCACGGCCTCCTTCAAGATCTGCTGCTTGTCGGCCATCGACCGCGAGTTGTCGATGACGAGCAAGAGGTCGATCCTGTCGACCAAGCCTTCCGTCGGGCGCTCGCAGACCATCGAGGTCGGGGGCGGCTCGTCCGGCCCGGTAGCCTTGGCCCCGGACAGACAGCCCGCGGTCGCCGCGGCGACGGTGGCCGCGAAGGCGCCAAGCCCGCCGGAACGCCGTATGTCGCCGGGTCTCACGTCCATGGGGCCTCCTGCGCTGCGGGCATGTCGACTCGGAGCCACGCGATGAGGAGCTGCAAGGAGCGTGCCCGTGCAACCACGCGACAAGACAATGGGCCGACGACGCAAGTTGGCAACTGCGTTGTCAACTCGGCCGCGGCAGTGTCAACCGTAGGGAACACCCCCTTGCAGCGCATTCCGCTCGCTCGCCCACCGTGGCGCGTCACACAGACAAACAGCGGCAGGTACCCGTCGGGCAGCCAGTCGCGCAGGTCGGGCGGCAGCAGAAGCCGTTGGTCCACCGAGTGCGGGATGTAGCCTTTCGCCATCACGTCCTGGACGCACCAGCGGGGCAAACCGGATCAACGGCACCCCCCTTTTCCGGCGCTTCCGGGATCGTAGTGGGTCGAGCGCCCGGCACGGCGCTCGACCCCGCGCCTGCAACGGCGCGCGAGCGCGGATGCCCTGGGGAGGTCGCGGGGCGAACGCCCGCCTTTCGTGCATTCGGGGCCCGACCTCGCCGAGGTCGCGGGGTGAACGCCCGCTTTTCGTGCATTCGGGGCCCGACCTCCGCCCCGGTCCTCGTGGGCCGCGTGCCCCGGGCCGCTGTGCCCAAGCCCAGGCGCGCACGCGGTGCGCCGGGCGCCTTGCCGTGCTTGGTCGTCGGAGACAGGATGCGCCGCGGGCCGGCAAGCGACGGTGACCCCGGGCAGGGGCAGAGGCTCTGCTGCTCGGGCCGGGAAGCTGGCGGGCACGGGTCGGCGCCGGCGAGTATGCCGTTCCCGATGCCGGAACCTGGCGACTTCTCCGCGACAGGCTCCTAACGTCCAGGGCCGGCGCATCGTGTTTGGCCCAAGGTTCGCGGCCATGCGGTTGTCGAGCGCGCGTTGCGCCGACCCTCGTTGCCAGGGTCCGCGTTATGCAACACGCTGCGCGGCGCGCCCCCTGCGCCGCGTGGTGCCGATGTGGGATGATGTGCCCGCCCCGCGCCAGCGCCGCCTGGCCCTGGAGCTTGCGGCCCGGCTCGCGTGTCCTGGCAGCGTTGCCGTGGCGTTTCGGCGCCAGGCGCCAGAGGAACACATGCAGAACCGAGATCTTCGTGTCGTGGCAGGGTTGGCCCCGGTGTTGGCGGTCGCGATCGCGGCCGGCGCCTGCTCCGGCGGTGAGGCCGGGGCGGTCACTACCAGCACAGGCCCGGGAGGCGGCGCCGGCGGCGCCGGCGGCTGCCCCTCTGGGCTGAGCGCGTGCGCGGGCCAGTGCGTGGCCACGAGCGTCGATCCCGCGCACTGCGGTGGTTGCGACCAGGCCTGCGCGCCGGAACAGGTGTGCTCGGCCGGCCAGTGCGGCATGCAGTGCGTCGGCGGCACGACCAAGTGCTCGGGCAAGTGCGTCGACGTGCAGACCGACCCCGAGAACTGCGGCGGCTGCAACGGCGCCTGCGGCGTCGGCGAAGTGTGCTCGGCCGGGCAGTGCGCCCTGCAGTGCTTGGGCGGCACGACCAAGTGCGGCAACGCCTGCGTGGACACGAAGTTGGATCCGGCCAACTGCGGCGGCTGCGGCAAGGCCTGCGGCGGCGGGCAGTACTGCAAGGACGGCGGCTGTCTGGGAGGAGGGGTGGTCTTCTCGGAGCAGTTCTCCCAGGGGCAAACGCCGTCGGGCCAGTGCACCGCCTGGAACACCTTCCGCGCCGCGCTCGTGGGCAACTACTCGAAGATCACCATCTCGGGCACCTACGATCTCACGGGCGTGAGCTGCACCGGGCCGAACGCCAACGCGCTGTGCCAGGCGCTGCGCAACAACCAGACGCTGTCGCTGACCTGCGACGGCCGAAACTGGCAGACCGGCCAGTGCAATGCCATCGAGCTGAGCGCCGCGGGCAGCATCTGCCAGTGCCCGAACGCGCAGTACATCGTGCGGCCCTGCATCGGGAACAACAACTGGGGAGGCGCCAACACCGCCACCTGCAACGGTCCCACCCAGGTGCTGACCGTGCGCTGCGAGTAGCAGACTGCGGGCCCTGGAGCTTGCGGCCAACCTCGCGTACGCTTGTCCGCAAAGGACCGAGGGAGAGCACGACCATGGGGAGCATGACGGCAAGCAAGAGCAGCCTGCGGCTGGCCGGTGCGCTGCTCGGCGCGCTGGCCATCGGGCTTGGCGCAGCAAGCGCGCACGCCGACCAGAGTGGCATCAGCGACGAGGCGCGCCAACACTTCCACGTCGGCGTGGACCTGCTCGACGATCCGGAGGGCCCGCGCTACGAGGAGGCGTACCGGGCCTTCAAGGCGGCCTACGCCGCATCCCCCTCGCCGAAGATCCTCGGCAACCTCGGCCTGTGCGCCATGAAGCTGGAGCGCGACGGCGAGGCCATCGCTGCCTACTCGCGCTACCTGAAGGAGGTCGACGACATCGACAAGGGCGAGCGGGCCCAGATCGAGCGTGACCTCCAGGTGCTCAAGACCGGGGTCGTCCCGGTCGAGCTCTCGGTGGAGCCGGCCGGGGCCACGGTGACCGACGAGCGGATCCCGACCCAAGGGGCGTCGATCCGCAACCGCTACGGGCCGGCGCAGGGCGCGATCGAGATCGGCCTGCGCGCCGGGAACCATCGCATCACGGTGCAGCGCGAGGGCTACGAGCCGCAGAGCTGGGAGCTCGAGGCGGTGGCCGGGGAGCGGGTCGAGAAGGCCGTGCGCCTCAAGCCCGCCGCGGGCGCGGCGCGCCCTGCACCAGAGCGGCCGGCACAGAGGCCCGGCCCGACGCCCGTGCCGGAGCCGGAGGGCGAGCGGCCCGTGCCGCCCGGCGTGATCGTCGGGCTGGTGGTCACCGGTGCGCTGGCGGTGGCCGGCGGCGTCACGGGCGGGCTCGCGCTGGGCAAGCAGAGCGAGTACAGCGAGTACGAGAACGACGATTCGCTCAGCCCGAAGGAGCGCGCCACGGCGGAGGACATTGCCGACACGGGAACGACGCTCAACATCGTCACCGACGTGCTGTTCGGCAGTGCGCTGGTGGCGGCGGGTGTCACCACGTACCTGTTCGTGACGCGGCCGGCCGTGCGCGAGGATGAGCGCAAGGACAAGGCCGAGAGAGCGCGCCTCAGGCTGCTGCCGGTCGCAGGCCCGCGCGGCGCGGGCGCCCTCTTGCGCGCTTCGTTCTGAGCAGGGCCGCCGCTACGTGCAGTTGCCGCCTACGCACCACTTGCCGGGCGGGCACTGGTTGGAGCACTTGCCGCAGTTTGCCGGATCGAAGGACGTGACCACGCATTTCTCCCCGCACTTGGTGGTGCCGGGGGGGCAGATGAGCACGCAGCTCGCCGCGACGCACTCCTGCCAAGCCTGGCACGCCTTGCCGCAGCCGCCGCAGTGCGCCGGGTTCGTGTCGGGATCGATGCACTCCTTGCCGCACTTGACGGTGCCGCCGAAGCACTGGAGCACGCACTGGCCGGCGGCGCAGATCTTGCCGTCGCCGCACGCCTTGAAGCAGTCGCCGCAGTGTGCGGGATCGTGCGCGGTGTCCACGCAGTTGTTGCCGCACTTGGTGGTGCCGCCTGCGCACTTGAGGCCGCACTGTCCGTAAGAGCACACCTGGCCCGCGCCGCAGGCATAGTTGCAGGCGCCGCAGTGCCCCGGGTCAAGCAGCGTGTCCACGCACTCGTCGCCGCACTTGGTCGTGCCACCGGCGCACACGAGCGTGCACTTGCCTCCGGCGCACGCCTCCCCGGACGCGCACGCGTTGCCGCAGCCGCCGCAGTTGGCCGGATCCAGCGCGGTGGCAACGCAGACCCCGCCGCAGTCGGTGAGCCCCGCCGGGCACGGCGCCGGCCACTCGCACGAGCCGGCCGCGCACGCTTCGCCGGGTGCGCACGCGTTGCCACAGCCGCCGCAGTTGTGCGGATCGTTCGCCGTGTCCACGCACATTTCGCCGCACCTGGTCGTGCCGCCCAGGCACTCGACCGCGCACTGGCCCTGCGAGCAGATCTGACCGGCATGGCAGGCGTTGCCGCAGGAGCCGCAGTGCGCCGGATCGAAGCGCGGATCGACGCAGCGACCGGCGCAGGCGAATAGCCCGGTGGGGCAGCCCGCCACCTCGCCACCGCCGCCGGCCTGGCCGAGGGCCTCGCCGTCGGCGCCCGGAGAGACCGTCCTGCCGCCGCAGGCGCCGAGCGCCAGCGCCGCGCCGGCCGCCAGTACGAAGATCGTTGCCGCACACGTATGAACCGAGCTGCGCATCTCGACCTCCAGTGCGCCATCCGCCCGCAGCCGGCGAGCTGACCACGCCGCGCGAACATAGCGGGATTGCCGGGCAGTTGGGAACTGCCGATTGCAGACTGTGGTAGGCTAGCGCACAGTAGTAGCTACGCGGCGCACCTCGCCCATGCTCGTGCCCGGCGACATCATCGAAGGCAAGTACCGGATCCTGCGCCGGATCGGCAAGGGCGGCATGGGCAGCGTCTACGAGGGCGAGAACGTCAAGATCCGGCGCCGCGTGGCCATCAAGGTGCTGCACCGCAAGGTGGCCGAGAGCCGGGAGATGGTGCAGCGCTTCCAGCGCGAGTCGCAGGCGGCGGGCCGGATCGGCTCGGACCACATCGTCGAGGTGCTCGATCTGGGCGAGTTCCCCAACGGCGACCAGTACATGGTCATGGAGTACCTGGAGGGCGAGAGCCTCAAGGACCGCTTCAAGGCCATGCAGGTCATGACCCCGCACCAGATCTTCCCGACCCTCGTGCAGCTCCTCGAAGGCCTCGGGGCGGCGCACGAGGCCGGGATCATCCACCGCGACCTCAAGCCGGACAACGTCTTCCTCATCAAGGAGAAGAGGAGCGTCGTCGACTTCGTCAAGATCCTGGACTTCGGCGTGTCGAAGTTCCGCCCGGTCGGTGACGACACCGACCAGGTCACGAGCAACGGGATGGTGGTCGGCACGCCCTACTACATGGCGCCGGAGCAGGCGCGCGGGGACAAGCACATCGACCATCGGGCCGATCTCTTCGCGGTCGGCGTGGTCCTGTTCCGGGCCCTGACCGGACGGGTGCCCTTCAAGGCCGACACCTTCAACGAGCTGATGTTCAAGGTAGCGCTCGAGGAAGCCCCTCCGGTCGAGCAGTTCGTGCCGGCCGTCGATCCGGCCGTCAGCGCCATCGTGCGCAAGGCCCTGGCGCGCAACGCTGCCGGCCGCTACCAGACGGCCGCGGAGCTTTCTCTCGCGCTCGAGCAGTGGCTCATCGCCAACGGCGGGGCCTACCTACTCGCACGCCCGAGCTTCCAGTCGCTGGTGCCGGCAAGCCTGGCGAGCATGCCGTCGCTCGCCTCTCCCTATCCCTACCCCCCGAGCTCTTCCAGCCCGGCCGCCGCGGCGCCGCCCAGCGCAGGAGCGGTGCCCGTGCTGCCGATTGACTCCCCCAGCGCGGCCACGCCGCTGCCGAGCACGAAGCGGCTCTCGGTGCTGCGGCTGAACGAGAACCGCCGGAGGCTGGCCGCGGGCCTGGTGCTCGTCGCGCTGGGAGCGCTCTTGTTCGCAGCCTTCATGTCGTTTCGCACGCCGCCCCAGCGCGCAGACGAGGCGCCCGCGACCGAGCCGCCCGGTGCGGCGGAGCCGGCAGCAGCGCCGACCGGCGGGGAGCCAACGCCGCCCGGCACGCCCGGCCAGGAGCAGGCTTCTGCCCCATCGCCCGCCGCGTCGAGCTCACCGGCGGCTGCGCCCACGGCGGCGGCCGCCTCCCGTCCAGGCGCAGGCATGACCCCCCCGGTGCCGGCGGCGAGCAGCCAGGTGCCGGCCGCGGCGCCACCCGCCCCCTCCGAGAGCGCCGCCAGCCCGCCGCCCAAGCCGCCCGAGCCCGAGCCGAAAGCCGAGCCGCCCGAGGCCAAGCCCGCGCCGCCGCCTCCCGGCCGCCGCGGCTCGCCCGCGCAGCCGGGCACGGGAAGGACGTACCGGCGGGATCTGTAGTGTGCATGATCAGGAGGCCCACCGGGCGGTCAAGCCGGCGGCCAGCGGCGGGACGCGACCGCGCCGTCCGTGGCGGAAACCCGCCTTGCCGCCGGCCGCCACCTGCTAGGCTACGCGCCCCAAGCGCGAGGAGGCGGCCATGGACATCGGTATCCCCAAGGAGCGGCGCGATCTCGATCTGCGCGTGGGCCTGGGCCCCAAGAGCGCGGGCGCGCTGGTCGCGGCCGGTCACAAGGTGTTCGTGCAGGCCGGCGCCGGGGCCGGCTCCGGCTTCGGCGACGAGGAGTACACGGCCGTCGGGGCAAGAATCGCCTACTCGGCCGAGGAGATCTACAAGCGGGCGAGGATGGTCTGCAAGGTCAACACGCCCTCGCTCGACGAGATCGAGCAGCTCGAGTCGGGCCAGGTCGTCTGCTCCTTCGCCCACCTCGCCGCGGCTTCGCCCCAGCGCTTCGCGAAGCTGCGCGAGAAGAAGGTCACGGCGGTGGCCTACGAGATGCTGCGCGAGCCGAGCGGGCACCTGCCCATCCTGCGGGCGATGAGCCAGATCGCCGGCCGGCTCGTGCCGCAGATCGCGGCCGCGCTCTTGCAGAGCCCGCCCGGCCAGGGCAAGCTGCTCTCGGGCATCCCGGGGATCCCGCCGGCGGAGGTGTGCATCCTCGGCGCCGGCGAGGTGGGGCACAACGCCGCGCGGGCGCTGGCCGGCCTGGGGGCGCACGTGACCGTGCTCGACATGGCCGAGCACCTCGCCGAGATGGACCGCATCTTCGACGTGCCCGGCCGGCTGCGCCTGATGTACGCCTACCCGGACGAGATCGCCAAGGCCGCGGCTTTCGCCGACGTGTTCGTGGGCGCGGTGCTGCTTCCCGGCGAGCGCGCGCCCCACGTGGTGACCGAGCAGATGGTCCGGAGCATGCGGCCGGGCTCGGCCATCATCGATGTCAGCATCGACCAGGGCGGGTGCGTCGAGACCTCCCGGCCGACCACGCTGCGCGATCCTACCTTCGTCAAGCACGGGATAGTCCACTACTGCGTGCCCAACTTCACGGCGCTGGTGGCGCGCACGGCGAGCCGCGCTCTGTCCAACGTGGTCCGGCCCTTCCTGCTGCGACTGGCCGCGGGCCCGGAAAGCCTGGTGCGCGATGCCGAGCTTCGCCCGGCGGTGCCGCTCTACGAGGGACGCGTCCTGGACCCACGCCTCGGCGCCGCCCACGGCGTCCAGACGGAGAGCCTTGCGGAGGGAGCATGAGCTGGCACGAGGCATACAAGGCGAAGGTGACCGATGCCCGCTCCGCCCTGGAGCGGACCATCTCGTCGGGCGACCGGGTCATGCTCAACGCCAACTGCGGGCAGCCGCAGACCCTGGCCGAGGCCCTGGCCGAGCTCGCGCCCGATCTGCGCGACGTCGAGGTGGTGCAGCTTCTCGCCCTGGGCAAGGCCGACTACGCCCGCAGTGATCTGGCCGGCCACCTGCGGCTCAATGCCCTCTTCATCGGCCCGGGCGTGCGCGAGGCGGTCAATGCCGGCGCGGCCGACTACACGCCGGTCTTCCTCTCCGAGATCCCGGCCCTCTTCGACGATGCTCTGCCGCTCGACTGCGCCCTGGTGCAGGTCTCGCTGCCCGACGAGCACGGCTTCTGCAGCTTCGGCGTCTCGGTCGACATCATCAAGCCGGCGGCCGAGCGCGCCAAGACCGTGCTGGCCGAGGTCAACGCGCAGATGCCGCGCACGCTGGGCGACTGCTTCATCCACGTGAGCAAACTCACGTACGTGGTCGAGGTCGACCGGCCGCTCATCGAGCTGCCGCGCGAGCCCTTCACCCCGGTGCACGAGCGGATCGGCAAGCACGTCGCCGAGCTCATCGAGGACGGCAGCACTTTGCAGCTCGGCATCGGGGCCATCCCCGACGCCGTGCTGAGCCAGTTGAAGGACAAGCGCCACCTGGGCATTCATACCGAGATGTTCGCCGACGGCGTGATGGAGCTGTTCGAGGCGGGCGTCGTCACCAACGAGAAGAAGACGCTGCACCGCGGCAAGATCGTGTCCTCCTTCGTCATGGGCAGCCGCCGCCTCTACGATTTCATCGACAACAACCCCGTCGTGGAGATGCACCCCTCGCACTACGTCAACGACCCCTTCGTCGTCGCCCAGAACGACAACATGGTGTCCGTCAACTCGGCGATCAGCATCGATCTGACCGGCCAGGTGAACGCCGACAGCATGGGCACGCGCTTCTTCTCGGGCATCGGCGGCCAGGTCGACTTCGTGCGCGGCGCGCGCCGGGCCAAGAACGGCAAGGCCATCATCGCCCTGCCCTCCTCGGCCAAGGGGGGCGAGGTCTCACGCATCGTCCCGGTGCTCGCCCCGGGCGCCGGCGTGGTCACCTCGCGCGGCGACGTCGACTTCGTCGCCACCGAGTACGGCGTGGCGCGGCTGCACGGCCGGAGCATCCGAGAGCGCGCGCGCGCCCTCGTCAACATCGCCCATCCCAAGGCCCGCGACGAGCTGGAGCGCTTCGCACGGGAGAACAACTACTGGAAGGGGCGCGAGTAGGCCGCGATGCTGTCGCGTTCGGTCAAGATTGCGCTGGGCGATAGGACTCTGGCGGTGCCGGCCGGCACCGAGGTCAGGGCGCTGCGGCCGCCGTTCACACCGGGCTCGCTCGGCGAGCCCCTGGCCGCGGTCTACAACAACCGGCTGGTCTCCCTGAGCTACAAGCTCCGCAGTGGCGGGACGCTGGGCTGGGTGACGCTGGCCGATCGGGCGGGCTGGGACGTCTACCGCCGCACGGCCAGCATGATGCTCTACGAGGCCGGCCGCCGTCTCGACCCCGCGCTGCGCTTCCTGCAGCGCCAGACGCACGGCGATGCGCTGTACTACGAGGTTGAGGGGCCGGGCCAGGAGCCGGGCGACGGGCCGCGGCCGGGACTCAGCCCGGAGCGCTGTGCCGCCCTCGAGGCCGAGATGCGGGCCCTTTCGCGTGAGAACCTGCCCATCATCGTGCACGGCATCAGCGTCGAGGAGGCGCGGGAGCTGCTACGCGAGCAGGGCTGCCCGGACAAGGCGTTCCTGCTGCGCACGCACTGGGAGACCAGCGTCCAGATCGTGTCCTGCGGCGGGCTGGTCGACCTGTTCCACTACCCGCTCGCCGACGCGACGGGCATCGTGCGAAGCTTCCGCCTCACGCCCTACGAAGCCGGCTTGCTCCTGCGCGTGCCGGTGCGCGGCCAGACCGCGGTGCGCGGCCGGCCGCGCGTGGGCCGCAAGCTCTTCGAGGTCCACCGCGACTCGCGCGCCTGGAGCCGGCGCCTGGGCGTATCGAACCTTGCCGAGCTCAACGGCCTGAGCGTCTCGGGCGGGGTCGAGGATCTGATCCGCGTGGCCGAGGGCGGCCACGAGAAGCGGATCGCCAGCATCGCCGACCGGATCGCCCGGACGCCGGGAGTGCGCCTGGTGCTCTGCGCCGGCCCGTCGTCGTCGGGCAAGACGACCTTCATCAAGCGCCTCGACGTGCAACTGCGCGTGGGAGGTATCTGTCCGGTTTCGCTCTCGGTCGACGACTTCTTCGTGCCGCGCGAGTGCACGCCCAAGGACGCACGCGGGCGCCACGACTTCGAGTGCCTGGAGGCCATCGACCTCGGGCTATTCAACGAGGTGCTCGCCGATCTGCTCGGCCGCGGCGAGGCGCGCGTGCCGCACTACGACTTCGAGCTCGGGCGACCCACGGAGCGCGAGTGCTGGCGCACGCTACGCCTGGAGCCGGACCAGGTGCTGCTCATCGAGGGGATGCACGCCCTCAATCCGGCGCTCACGCTGGCCGTCCCGACACGGCACAAGTACAAAGCATACATCTCCGCGCTGACGCAGCTCTCGGTCGACGACCACCACCGGATCTTCACCTCGGACACGCGCCTCTTGCGCCGCATCGTGCGCGACCGCCGTTACCGCGGCTACAGCGCGGCCGAGACCATCCGGCGCTGGCCGTCGGTGCGCCGCGGCGAGATGCGCCACATCTTCCCCTTCCAGGAGCAGGCCGACATAATTTTCAACTCCGCCCTGGTCTACGAGCACGCCGTGCTCCGGAACTACGTCGAGCGCTACCTGCTCGAGATCGACGAGCGCGAAGAGGAGTTCCAGGAAGCCTTCCGCCTGCTCGGCTTCCTGCGCCGCGTGGTGCCCATCCTGCCCGACGCCGTGCCGCAGAACAGCATCCTGCGCGAGTTCATCGGGGACTCGGCCTTCAAGTATCGCTGAGCGGGAGCTTGCCGTTGCTCGATCGCGCCGAGTCG
>JACQWT010000280.1:0-3794 GCA_016209145.1 Deltaproteobacteria bacterium | reverse complement strand
CGAGTCGGGTGTTGGAACAGATGTAGGGGCGCCTCCCACATGACCATGCCTTGGAGCCGCTCCGCCGGCGCGGATCCGGCGCTGCTCAGCGCTCGGCGGAGCCACCACGCAGCGAGATCGTGCGTGCTTGGATCGGCCGCTTCCTCAGGGTGCGAACATCTCTTGCAGGATCATGAGACACTGTCCGACAACGCCGGGCGGAAGCGTCCCCACGCGTCGAGTCAGCCGGTCTCGATCGACCGTGCGGATCTGGTCAAGCACGACGTGCCCCTGCTTGCCCCGAAACGCTCGTCCCAACGCTGTCGCTTTTCGTGGGCGCGCGCTCGCCACGCGCCGCGGACCCGCGTCCCAAGGCGTCGCTGCCGGGGCTACGTACTCCGAATCTCAGGGTACTTGATTCGGCTTGACAGGTACGGGCAGACGAGCGCAACCGCGTCGGCGTGACGACCCCGTTGAACATCTCGACGATCACCGGGTTGCGGTGCGCCGAGGATCTTCGCGTTGCCGAGGGGCTCCTTGCGGACGGGGTGCGCATCGCGAAGGTCATCCTCCATCATGACGCCACGCTGTGCCGGAGGAACATCGAGCGCACGGTGGCGGAAGCGGCGAGGCTCGGCGTCGTCCTCGAGCTCCTCGCCAACGAAAACTGCCTCGATCACTGCCCCTATCGGGACCGGCACTACGCTCTGTACGGCAGGCTGACGGAAGCAGGCGGAGCCGGCGCGACCTCGACCCGGCTAATCGACCCTTTCTCGCTCGCGTGCGTGGCGCGGCGCCTCACGGCGCCTCACACCCTGCTCGAGCTTGCGGGGCTCGTCCGGCCGGAGGATCTCGCTAGGTATGGCTCTCTCGGCATCGCGCACTTCAAGTGCGGGGGCCGGGCGCGGAGCGACCCATGGATCGATCGGATCGCGTCCGCGTACGTCGGCGGCCGATACTCCGGCAACCTTTTCGATCTCATGATGTACACGGTGCCGTTCGTCGACCTCTTCGGGATGACCACATCGGAGATCTTCTTCCTTCGCTCGGATTCCGAGACGCTCGCAGGTCACTTGGCGGAGCTCTTCGAGGAGGAGGACCTGTTCCGCAGAACGTGTCTTCGCCAGGACACGGCGGCGCGCATGTTCGCTGCCGGCGAGCTCGCGATCAACGACCCGGGCTCCTCCTACGTCCTGCGCCGGGGACAGGTCGTCCTGGAGCGGCCGGGCCGGTACCTCCTCCATGTTCGAGGACTGCTGAGTCGGGCCGGCGAGAGCGCCGCGGGCGCGGCTCGCGGGTCGCGCGACCGCGCACGACCCGCGGGCCTCCCGGCCCGGCGGTGCGGAGATACGCCATGAACAGCGCCTTTCGCATAGCGGCGGCGATCCTTCTCGCTTCGGCTTTCACCTGGGGCGCCTGCCGTCGGGCACCGCCAGCCGGGGCGCCGCCGGTCATCGGAGCGAGCCTGCCCCTCTCGGGCGGCAAGGCGGCCTACGGGAAGGCGGTGCAGAGCGGCATCGACCTGGCGCGAGAGGAGATCAAGCAAGGCGGTGGGCCGGACATCAACGTCATCTACGAGGACGACCGCGGTCTGCCCGCTGACTCGCTCTCGGCGATCAACAAGCTCATCGACATCCACCACGTACCGGGCATCATCGGCGGCATGACGAGCGCCACGGCGGAGCCGATCATCCCGGTCTGCAACGAGCACCACGTCGTGCTCTTGTCGACCTCGGCCACCAAGCCCTCGCTGGTCGCGCCCAACTCGTACTTCTTCAGGCTGTGGCCTTCGGACAACTACGACGGCGCCATCATGGCGAAGACTGCGTACGAGCGCCTCGGGATGCGGAAGGTCGCGGTCCTCTACATCAACGAGGCCTACGGGCACGGCATTACGCAGGTGTTCGAGCGAGAGTTCGCGCGGCTCGGCGGCAGCGTCGTCGCGAAGGAGACCTATCCCGAGAAGGCGACCGACTTCCGCGCGCAGCTCACGAAGATCGGGGACAAGACGCCCGACGGTGTCTTCCTCCCCGGCTACATCGCGGAGACCGCGCAGATTCTCCGGCAGGCGCTTCAGCTCGGCCTGCGCACCCGGTTTCTGGGCACGAGCGGCTTCAAGGACCCGAAGCTGATCGAGATCGGAGGCGAGGCGGCCGAAGGGACGGTGTTCTCCACGCCCACGTTCGACGTCGGGAGCCCCGACGAGGAGATCCGTCGCTTCGTGACGAAGTACCGCTCGCGGCACGGCGCAGATCCGGACGCGTTCGCCGCCGAAGGCTACGCCGCGCTGAGAGTGATCGCCCTCGCCATGGAACGAGCGGGTCTCACGGGGGCGACTGCTCCCGCGCCAGGTTCGGACCTGCTCGGTTGCAGCCGCGAACCGACCGCTGGCGAGAGGCTGCGGGAAGCCATGTTCCAGGTCAAAGGATTCCAAGGTCCCAGCGGCACGATCACCTTCGAGCCCGACGGTGACGTGAAGAAGCCGTTGCGCCTCATGACGGTGCGCGGCGGCAAGTTCGTGGAGCTCTGATCCCAGCGCCGGGAGGACGCCGCCGCCGTGATTGCCACCCACAGCGCTCCGCCCTTCGAGCCCAGGCCGGCCAGGGACCTCCGCGACGAAGTGCTCCGCGCGCTTCACGAGCGCCACTCGATCCCCCTGAAGGTCGCGTATCTCGGCGAGGGCAGCCAGATCTGGAACGCCGTGGCCTCCGATCCCGACTACGACCTCGGCCAGCGCGAGCTCGCGACCCTGCGCGCATTCCTCCCCGAGGCGGGGCGCGAGCTGCGGGACGGCCCCTGGAACATAGTCCACCTCGGCTCCGGCAACGGCATCGAAGCCCCGTTCGTCGTCGAAGCCCTCGGGCCCTCGGCCATTTCGCGCTACGTCATCGTCGACATCAGCGCTTCGCTGCTCTCCCTCGCCCGCGCCCACCTCAAGAAGGGCCACCCCCACCTCCGGGTCTCGCCCCGCGTCGAGGACCTGGATGTCGCAAACCTCGCCCGCCTCGCCGCGGACGTGAAGCGCGGCGGCGCCCCGAGGACGCTGTTCCTCCTCGTGGCGAACGGCGCCCTCGCGGCCGAGTCGCGCCTCCTCGAACGCCTGCCCCCGGTCCTCGGCCGCGACGACCGGCTGCTCTTCACCGTCGAGCTGTTCGAGGAGGGACGCGAGGAGGAGATCCTGCGTTCGTATCGGCTCCCGTCGATGGCCCGGCTCTTCCGGCGTCAACTGCGCCAAGTCGCGATCGCGGCCGTCCCCGACGATGCGCTGCACTTCTACATCGACCGCGAGCGCCACCTCGTCCGGATCGACCTCCTGCGACGCGCACCGCTCCACTATCTGTGGCCCCTTGGTTCCGTCGAGCCCACGCCCAGCCCCATACACCTCTTTCGCTCCTTCCGTCCCACTCGCCAGCATTTCCCCGAGCTCTTCCTGCGCACCGGACTTCGCATCGTGACCGCGGTGCTCCCTTCCGCCACGCGCTGCGGGGCCGCACTCTGCGCACCGCGCGCATAGCTCCACAACGTCCCCCCCCGCCGAGGCCGACATGGCTGCCTCCAAGAAACCCAACGCCATCATGGAGCGCTTCAAGGCCGTAGACAACTGCGCCGTACTGTTCCTGGACATACGCGGGCATAGTACGTACCTGGCGGCAGCCTCCATGCAGGCCATCTGCAATTTCCGCTCTTCGTCGGAAACCGGGCCGAATGATTCGGTGCGGTTGACCGCGATCGACGACGCGGACAGGCGCAGACAAGCCTGATGGCCCTTGGCGCCAAGAGTGCCGTCGCAGCTTGACCGGACGGCAGCCCGAGAA
>JACQWT010000279.1 GCA_016209145.1 Deltaproteobacteria bacterium | reverse complement strand
CAGGCCATGGTGACTGCCGGCGCCGAGGGCGGCGAGATCGCCGTCCGCTTCATCGTCCCGACTGCCGAGCTCGACCAGGCGCTGTGCCCGAGCTGGTGCACCATCGAGGAGAACGGAGTCGGGCTGCCGACCTCGAGGGGCGAGGGCAGCATCATCTACTTCGCCCGCACGCGCTTCGCGCCCGGCGAGACCAAGGCGTTCACGCTGACGACCGACGTGACGCTTTGCCACTTCCCGCCAGGCAACCCGGCGAATTTCCATACGCTGGTGGTCGAGCCGGGCGCGGCCGAGGCGCACCAGAGCCAGCATGGCGACCTGCTCTACCTGCGCTGTCCGGAGAGAATTCCGGTCGAGAAGGGCGGCGAAGGCCAGGGCAAGAAGGGCGAGTAGCGCCCCTCACCGCCCCAGCTTCGCCAGCCAGACGTCGTTGCTGCTTACGTTGGCGCGCTCCGTTCCCGCGGGCGTGTCGGTTGTCGGTTTCGCGCTTGGGTTGCGGGCGAAGCCCGCGCTACGCTCTTGGCACGCTGATGTGCTCGGTCTCGAAGAGCTGGCCGGCCGGTCGCGGCGCCCGCGCCCGGCGAGCGGTCTTGGCCTGCGTACTGGCGCTGGCGGTTCTGGCCGCCGGCGGCCGGGCGGCGGCGCAGCCCCGGGCGGCGGCGCCGACCCCCGCGGCCGGCGCCGCGGACGAGCGCTCCCAGTACCAGCGCCACCTCGACAACGGCCTCATGCTCTTCGAGGAGAAGAACTTCGCCGGGGCCATCACCGAGTTCCGCGCGGCCTACCGCGCCGAGCCCAAGGCGAGCCCGCTCATCAACCTGGCGCTGACCTTCAAGCAGCTCGGCGACTACCCCAAGGCCATCGAGCAGTTGCGCCAGGCCCTGGACAAGCACGCGGACACGATGAGCGCGGACGACCAGCGGGCCGCCCGGCGGGCCATCGCGGAGATGGAGGCCCTGCTCGGCCACCTCAGCGTGCGGATCGAGCCTGCCTCCGCGGCTTCCGAGGCGAAGCTGTTCATCAACGACGAGGAGCGCGGCAGCGTGGGCCAGCCCATCCCGCTGAGCCCCGGCCGCTACCTGGTCGAGGCGCGGCTCGACGGCTACGAGCCCGCGAAGAAGACCGTAGAGGTGGCCGCCGGCGAGCAAGAGCGCGAGCTCGTGCTCGTCTTGCAGCCGACCGCCGGCAAGCTGAGCGTCGCCAGCGCGAGCCCGCAGACTTGGATCGAGATCGACGGTGTCCCGAAGCGCCAAGGTGCGTGGGAGGGGCTGCTCGCCCCGGGCGTGCACCAGGTGCGGGTGTTCCTGCCGGGCAAGCCGGCGCAGACGATCGCGGTGCTCGCGGTCGCGGGCAAGACGCACCACGTAATCCAGCAGGCGGACGGCAAGCTGGCCACGGATTCGCCGCTGCCGCTCGCGAGGCCCCAGGACGAGAAGCCCGCCGTCCCGGCCGCGGCCGGCGACGAGGAGATCCGGGGTCTGTACGGCATGGGGATGGGCTCTCTGCTCGTGCTGGAGGGCAGCGACCCGGTCATGGGAACGGATCCGGGCTCGCCGCTACGCCTGAAGCGCGACGCCGCCGAGCTGCCCGGCGGCGCGGCCGGCTCGGTGCGCTTGGGCTACCGGGTGGCAACCTGGGCGGGCTTCGAGCTCGTGGGCCAGTACAGCGACCTGCGGGTGAGCGGCACCTACCCCGAGATGCCGGCGAGCGTCACCTACGTCGTGCGCTCGATCCGGGCCGGAGGGGCCCTGCGCGTGCTGCTGCCCGGCCGCAAGTGGGTGCGCTTTGCCGGCACCGTGGGTGCGGGCATCGCCTACGACGAGGTAGATTGGCTCGACGCACCGACCGGGTGGAATGGGGGCGACGGCCTTGACGGCTTCGGCGAGCTCGACGTGGGCGTGGAGCTGGAGATCAGCAAGGTGCTGCTCGGCCTCGTGCTCCAGAACGTGGTGCAGTCCACCAAGGGGCTGGACGACATCGAGGGGCCGCGCTTCCGCGGCACGTCCCTGTTCATCGTCGGGCCTGCGCTCTACGCGGGCTACGGCCTTTGGTAGCCGGACGCGCCGCAGGCCACGGCGCTACTTCTTGACTCGCTCCAGGTACGCGCCCGAGCGGGTGTCGACCTTGATCCACTCGCCCTCGTCGACGAACAGCGGCACGTGGACCACGGCGCCCGTCGAGAGCGTGGCCGGCTTGGTCGCACCGCTCGCCGTGTCGCCCTTGACGCCCGGGTCGGCACGCACGACTTCGAGCTCGACGTGCGCCGGCAGCACGATGCCGATGGGCTGGTCCTTGAGCAGCGTGACCTCGACGCTCATGCCGTCGGCCAGCCACTTGGCCTCCTCGCGCATGCGCTCGCCCGGGACGATGAGCTGATCGCCGCTGGCGGGATGCATGAACACGTAGTTGCCCCCGTCCGGGTAGATGTACTGCATGCTGCGCTGCTCGACCTCGGCCGGCTCGAGCTTCTCGCCGGACTTGAAGGTCCGCTCCAGCACGGCGGCGGTTTCGATGTTGCGCAGCTTGCAACGCGTGAATGCCTGGCCCTTGCCCGGCTTGACGAACTGGAACTCGACAACGACGTACGGTTGGCCGTCCAGCATGATCTTGAGGTTCTTGCGGATGTCGCTGGTGTCCATCTGTCGTCTCCCGCCTCGGGGCGTGAGCAGCGCCGCGCCTCCTGTAGCCGCCGCGCCGGCCGGAGTCCAGCACCGATCGGGACGCGGGCTGGACGCTGGCCCCTTGCCCCGGCCCCCAGCGCAGGCTAGCTCTTGGCCGTGGGGCCAACGGACCAACTCGACGAGGAGCTACGCGACGTCAAGCGCGAGATCATCGAGTCGCGCGGTCTCATCATCAAGACCAACAACCTGACCAACGCGCTGGCGGCCGATCTCAAGAGCATCGGCAAGCGTCAGGGCGCCTTCGAGCGCCGGGCTTTCTGGAACAGCGCCGCGGGCAGCGTCCTGCTCGTCCTGGTTGTGATCGTCGCGGTCAAGTTCGCCTGGGACGCGCGCATCGAGTCGGTCCAGGGCGAGACGCGCCGCTTGAAGGAGAGCGTCGCCCAACTGCGCGAGGAGCTGGAGGGACGGCAGAGGCTCGAGGAGGCGCGCGCCAAGGGCGAGGCGGCGGCGGCGGCGTTCTACGAGCTGTGCCGCGCGGGCAAGGACAAGGAGATCATCGGTGCCTACGAGAGCGTGCGCAAGGAACGCCTCTCCCGGGCCGAGCAGGCGTTCTTCCGCGACGCGGTCGAGCGCTCCCGGAGCGAGCTGTCGCTCGCCGCCTATCACGCCGGGCTCGAAAGCTCGCGCGAGGGCCGCTGGCACGAAGCCGTCCTCGCCCTCGAGGAGTCGCTGCGCCACCAGGACGCGGCCAGCCATGGGCCGTCGGCACGGCTGCTGCTCGCCAAGGGCTATCGCCAGCTCAACCGCCAGCGCGAGGCCATTCCCATCCTGGTGAAGCTGGCGGAGGCGTCGGCCGATCCCGAGGTGCTCGACGACGCCCAGTTCCTGCTCGCCGAGTGCCTCATCGACATCCAGGCATGGAACGAGGCCAAGGCCACGCTGCGCGCCTTTGTCCGCCGCTTCCCGCAGAGCGCCTTCCTCAACGACGCTCGCATGGCGCTCGCCGAGCTGACGACGAAGCACTGAAACGAGCGGTGGTCAGGGATCGGAGCGCACGATCGCGAAGGTGAGGGGGTGCCACCAAGGCCCCGGCCCCACCCCGGGCGCCGCGCCCACGGCTACGAAGACCAGGCCGCGGCCGTCGGCGATGTCCGCGGGGCCGAGATCGCCGCGCGCCAGCGCCTCGGCGACGGGTACGGCGGCGAGCGGCGAGATCTGGCCCGGCGGGAAGACCTCGAGCAGGGCCGTGCCGAAGGCGCCGAGCTCGGCCACGGAGAAGCTCAAGTACGGCGGATAGGGAGCGATCTCGCCCCACGTCCACTCGTAGAGGATCGAGATGTGCAGGGCCCCCTCGTAGCCCGGCACGAGCCGCAGATCGACCGCCGCCGTGGCGCGGCTCGCCTGCACGAACTGGAAGGCCACGGCGTCCGGCAGGGTGATGCGGCTCATGGCCCCGGCCACGAGGCCCAGGTTGGGCGTGCCCGGTGCGTAGCCCTCGCCGCAGATCTGCTGCTCGCCGGGGCTGGTGTGGTCCTCGCCGCCCGCGCACCCGTCGAGCGCGACGAGCACGCTCTTGTTGCTGGCGAGCACCGCCTGGGGCAAGACGCCGGCCGACACCGCCCGCCAGACCGGACCGGCATCGGCGCCCGGCGCGGCGACGAGCTCCTCGCAGCCCTTGCCCTGCGTGGCGCCGAGATCGCCCGCGAGCGCGTAGATCTCGACGTCCGCGTCGGCGGGCAGGGCGTCCCCCATCTCGCCCAGGGCCCGGCCGGCGCCGAAGGCCAGGCCGGGTAGATCGGGCCATGGATCCAGGCTCGGGCCGGATCCCGGCGGATACGGCGCGAAGCACAGACGGATGGCGGTCGTATCCACCACCCCGTTGACGAGCGTGAGCCGCGTCGGCCCCGGGGGCTCGGGGTACTCGCCGCCGCCGCCACTACCTCCCACGGCGGCGGTGCCGCCGCCCGACTCGGCTCCCGAGCCGGCCGCACCCGCTCCTCCGGCGGCGGCTCCGCCCATGCCGGCCCCGCCAGCGGCTGGGCCGCCGTCGCGGCGCGCGAGCAGGCTGTGGTCGGCCGAGCAGGCGGGCACGAGCGCGCAGGCGAGCGTGCCGGCCAGAGCGGCGGCCGCGGCGCAGAGCAGGGCGTCTTGGGGCATCACGTCCACAACGTACCTCGGAAGGGCGGAGCGCGGCCAGGCAAGCCAGGCAGAGCGGCTTCCCCCTCGCCGATCACTCGGCAGCGCCTCCGGCCGGCAGTGCGTGTAGTCGCGCCCCGAGGACCGCCGCGTAGCGATCGAAGTCCGCGTCGGTCGTGAACACCTCGAACCCCCGCCGCAGAGCCACGGCACAGATCAGCATGTCGACCGAGGAGCTAGCGACGCCGGCGGCCCGACAGCGGTTCGATGCCTCAGCGGCGACCTCGTAGTCCTCCGCGGTGAGCGTCTCATCAGCGAACGCACGCAGGTGCTGCCGCAGTCGTCGGAACGCCCCCTGATCCCGGACACCCGACAGCACCTCTTGGCGCACCGATCCCACGAGCACCGCGAGATCGT
This sequence comes from Deltaproteobacteria bacterium, assembly GCA_016209145.1. Taxonomy (GTDB): domain Bacteria; phylum Myxococcota_A; class Polyangia; order Polyangiales; family Polyangiaceae; genus JACQWT01. Next base: position 5,794 of record JACQWT010000279.1, on the reverse strand, counting down.
CGCCGATCAGGTCGGCAAGCTCGCGAACAACAGCGCGCTGCACGGCCGAGAGATGCGACGGGCGCCGCCGCAGGGCCAACGACCAGACCGTGGTGTCGACGAGCGCCTTCATGCCCGCTTCCGTCGGCGATCGGCCTTGTGGTCGTAGTCCGGGTCGAAGTCGACGGTGCCGAACAGGTCGAGAAGGCGAAGCCGCTCTCGCCGTCGCACGTACTCTTCCAGTGCGGCGGTCACCGCAGCCCGCTTGGTCTTGTGACCGCCCGCCCGCCGCGCCTCCTCGATCAGCGCATCATCCAGCGCCAAATTGGTCGCCATGGCGACACCTCAACACATCAGTCTACACACTTCGTGGTGTGAAGACAAGCCCGCCCGGCTAGCCGGTCAGCCACGGCGCCGCCGGCTCCAGCCGCTCGACCGTGCCCCGGCCGCCGTCGAGACGGACGCGCTCGCCGGTGCGCAGCGCCACCGTGGCCCCGGCCACGTTGACCACGGCCGGCACGCCGTACTCCCGGGCCACCAGGGCCGCGTGGGACAGGGGCCCCCCCAACTCGGTGATCACGCCCGACGCCACGAGGACTCCCCCGGCTCCAGGCCGTGGCCGTTGTCGGCGCCGCCGAGCACCCGCACCGGCCCCTCGACCACTCCCTCGCTCGCCGGGAGCCCGCGCATGACGCCGTTGCCGGTGGGAGGCAGCACCACCGGCGGCGGCCGTCCGACGAAGGTGACCGGCGGATCGGGGCGTCCCTCGTCGCGCCGGTGCTCGGCGCGACGCATGTGCACGAGGTGCACGAGGTCAGTGCTCCCGCCGCTGTCCAGCGCGCCGAGCAGCTCCTCATGCGTGCAGAAAAAGGCGGCGTCCGGATCGAGCTCGGGATGGGCGCGCCTGAGGCGGCGATCGATCTCGCACGCGACTCGCCGGATGGCTCCAAGCCGGCGCGTGACCCAGCCGCGCATGGTCTCCCGCAGCTCGGCGGTCTGCCGCGTGCGGGCCACGAGCAGGCGCAGCAGCGCCGCCCGCGGCCAGCCGAGCTCGGTGCCGAGCCGGACCATGAGCCCTTCGGCGCGCGCTCGGGCTCGGCCCAGGGCCTGCTCGGGCCGGTCGTCGGGCTGGCGCAGAGCCGCGGCGATCATGCGCAAGATCGGCCTCGGCTCCTCGCTCCAGCGCGGGGTGCGCAGCTCGGGCTCGCGCACCGCCCGGTCGCCGAAGCGCTCCAGGAACCGCTCCAGACCGCGGCGCACCGCCCCCGCAGGCAGATCCTCGAGCCGAGCGTACCGGTCGTGGAGCAGCCCTTCGGCGAGGTCCGGACAGATGCGCGCCTGCGCTGCCAGCTCGGCGATGGCCATGCCGGGCGCGGCGCTCTCCAGGCCGCCGGCACCGGCGGTCAGGGCCTGGGCCAGGCGCTGGGGATCGTCCGGCTGCGCCCACCCGAGGAAGGCGACGAGCAAGAGGTGACTGCCGAGCGATGCCGAGGCCGCTGCCAGCATCAGCGTGCCCGTGTCGTCGAGATCGCCTAGCGCCCGCCGCAGCGCGGCGGCGAGCTCGCCGTCGCTGCGCGCGCCCAGAGCGGCGTCGCGCTCGGCCCGGTAGCGCGGCCAGCAGCGCTCGTCGTGCTCTCTGACGCGCCTGGCCAGCGTGACCTGCTCGACCAGGAGCCCGGCCAGGGTGCCCGGAAGGCGCGCCAAGAAGCCCGCGCGCGACGCCGTGCCCCGGCGGCCGTCGAGCAGCTCGGCGCCCTCCCCTCCGCCCACTTCCATCAGCGTGCGCGCATCGAGGCCGGGCACCTGCGCGGCGATGCGCATGAACTCGCTCATGTTGAGGTAGAAGCGCCCGTGCACGTTTCCGACCAGCCGGGCGCCCGGCGGCACGCGGCAGCCGAGCGACCCGAACGCTTGCCGGAAGCCGCGCTCGGAGAAGGCGCTGGCCACGGACCAGGTGAGCGGGGTGGCCACGCCGGGCAATGCCTCGCCCACGTTGGCGCGCGACCACAGCGTCTGGGCATCGCCCCCTTCGGGGAAGCCGCGGCCGACCACCGCTCGCGCCTGTACGAGCACGATCCGACCATCCTGCACGGCGAACTCGACGTCGAAGGCCACGTCCTGGGTCCGCTCCAGCTCGTCGGCGCAGCGCCGCCTCGGCCAGCGCCGGCGTGCGGACGCGCTCGGGGGCGACGGCGACGAACGCCGGCCCCTGCTCGCCGACCACCAGGGCCCGGGTCTTGACGGCAATGGTGCGATGCCGCACTGCCCCGCTCGCCGCGGCGATGCGGAAGGTATCGGGGGCGGCGGCCCCGTTGACCACGGGTACGCCCAGGCCGAGCGTAGCGTTGATCATGCGCTCGTCGGCAGCCCAGACGCGGCCGTCGATGCCGGGGCCGGGCCGGGTGACCATGACGCCGGAGGAGTCGGCCGGCACCACCGCCTGGATGACCACCGCCATGGCCACGTCGCGCACCCCGCGCGCGGCGAGATGGCCGAGCGCGCGCGGCAAGAGGGCGCTCGCCCAGATCTGGCGGACGGCGTCGCAAAGGGCGTCGTGACCGCGGACGCCGAGCACGGTCGTGGCGAGCCCGGCCATCGACGTGAGCTGCCCGTCCTCGCAGGTCGCGCTCGAACGCACCGCGAGCCCCCATGGCGCCTGGCTCCCGAGCTGGCGCCACAGCTCGCCCAGCTCCTCGCGCAGGCACGCGTCGAGGGGCTCGGAGAGCACGATCTGGCGGGCGCGTCCCATCCGGCCGAGCGCGGTGCGATCGCCTACCGCCCGCAAGAGCGCGGCCGGCTCCAGGCCGTCGCCGAGCCGGCGCCGAACCAAGTCCCGAAACGGGCGGGCCGCCATGATCCACGTCTGCGGAAGCTGGAAGCCGCGCCGGGCGAGCCACACCAGGCCCGCGGCCTTGCCCCCGACCTCGGCCGCCGACGGAAGCGCCGGCTCGCCGAGGTAGGCTTCGATCGGCCGGATCATGGAGTCCTGCGGCAGCACCGGCAGGCAGATAGCGCGGCCGCCGCCCCCGTAGGATGGAGAGTTTGGGCAGATCCTGCACGAACCGGAACGTAGCGCCCCTCACGGCCCCAGCTTCGCCAGCCACACGTCGTTGTTGCCCGCGCTCGTGAGCGTCGCGGCGCCCACCTGGATGTTGCCCCTGAACGTCGCGGCCACGAAGACGTTGCCCTCGGCGTCGAGGGCGAGGCGCGGCTCGAACTGCTCGAGCTCGCCGCCGAAGGCCCGGCTCCAGCGGTGCCCGCCCTTGGCATCGAGCTTGGCCACGAACAGATCCGGAGCGTCGACGCCCTGGAGCGGGCCACCGCCGAGATCCATGGTGCCGCCGAATGCGCCTGCGAGCGCGACGTCTCCGCCGGCGCCCACGGCCAGGCGGCAGCCCTGGTCGTCGCCCTTGCCGCCAAAGCGCGTGCCCCAGGCAAGCGCGCCGTCGGCCTCGTACCGGGCAACAAAGCCGTCCAGGCCGCCCGCGCTCTCTGCCGGCCCGGCGCCGAAATCGATGCTCTGCTCGAACACCCCTGTGACGAGGGCGCCGGCCGTGCCGTCCGAGCGCACCGTGCGCACGCCCTGGCGCCCGGGGCCCGAGAACTGGCGGGCCGAGAGCACCTCGCCCGTCGCCCAGTCCAGGGAGGCGAGATACCCGTCCAAATCTTTGCCGTTCGCGCTCTCGAGCACGAACTTGCCGAGCTCGAGCCGCGGCCGGAACGATCCGCCCAGCAGGAGATCCTTCTTGCCGCGCACCGCTACGGTCGCGAACTTGAACGGATCATCCTGGCCCGGGAAGTGCTGGCTCCAGACGGGGCTGCCGTCGGTGCCCAGGCGCACGGCGAACACGTCCCAGGGCCCGCCTGCCGCGACCGGCCCGGCGCCGAAGTCCATCGCGCCAACGTACACACCCGCCACGACGATGCCGTCGCCCGGCCCGATCCCCACGTCCAGCGCCGACTGCGCCAGAGCGTCGCCGTAGCGGCGGCTCCAGAGGTGCCCCCCCTGGCCGTCCAGCTTGGCGACGAAGGCGTCGGCGCCCCCGGCATCGACCGCTCCCGCGCTCACCAGGGTCTCGCCGCCGAAGCTCACCTGTCCGGAGAAGCCGCCGCAGAGCACGATGTTGCCGGCGCTGTCCACGGCCAGGCCCGTCAGGAGCTGGTCGCCGTCGGCTCCAAAAGCCTTGCTCCAGAGGTGGTTGCCCTGGCCATCGAAGCGCGCCACGAAGATGTCCATGCCCGACTTCGCGCCAAGCGGGCCTCCGCCGAAGTCGACGGTGCCGAGGAAGATGCCGGCGAGCACCACGCCACCCGCGCCGTCGGCCGCGATCTCCCAGATCTGCTGGTCGGCGCCGTCGCCGAAGCTCTTGCTCCAGAGCGGCGCGCCGCCCGGTGCGCCGCCCGCTCCCCCCGCGCCCGCAGCGCCCCCGCCGCCGGTGCCGCTCGACGCTTTGGTCGAGGATAGGGTGTAGTCGTCGCCGAGGATGGCCGTGCAGCCGCTCGCCGCCACAGCGGCGAGGCCGAGCAGGCACAGAGTGTTCATCTGCCATTTCCGGCCGCGCGCCACCGCGCCAGTCTACCCCACGAGGGCTGCGGCAAGCGGGAAAAGGAGGCCGAAATAATCTCGCCCCCTTGTCCGAACAAACGGGCGAGGATGTTCGCCGCGCCCATGTTCCAGGACCGACCTCGGCCCGCCGCCTCGTTGCGGCATCGCGCGGCGCCCTCTCGCCTGCGCGACGAGACGGCCGCGATCGAGCCCGTGGTGCGGGGGCTCGTCGCGCGGATGCTGCGCGAGGGACGCGATCATCCGGACGTGAGCGACTGCTGCCACGAGGCGTTTCGCCGCGCCCTGGAGGCCGAGGAGCGCGTGCGGGACGGGGCGCCCTTGCGGCCCTGGGTGCTTGGCATCGCCCGGCACGTGGCGCTCGACGCCTTGCGCGCGCGAGGCAGGGCGCGCCGCGAGGCCGAGGCAGGCGGTGCCCCGGCCGCCGCCGACGCGCTGGCTTGCGTGCCCGACCCCGCCCCTGGCCCGGAGGCGCTGCTCGCGCTGGCGCAGGATGCCCGGCGCGTACGGGCCGCCCTGGACGGGCTCGGGGAGGAGCAGCGGCGCGTCCTGTGGCTCTTCCACGTCGAGGGGCTCGGCTACCGGGAAATCGCCGAGCGCCTGGCGATCCCGCTGGGGACGGTGTGCACCTGGCTCATGCGCGGGCGGCAGCGGCTCGCCCGCGCGCTCCAGGAGCGAGCGAGCGAGCTATGAGCGTAGAGCGAGCATTCACCGACGAGCAGATCTGGCAGGGCGATCGCCACCTGAGCGAGCTCGCCCTCACGGCCGCCGCCGACGGGGAGCTCGATCTGCTGCCCGCCGAGGCGCAGCAGCACCTGGACGACTGCCCGGCGTGCCAGGACCGGCTCGGCGAGGCCGTGCTGCTCGCGACCGCGGCCGGCGAGGCGATGCGCGCCGCCGGCCCCGCGGCGGATGCGGCGCTCGCCCCTGCCGCCCCGGCCTCGGGCCGGCGCCACCGGCCGTTGCCGCGGGCGGCGATGGCACTGTTAGTGCCGTGGCATCTCATCTCCTTGGTTCGGATAGGACTCTCGGCATCCTGCCGCTTGGCACCTTCAACTACGTGGCGCGCGAATTTGGAATCCCGCTCACGGTGGAAGATGCGATCCGGGTTATCGCCGGGGGGACTGAGAGGATCGTTGACGTGGGGGAAGTCAATGGCCGGGCCTTTCTCAATAATGCAGGCCTTGGCGGCTATGTGAAGATCGTGCGAAGGCGGGAGCGGGTGTTCCGCTCTTGGGGACGAAGCCGGAT
>JACQWT010000278.1 GCA_016209145.1 Deltaproteobacteria bacterium | reverse complement strand
TTCTCGGGCTGCCGTCCGGTCAAGCTGCGACGGCACTCTTGGCGCCAAGGGCCATCAGGCTTGTCTGCGCCTGTCCGCGTCGTCGATCGCGGTCAACCGCACCGAATCATTCGGCCCGGTTTCCGACGAAGAGCGGGAAGATCTCGCTGCTGCAGTACAAGCCGTCGAGGTAGACATCGTCGAGGTGCGTGAGGATCCGCGCGTCGGGTTGGCCCCACCGATACACGACCCCGCCGTGGACGTTTCCGTAGTATCCGCTCGGCGAATAGCCGCAGTGAAAGTCCTCCATGGTCAGGACGTGACGGACGGGGATGTTCACGCTCTTCGCGAGCTCGCAGAGCGTGGCCGCAGCGGTGTGACAGCCGGCGTCCGCACGCAGCACGAGCGCCGGCCGTAGGCGGGCTTGGCCTTCGCCTGGACGGGCTTGAGCCGTTCCGTGAGCAGGAGCCGGCCGAGGCTCGCGGTGCCTCCCGGGCCGTGATCGACGGCGCTGTGCATCCAGAACGTGATGTTCGCCAGCGTCTGCTGCATGCTGGAGCCGATGAGGTTCATCTGCTGGAACGGGTGGTCCTTGCTCAGGCCGGCGAGGAACTTGTAGCCGACCCGCGGATCGCCGCGCAGGACGCCGCGTCGCTGGTTCTCATAGAGCGGCTGGAAGCTCTGGCCCGGAGAGATGAGAGGCGGATACGCCTTCTGAGGCACTGGGGGCTTGATCCTGGCATGGTAGCGGTAGGAGCAAAGTAGCTCCTCTCGCTCGGTGGGGGTCATGTCCATGAGCTTCCAGTGGATCATGTTCTTCGCGACGCCCTCGGCCTCGAGGTACAGGGCCCAGGCGAGATGGGCGGCGTACACCTCGAAGGCCTGGTCCCGCGTGAAGTAGAGATCCATCCCGATGCTCTGGGCGCCGGGCTTGGGATAGGAGACCACCAAGGGAGCGAACGGGCCCTTGTTCATGAGCTGATCGAAGAGGCCGCTCAGGAACTGCTTGTCCTTCGGCTGCCAGTCGACGTAGTAGAACCTGGTGGGTGTGTCGCCTGCGGAGGGTTCCTCCCAGATGATGCTGTCGCGGACAAGTGGGCGGGCGTCGAGGAACTTGTCAAGGGCGGTCTTCAGCGGAAGGTTCGGCCGTGGCCACTTGCCGGAGGGGCCTGGCGGGGGCCCGCCCATGGGGATCGTGGGGCCCGGTGCTGGGGTGGCAGCGTCGTAGGGGCTCAAGGGCGCAGACGTCGCGGGACGAGGCAGTGGTGCCACCGAGCTCGGGGGCGCGGGAACGGGGATCGGCTGGGCGCGGCGATTCCCCGTGGCGGGTGGTGGGGACGGCACGAAAGTCGGCTCGGCGAGCAGCGGCCTCAGCGGTGCTGGCGTCTCCCGCCGCGGCGCCGGCCCGAGCAGGCGGGGCTGCTCGCCCCCCCAGATCGGCAAGGGCGCGGGCTGACGTGCCGCGCGCGCGAACGGCGCCGGGCCGAGCGGACCGGGCTGCTCGGCCCCGGGGAGCAGCAGCAGCGGCGCCGGCTGCCTGCGCGTCGTCGCGAACGGCGCCGGCCCGAGCAGGACGGCCGGATCGCCTTCCGGAAGCGGCAAGGGCTTCGGCGGAGTCAGGCTCCCACCCGAGTGGCTCTGGCGGCTGCACCGGGCCGAAGGACTCCGGCTCGCTGCGCGGGGCGGGCGCGGGCGCTGGCTGCTCCTCGATCCCCGGTCGTTCGTCGGACAACCGCCCAGGCTCCAGCCGCCGATCGTCCAGCGGGACCTCTCTCTGCTCGTCCATCATCGTCCTCCCTCGGGCGCGGTGCCGGTTGCCGCCGGCTGCCAGGATGGACGCCGCTCGCCCCAACGGCTGACGGGCACGCCGCCGCGCAGTGCGCCGGCGTGCCCGCCCCGACCCATGCCGGGCGGCCCTAGCCGCTGCTTCGGCCGCAAACGGCGATCTTGAGCCGCGCCGTGGGCGTCGTGCCGCCCAAGCTGATGGCGAGCCGGCAGAAGCCGAGCGACGGCGAGCTGCCGGTGTCCTGCCCGTAGTGCGAGCGGCCGGTCGCCGCCGTCAGGCTCGCCGCGTTGATGGGCTTGGAAGTGGCGAACTTCGAGTGCCAGTTCAGTTGGTTGCTCGATGTCTCCACGTCCACCGTCAGCGTCGGGCTCGTGCCGCTAATCTCCGAGGCCAGTGCATGAATCCCGAGCTGATTGACCGAGCCGACCAGGTCGTTGTAGGCGGCATCGGAGTACACCGTGTCCGTGCCGTACACGAACCCGTCGAACACAATCTGCTGAAATTGTCGCATGTCCAGCGCCTCCTTTTCTCCGGTTGGCCCCCGCGTAGCCGCGAAGATACTGTGCGCTGCTGTCGGCCGGCGGTCAACTCAAAAACTCAAGAATCGCGCCGATCGTGAAGTAGGTAGGCCCATGTGGGGGGGGGGTCCTACTAGGACCTACATGGCCGGCCCGTGCCCGGTTGCAGGGCTGACGGGGCGCAGCGACGGGCGGCCACCCCGAACAGGCCGAGGCGCTGCTGTGCGACCTCCTGACCCAGCTTCCGCCCGTGCACTTCGCCCTGGGCCGGCTGCTGCTCGGCCGATCGATCGAGGCGATCCGGGTGCTGGAGACGGCGCGTGGGCACCACCCTGGCTCCGCCGCGCTGCTCCGGGTGCTCGGCACGAGCCTGCTCGCCGCCGGCCGGCCCGAGCACGCGCTGGCGTATCTGGAGCAGGCTGCGACGCTCGGGCTGGAGCATGCGGGCACGCACCTGAGCCTTGGCGTGGCGCTGGCCCGTCTCGGCCGCTCCTGCGCCGCAAGGGAGTGCTTCCGCAAGGCTGTGGCGGGGATGGTGCGAGCGGCAGCGCTAGCGCAGGCCCGCCAGCGCCTGCCGCAGCTCCGCGCGGCGCGCGGCGAGCGCGCCGTCCTCGGTCGCCGCCAGCGCCTGCTCGGAAAGCCGGGCAAGCTTCGTGAGCAGGAACAGCGGCGGCGGCGGCCGCAGCACCCGGCCGCGCGCGCCGCTCGTGAGCGGCTCCGTCTGGCTGCGCCAGCCCGCGATGCGCTGCACGAAGAAATCCGCGGCGGAGTTCAGGGACTCGACCGGGAGGCCGAGATCCGCGGCGAGCTGCAGCAGTTCGAGGCGCGCCGCGCCGGCGCCGTCCAGGGCGAAGATGTCCATGTCCTCGGTCTCGCGTTCGGGCCGGTAGCACAGGGCGACGAAGGCGCCGCCCACGAGCAGCCACTCGCCTTCCAGCCGGTCTGCCACGGCGCGCACCACCGCGCCGATGGCGTTGCGATCGAGCTTCACCGCGCTACGATACCAACCATGGACGGCCCCTGGAAGCCGCTCTGCGAGGCCGGTGTGCCGTGGGGCGCGGTCCGGCCCGCGGCCCACGGCCCGTTCGACGGGCCGCGGGTGCGCCGGGCCCTCGGGCGCGTCGCGTTGGAGCTCGACGCCGCCGCCGAAGGGCAGCGCGACGCCCTGCTCGCCTGGCTGCATGGTTTCCGTCACCACTGGCCCCAGCGCTACGCCGCCGAGATCGGGGCGGACGGCGACGCGCTTGCCGCGCGGCTCGCCCCGGCCGACGAGAACCGCTACCTGAAGCTGCGCCGCATCGCCATCGAGAACCTGGCGGGCATGCTCTGAGCGACGTCCCCCGCGCGGCGATGCGAGGTCGGCACCCGAGTGCCCGGAAAGCGCGCGTTCGCACGGCGACCTGGGCGAGGTCGGCACCCGAGTGCCCGGAAAGCGCGCGTTCGCACGGCGACCTCGCTTGCCCGGGAGCAGGATTGCGTGACGCGGAGCCGGCCACCCGCGGCCTGCGCCCGGGGACGTGCTAGCTTCTCCGGCGTGGACGACCCGCGTTCGCGAGCGCGCCCCCTGGCGCCGTCTTCCTCCGGCGCGGGCGTGCCCTTCGGCCGCTACGTCCTGCTCGATCGCCTCGCCCGCGGAGGCATGGGCGAGGTGTTCCGCGCGCTGGCCGTGGGCGCGCGGGGCTTCGAGAAGCCGGTGGTCGTAAAACGCATCCTGCCGCAGCTCGCGAGCTGGCAGCGGCTCTCGGCCATGTTTGCCGAGGAGGCCAAGCTCATGAGCCGGCTCGTGCACCCCAACATCGTCCAGGTGATCGACTTCGGCGAGGGCGAGCAGGACGACTACTTCCTGGTGATGGAGCTGGTCGACGGCGTGGACCTGCGGCGCTTCTGCCAGGCGTACGCGGAGCAGGACGCGCGCGTGCCGGTGCCTCTCGCGCTCTACATCGCCGCCTCGGTCCTGCGCGGCCTGAGCCACGCGCACCGGCGGGCCTATGGCGACGGGCGGACGCTCGTGCACCGCGACGTGAGCCCGGGCAACGTGCTCCTGTCGGGCGTGGGTGAGGTCAAGGTGGCCGACTTCGGCGTGGCGCTGGTCGCGCGGCCCGGAGCGGAGGCCGAGAGCGGAGCGCTGCTCGTGGGCAAGCCGAGCTACATGGCGCCCGAGCAGTACCGGGGCGCGCCGCTCGACGCGCGGGCGGACATCTTCTCCGCGGGCGTGATCCTCTACGAGATGCTTTCCGGGGCTCTGCCCTTCGCGGGCGAGGACGCCGCCGCCTGCCAGGCTGCCGCGCTCGCGGGCCGCCGCCGGGCGGCCTCCGCGCTGCGGCCGGAGCTCGGCCCCGACATCGACGCCCTGCTCGACATTGCCCTGAGCGCCGAGCGCGAGAAGCGCTTTGCCGAGGCGCGGGCCATGGCCCGGGCGATCGAGGCCCTGCGCGGCCGGGGGCAGAAGATCGCCGGCCCCGACGAGCTCGCCGAGGCGGTCGACGCCATACGGCGCTGCGGGGCCGACCGGCGCCCGAGCCTCGTCGCGGCCGGCAGCGGGGCGGACGAGGGCGGCGCGCCCGTGCCCGAGCCGCCGCGGCACCTCACCCGCCTGGGCGAGGGAGACGATCTCGGCCAATTCACGCTGCGCATCTCCCTCCCCGAGATCGACGCCTCGGTCGTGCGCGAGCTCGAGCCCGGCCTGCCGCCGAGGGAGGACGAGCCGGCGCCACCCCAGCGCGCGCCTGGCCGGCGCGGGCGCGCGGCGGCGGCGGTGGCCGGTGCTCTGGTTGCGGCGCTCGCCGCGCTCGGGGCCGTCTGGCTGCTCGCGGCGCTCGGGTGGCTGGCGCTGGCGTGCCACGCGCGCACTCCGCTGGCCGCGGCCCGCGTGCTCGCGCGTGCGCTGTCGCGCGGGCGCCTGCGGCCGTTCTTCTGGCGCG
>JACQWT010000065.1 GCA_016209145.1 Deltaproteobacteria bacterium | reverse complement strand
GCCGTGTAGGCGGTCCGGGGTAGAAACCCGAGGAGCACGTCGCGTCCCCCGGCGCGGGCCGGGGGGTGTTCAGGAGCCGGCGGAATCGGTGTTCACGATGCCGCGGAATCGGTGTTCACGATCGCCCGGCGCGCGCAGCCGGAGCGGAAGCGGACAACCCGGCATGCCGGCCGACGCGGGCCACGTTGACCTGGCCTGGCGCATCGATTGCGAACGAGACCCCCTTCGCTTCCATCGCCCTCGCCCGCCGTGCAAGATGACAGCCGCCATGAGCAGCCGAGTCCTTCTGGCAACCGTTGCCGGCGAGGCCTTCCAGCCGGTGCGCCTCTACTACTCGATCGCGAATCGGGCGGCGGTCACGCGGGCCTTCGCGCGGCTGCGGTGCATGGACGAGGACAGGGCGGCCCGGTGCTGGGTGTGGCTCTACGAGCAGGACGCAGCGGCTCGCAGCCGCCGGTGAGCTGGATTTTCTGCGTGCGACGATGGGGGCCGGACCACTCCGGCAATCTCCGCCATGAAGCCGCAGGCGAGGGCGACGCCTGGGCTTCGTGCCCCGGCAACGAGCAGTTGCATGAAGCACGGTTCGTTAGTATATTCCTAACGAAGTCATCCGATGAACACCGCCGAGCGCACCCTTTCCAAGAACGAGGCCAAGGTCATCCTGGACCTCGAATGGCTCGCTCCATGCTCGGCGCATCCGATGGCTACGCACGCTTCGTCGCCCACCGCTTGGTGAGGAAGGGCTGGCTCGAACGCCTGCGGCCTGGCCTCTACCAGCTCGTCCCTGCGAGCCGGGGCACGGAAGCGGTGGCCGACTGGAACCCGCTTGCCGTCGGGGCCGTGCTCGTGGAGCCCTACTTCTTCTCGTTCGGCACGGCCTGCACCCACCACGGGTTCACCGAGCAGGTCTTCGCCGAGGTGTACATGGCTTGCCGGGTTCGACACCCTCCGCAGCTTGTCCGGGGGAAGCGCTACGTGTTTGTCTACGAACGCGAGCAGCGCTTCTTCGGTTTCGAGCCGACCAGCGTGCTCGGGCAGCCCGTGCTCATGGCGACACCAGAACGTGCTCTGCTCGATGCTCTCGACCGGCCCCAGTACGCGGGCGGCATCGGCGAGGTGTCCCGCGTCGTGGGCAAGGCTGCCCTGCGGATCTCCTGGCCGAAGCTCCTGCGCATGGCCCGCCTCTGGAACGAGTCGGCGATCGTGCAGCGGCTCGGCCACCTCCTCGACCTGCATCGCGTCGAGATCTCCGATGCCGTGCGAAGCAAGATGCTGCGGCTGACTCAGCCTGGCAACAAGGTGCTGCTCGGACCGAGGAGGAGCTGGGGCACGACCGGCCGCCTGGACTCGACCTGGGGGATCATCCAGAGCGTTCCGGCAGAGGTGCTCATGGAGAGCGGGACGCGACGACGCAAGATCAAGCTTGGACCGAAGAGGGCGAGTCGTGATCGCTGAGAAGTACGTGGACCTGTACGCGCGCAACAGCGGGCTCCGGGACAAGCTCGTGGCGGAGCGGGACGTCGTGCTCACCTACGCCCTCAAGGCGCTCGTGGACACACGCCTGGCGAACGACCTGGCGTTCAAGGGCGGCACCTGCCTGCGCAAGGTCGTCTTCGGGTCGGCGGGCCGCTTCTCGGAGGATCTCGACTTCACGCTAAGCACCAGCAGAGCCCAGGACGACGTGCTCCAGGAGATCGTCGAGGTGTTCAACCAGGCGCACTTCGACATCAGGTTCATGCTCGACGACTACTACCTGACCGAGGGCGACAGATCGTTCGGGGGTGACGTGCTCTACCGGCACGCATGGAATGCGAGCGGGCGTTTCCGGTTGCAGGTGAGCCTTCGCGAGCACCCCACGCTGCCAGTCCGGCGCCGGCCGATGAAGCCGCAAGCCTACTTCAAGTACCTGGAGTTCGAGCCGGTGGCGGTGGCCACGATCGAGCCCATCGAGATGATCGCGGAGAAGCTGCGGGCCGCGTTCCAGCGGGCCAAGGTGCGCGACCTGCACGACCTCCACGCCTTCGCCGGCACCGGGTTCGACGGCGAGATCCTGCGTCGCCTCGTGGTCCTCAAGCTCTGGCAGGTGCGAGATCCATTCGACCCGGACGTGTTCTTCGAGCGGCTTCACGGGGGCCGCTACGACTGGGACGACGTCCGACGGCTCACCAGGCTTGACGAGCGACTCGATCCGCAGGCCATCGCCCAGACGATCGAGACGCGGTATGCCTTCCTGCGCCAGCTTTCCGAGCTTGAGCAGCAGGTGATTCGAGACGCAAGGACCGGCAGGAACGAGCCCATTGCCGCGCGGCTGCGGGCGGAGGTCAGGAAAGCGGTTGGGCCGTGAGGGCTCGGCCCGACGATCCGGCGGACGCCCGTGGCCTGGTGCAGGCAGGCCGGGCCGTTTCTCACCGGCCGAGCCTACGCCGACTGCTTCTGCTTCGCTCGGGGAGCCAGGGCCTCCCTGAGCTTGGCCACCTCACGGAACTGGTTGATCTGCACCTCCTGGTTGGGGAACTTCGCCCGGATCTCGACCTCGCCACCGAGTGCCTCGACGAAGGCGTAGAGGCGGCTGAGCAGCATGTCGTCCTGGCGCTCCAGCTTGGAGATTGGAAACGATCGCGCAGAAGCGCCGCGCTTCGATCCCGCGTGCATCGGGTGATTCGGGGCTCGACGGCGCGATGTTGGCCGCCTGCTACGGGCGGGCTCGGGATGGCGTGGCCGCCGGGCCTGGAGGGGTGACGCGGTAGGCCGTCCGGGCGTGGCCGCACCAGCCTTGATCTACCGCGGTGCCTTGACAAAAGCTCAAGCTAGGCCCATGCTCCTCGTGTGCTGGGCGAGCCGCTCAACCCCTCGGACGCCCGGCGTCTGATCCGGGAGATCATCCAGAGCGGCAGCGTGACCTTCTCCGGCCACGCCCAGCAGGAGCTGGACAAGGACGACCTCACGACGGCTGACGTGCTCAACCTGCTGCGCGGGGGCATCGTCGAACCGGCCGAGCTGGAGCGCGGCTCCTGGCGCTACCGGGTGAGGACGGCCCGCATGTGCGCGGTGGTGGCGTTCCGGTCGGAGACCGAGCTGAGGATCGTGACCGCGTGGAGGCTCAAGCCATGAAGTGCCCTGCCTGCGACAAGCCGATGACCTCGGCCCGCGAGAACTACAACTACTCGGCCTGCGGTCTGCCCCACGTCACGTTGAAGGGCGTGGAGGTTCGGCGGTGCGGCGAGTGCGGTGAGCACGAGGTCGTCATCCCGAGGATGACGGAGCTGCACCAGGCCATCGCCATGGCCGTGGTCACGAAGAAGGCCAGGCTCACGGCTGCCGAGGTGAAGTTCCTGCGCAAGCACCTCGCCTGGTCGGGGGCCGACTTCGCCCGGCACATGGGGGTGGCGCCCGAGACCGTCTCGCGCTGGGAGAACGGCCGCGAGCCCATGGGTGCGGTCGCCGACCGGCTCCTTCGGTTGATGGTGGTGACCCAGGCGCCCAAGCCGGGCTACGCCATCGCCGCCCTGGCCGAGCTGGAGGACGAGCCTGCCCCAGCTCGACTCAAGCTGGCCGCTGACCGCAGCGGCTGGCATACCGAGCCCGTGGCGGCGTAGAAGAACGCTGGGAACGATCGCGCAGAAGCGCCGCGCTTCGATCCCGCGTGCATCGGGTGATTCGGGGCTCGACGGCGCGATGTTGGCCGCCGCTGCCGACTACGCGGTGGCCGCGCTCGGTTCATCCCCCCGCCGGCCCGGTGCCGAAAGCCACGATCGAGACGCTGCGCTTCTCGAAGATTGTTTCCACACTAGGGCATGCACGCGCCCGCCGCCGGGGGCCAGCCGTTGCGGCACGCGGGGGAGCACGCCCGCGTCACGAGGTCGGGGACCTGGCCCTCCGGGCACGCGGCCGGTCCTGGCGGCTGGCCGCCGCCTGGAGTCGGCGTCGGGATCGGTAGTCCGGTGCACACTCCGCCCGCCGGCGGCGAGCCGTCGGGGCACGGGCCGGCGCACGTGCCGAGCAGCGCGTCGCGCACTTGTCCCGCCGGGCACGCAGCCGGAGGATTGCCCGGCCAGCCCGGCACGGGAAAGGGGAGCGGAAGCTGCGGGGTGCCCGGGGTGCCCGGGCCGACGGGCGGAAGGCTTCCGCCCCCGGCCGGCCCGACCTCGACGCTGAACGCCTCCAGGCCGTGGGCGCGCAGCATCGCCTCGGAGAGCCAGGCGTAGCCGCCCTCGCCCCAGTCCATACCCCAGCTATTATGCAGAAGCAGCTCGCGGCCGCGCGGGCCGGTGCGGTATCCCACCACGGCAACCGCGTGGCCGCCGCGATCGCCGCCGGCATAGTCCTCGATGATGCCGCCGGGCGCGCGGCTCCACGCGATGCTGTCGATCTCGAACGACGCGTACAGCGACTGCCCGCCCGCGAGCACGTCGGCGATGGCGTCGAACATGGGCGGCTCGGGCAGCTTCTGGGCCCGAACGATGCGCCACCGGCCGGAAGCCTTGGCTCGCTCGACCTCGGCCACGAGCGCGGGATCGCTCTGCCAGGAGCCCTGCTTGACGTGGTACGCCTCCTCGCACCATGTGTCGGGCCGGTTCTGGAGCTTGCATGCCTTGGCGGGATCGTAGGGCCAGCTCGGCTCGAGCACCACGGCCGCCGTTGCCCCCGTGCTGAAGAGCTCCACGAAGGCATCGTTGGCGATGAGGTGCAGCGGCGCGATCACGTCCTGGGGCCCCGTTCGCCGCAGCGCGTTCTCCATGATGGCCGAGAGAGCGAAGGACCAGCAGACGCCGACCTGCTGCTGATCCTTGACCGGCCCGTCGAGGCCCTGGCCGCGCAGATTTACCGACGCCGGGCGCTCGCCGCGCAGCGCCAGCTTGCGCTCGGGCACGGCGGGCGAGCCGGCGAGCCGCGGCAGGATGTCGCAGTGGGGCATCACCCACAGCCCGGCGAACACCTCTATCGGCTTGCAGCCCGTCGTGCTCTGGGCCCGCCGGCGCATGGCGTCGGCGTCGAAGGGTCGCACGACGCCGGGCACGAACCCGGGGGAAGGGGCGAAGAAGGCCGAGCGAGGCCAGATCCAGCCTGGCGCCAGCAGCGAAGTGCGCGGCGGCGGGGGAGCCACCGGAAGCTCCGGCGCAGCGGTGCGCGGGGCCGGGGCGCCGCAGCCGGCGACGAGCGCCAGCATCATGGCGAGCAGTGCGACGCCAGGCCAAGGTGGGCGCACAGTGCGCCGATGTCCGTCGTGCACGACGGCGGCGCGCGAGGCAAAGCACGGTATTCGCAGATCGGGGCGCATGGCCAAACCCTTGTTGCTCGTGGACGAGGAACGCGCCGCCCCGGAACATGCGCCCGCGGGCGCCCCCACGAAGGGCGCCGCCGGGCTCAGGAGTGGCGATCCCGAGCCTATCTGCCCGTCGCCGTACGCGTCGAGCCCGGCACGATTCCCGCGTACGAATCGGCAGCCACGGTCTACAATCCCTCCTGGCGGGACCAACCATGGCGTGCGCGAGATCGACATGGCAAGGCTGGCCCAGCTCAGGCTGGCGGCAGGTTCTCGCCGTCGCCACGAGCGCGGCGCTCGCCACGGTCGCGGCTGCGGCCCGCGCCCAGGACGAGGCTTCCCCGCTGCCCTGCGCTGCGGGACAGCGCATGGCCTGCCGCTGCTGGCTGGGCGCGCGTGGCGTGCAGCAGTGCGCAGCGGATGGGCGGAGCTGGAGCGAGTGCGCCTGCGGGGCCGCGGCTGCGCCTGCGCCGACGCCGACATCTGCGGCGCCGCCGACGCCTGCGGCGCCGGGGCCGCAGCCGGCGGGGGCATGGGCAGTGCCTGGGGCGCCGGGAGCCTACGGGGCTGCGCCTGGGCCGCAGCCGGCTGCGCCTGGGCCGCAGCCGGCGGCGCCGTGGGCGCACCCGGCGGCGCCGTGGGAGCAGCCCGGCGCACCCGGGGCCTACCCGCCGGGCGCGGGAGCGTATCCGGCGGCGCCCGCCTGGCCTGCGGGCCAGGCCCCGGCGCCCGGCGTCACGGCACCCAACCCGCCGGCAGCGCCGGCGGAGCCGAGCGTCTGGATCGGCCCCTTCTACCGGCCGGTGATCGGCGTGGCCGGGCCCTTGCGCAACCCCGAGCCCGCGCACGTGCTCGGCGTCGAGCTCGCCGTGGGCGAGCGCATCCGTTTCCATCTGGCGTTCGGCTACGAGCACCTGAACGACAATAATGGGTTGCACCTCGATCCTGCCGGCGTGGGCTTTCCGCTGCGGGTGGCGGACACGCCCGACGTGCGCGTCGAGGTGGAGCCGGTCCTCACGCCGCTCGCGATCGAGTGGGTGTATCGCACCAACGCCGGCCGGTTCGAGGAGATGCACGCCCTCCTGCTCTCGTCGGCCGTCTGCCTGCAGGCCGTCTTCGGCTTCGGGCACGGCTTCGTGGCCTTCACTCCGGTGGGATTGGAGATGCGCTTCTTCGAGCACGAGGGACACGGCTCCGACAGCGAAGCGGTGACCGCCGGCGGTGCGGGCCTGAACTGGCGGCTAGGGCTCGCCGGAGGGGGCAGGTTCTGACCATGGCTGGCTTGACCTATGGCCGATGCGTGGTGCTGCTCGCGGCGCTGCTTGCGCCCCCGCTGGGGTGCACCGATCCGGAGCCGATTGCCGGCGTGTGGATCAACGACGACGCGCCCATGGATGTGCTGCGTCTCGGCTCCGATCGGCGCGGGACCTACACCTCGTCGATGGTGCCCGTCGTCCTGGACGTCGAGGCCTTCGTGGACGCGCTCGACGCCTACTGGATCGAGGCCACGCTCGTTCCCGACGCGGGGGCGTCCAAGCCCATCGTGCTGTGCTCGAGCTGTCGCATCGCCGGCGAGCACATGCAGTGCGCCGAGGCTCCCCACGCGGTCAGGAACACGGAGACGGGCGTGACCGAGGCGTTCGGCCGCCGCTGCAAGTTCACCCGCCTGGCAGCCGACGCATCGCTGCCCGTCGTGGACGGCGGCGACGGCGGCTGGCCGGGGGACGGGGGCTGATGAGGAGCATCGGCGCCGTTGCAGGCACCGCCCGCAGCGCGCTCCTGGAGCACACGACGTCGCTCGTCGTGCGGGCCAAGCTCGCGGCGGTCGCAGCGTTGCTCAACCACGCGCCCTCGCTGCGCCATCACCTGCAGGACGAGCACCCCCTGGGCGTGCCGTTTGTCTTCGAGGCCAAGATCCAGTTTGTGACCTGGGACAGGTCGAGCGGCGTGCACGTCGTCTGCTCGGGCGGGCGCATGCGCGTCGGTGCCGGCCCCGTCGCGGGCGCGGACGCCACGGTGCGGTTCAAGACGCGCGCGCTCATGCGCCGCTTCTTCGACGCGCGCGCGGACAACCTGGACAAGATCATCAACAACGACGTGGCGCTCGAGGGCAACATGGGCGTGCTCGCGAAGTTCGGCCACATGACCTCGGCCGTGGCCCTGCGGCAGAGGAAGCTCGCGCTCTCGCCGCGCTGGGCCGGTCCCCTGGGGCCGGCGCGCTGGCAAGACATGCCCGTTTGCCCGCCCGGCGAGCCGTGTCGCGATCGGCCCGAGGGCGAGGCGACGTGGCTCGCCGACCCGCACCTCGCCGCGTACACGCTCGACCATTTCCCGCGCATCAAGCGGCAGCTCTGGACGGTGCGTACCACGATCGCCGAGATCTGCACGGAGCGGGCGCGCCTGCTGACCGAGCTCAAGCTGCGCGACCGGCTCGCCGGCCGCACGGACGACTCGGCCGCCATGCGCCAGGCGCGGGTCGTGCACCATCTGCTCACGCGCAAGGAGCCCTTCATCCGCGAGGATGACCTGCTCGCCGGCACCACGACCAGCCGGCCGGTTGGCGTGCCGCTCTACCCGGAGCTCGGCGCCACCTGGGGCTGGGGCGAGCTTCTGACGATGCAGGCGCGCGAGATCAACCCGTATCGCATCTCCGACGAGGACATCGAGATCTTGAACCGCGAGGTGTACCCGTTCTGGCTGTACGACAACGTGCGGCAGTGGACGTACGCGCGGAGCGAGGCGCGCCAGGCGATCGATCTCGACATGCGCTTCGCGCTCTTCTTCATGTGGAAGAGCCAGGCCATCAGCCACACCGTGGTCGACGTGCCGGCAGTGCTGCGCCGGGGCCTGCTCGACATTCGCGCCGAGGCCGGCCGGCGCCGCGCGCAGGCGGCCGACGAGGCAGGGCGCGACTTCTACGGCGCGCTCGCGATCGCGTTGGACGGCGTCATGGACTACGCCTGCCGCTTGGGCCGCCACGCCGCGGAGCTGGAGAGCCGGATCGCCGACGCCAGCGGCGAGGCCGCCGCGCGCCGCGCCGAGCTGCGCGAGATGGCCCGGATCTGCGCGA
Source organism: Deltaproteobacteria bacterium (assembly GCA_016209145.1). Lineage (GTDB taxonomy): Bacteria > Myxococcota_A > Polyangia > Polyangiales > Polyangiaceae > JACQWT01. Next base: position 9,825 of record JACQWT010000065.1, on the reverse strand, counting down.
AGGTCCCGGCCCATCCGGCCGAGACGCTGCACGAGGCCGTCCAGGCCATCTGGATCCTCCTCGTCGCGCTGCACCAGGAGAGCTTCAACGCCGCGCTCGTGGTGGGCCGGCTGGATGTGTGGCTCCAGCCGTTCTTCGCGCGGGACCTGGGCGCGATCGGCGATCCGGACGAGCGGCGCCGCTACGTCGCGCGCGCCCTGGAGCTGTGCTGCGCGCTCATGATCAAGTGCGCCGACCACCTGCCCTACAAGGAGAGCGCGGGCAACCGCGTCTTCAGCGGGTCCTCGGCCGACATGGTCATCACCCTGGGCGGGCAGACCGAGCAGGGACGGACGGCCGTGTGCGACATGACGTGGATCCTGCTCAAGGCCACGGAGATGCTGCGGCTGCGCGATCCCAACGTCAACGCCCGCTTTGCGCCCGGGATCAACTCGGAGCAGTACCTGCGCCGCCTCTGTGAGGTGAACCTGCTCACGGGCGCCACGCCTTCGCTGCACAACGACGCCGCGGTAGTGGCGGCCCTGGAGCACCAGGGCTTGTCCCCGGAGCACGCGCGCGACTGGACCGCCACCGGCTGCGTCGAGCCCACGAGCTGCGGCCGGCACCTGGGACACACCAACTGCATGATGTTCAACCTGGTGGCCGCCCTGGAGATGGCCCTGCACGACGGCTCTCACCCGCTGCTCGCGCAGCAGGTGGGCCCGCGCACCGGAGATCCGCGCTCCTTCGCCACGTACGCCGATTTCGTGGCGGCGATCGAGGCTCAGCTCGGCTGGCTCATCGACCGCGCCGTCGAGGCCAACGACGCCTATGGCCGAGCGCACCAGGAGCTCAAGCCGACGCCGCTCATGTCGGCGCTATTTTGCGGGCCGATGGACAAGGGCCGCGACGTGGTTGACGGGGGCGCCCTGTACAACTCGTCGGGCGCGGCCCTGATCGGGCTCACCGACGTGATCGACAGCCTCGCCGCCGTGAGGACCCTCGTCTACGAGCGCCGGCGCACGGACTGGGAGGCGCTGCTCGCGGCCCTGGCGGCCGACTTCGCCGGCCACGCGGAGCTTCTCGCCGAGATCCTCACCAAGACCCCCAAGTTCGGCCGCGACGAGGGGCTGCCTCTCGAGATCGCGCGTGGTCTCATGGGCTTTGTCTTCCGGCGCTTCCAGTCCCACCGGAGCTACCGGGGGGGCCGGTACTTCCCGGGATACTGGAGCATGTCGTTCCACGTGGCCTTTGGCGCGCTCGCGGGCGCCCTGCCGAGCGGGCGGCGCAAGGGCAAGGCGTTCACGCCGGGGCTCACGCCCTCGCAGCTCGCGGGAGCCTCGCTGACCGAGCAGATCCGCACCGTGGCCGCGCTCGATCCGCTGCTCATGCCCAATAACATCGCCTTCAACGTCAAGGTGGCTCCTGGGCCGGGGGACGCCCACTGCAAGCTCGTGGACCGGCTCGCCGCCTACGTCGGCTCCTACTTCGAGCTGGGGGGCATGCAGATGCAGTTCAACGTGGTGAGCACGGCGACGCTGCGCGCGGCCATGGAGCATCCCGAGGAGTTCCGCGATTTGCTCGTGCGCATCTCCGGCTACAACGTCTACTTCGTGGATCTGACGCGCGAGGCGCAGCTCGAGGTGATCGAGCGCACCGAGCATCGCCTGGGGAGCTAGGAGCGGGGTGCGCGAGCGAGGCCCGTTCATCGTTGACGTGCGTAGGAACGCGCTCGACGACGGCCCAGGCATTCGCTCGGTCGTCTTCTTCAAGGGCTGCCCGCTGCGCTGCGTCTGGTGCCAGAACCCGGAGGCGCTGTCCCCGGCGCCCGAGATCCAGCGGCTGCCCGAGCGCTGTACGAGCTGCGGCGCCTGCGCTGCGGCTTGCCCGGAGGGCATCGCGCGCCCCGCGGCCTGGCGACCGGGGTCGGGACGCTGCCGCCTGTGCGGCCGATGCGCCGCAGCCTGCTCCGGTGCCGCCCGGCGGATCGCCGGCCGGCGCCACGATGTGCAGGAGCTCGTCGAGCTCCTGTGCCGCGACGCGGTCTTCTACCGGCGCTCCGGCGGAGGCGTGACCTTGTCGGGCGGGGAGCCCGCCCTGTTCCCGGTTTGGACCGGACGGCTCGCGGCGGCGCTGCGCGAGCGCGGCGTGCCCGTGCTGCTCGAGACCTGCGGCCACTTCGGCTGGCACGCCTTTGCGCGGCACCTGCTGCCTCAGCTCTCGACTATCTACTTCGATCTCAAGCTCGCCGACGAGCAGGCGCACCGGCTTCACACCGGCCGCGGCCATCGGGTGATCCACCGCAACCTCGGCCGCCTCGTCGCGGCCGGGTTTCCCGATCTGCTCGTGCGGGTGCCGGTCGTCCCGGGCATCACCGACGCCGAGGAGAACTTGGACGCGCTCGCGGCGCTCGTGCGCGGGCTGGGCCTGGGCCGCGTGGCGCTGCTTGCCTACAACCCGCTCTGGATCGCCAAGCGCCGCGCCCTTGGCCTCGCGCTGCCCTACGCCCGCGCCCAGTGGATGAGCGCCGCCGAGATCGAGCGCTGCGCCGCGATCTTCCGCGGAGCGGGGCTGGAGGTGACGGGCTAGTGGGCCGTCCCGCAAGTCCCGCGGACAAAGGGGCGGGACGGCCCACTTCGCGGGGAAGGCCACGCCGCTTGCAATTGCGGCCTTCGGCCGCGCAAGCGGCGTGCCCTCCCCGCGGGCCCTACCGGGGGAGGCGGGGCGCCGCCTCCCCCGGGCCCCCACCCGCGTGGCGCGTCCCGGCAATCATCTCTCCGCACGACTTGTGGGACGCGCCACTAGAACGCCCCGAGCCCCAGCACGAGCAGGATCGCGGCGAGCAGCGCAAGCGCGCCGCAGCCGCCGCTCTGGCTTGCCTGTCCCTCGGGCGCCGCTTCGCCGGGCGCCTGGCCCCAGCCCGGGACCCCGCCTCCCGCCTGCTGCGCCGCGGCCCGGGCGCGCGCGGCGATCTCGTCTTGGAGCGCGTCGGGCCGAGCAGCGTCTTGCTCGAGCTTCTGGCGCCGGGCCGAAGGGCCCCGCAGCAGCACCCACCAGCCTTCGGTGCGCGGCGCACCCAGGCCGAGCCGAGCCCAGAGCTTGGTGGATACCAGCACCGGCAGCCGGCAGTAGCCGCACTCGGTCTCGTACGCGTCGGTCCGCGCCGTCAGTGGGCCGCCGCAGGTGGGGCAGACGAGTTGCGCCGTTGTGGCTCCACCCTCCTGCCGCAGCACGGCCGCCCGGCGGTCGGTGCGATGCTCGGGCGCGAGCACGGCCGCGGCGGGCGCGTAGAGCGCCGGCGCCTCGCGCGGCAGCGCGTAGCTCACGTCGACGGCGCACGCGGCGCAGCTCGCCGTGGCGTGGCCGCCCGCGCCGAGCCGCAGCGTGACCGGGGAGCGGCAGCGGGCGCACAGCGGCCGTCCGGGGCTGGCGCGAACCGCGACGGCCGCCCTGGCGCCGACGACACCGTGCTCCGACCAGTCCCAGTGCGACACGACCAGGCCGACGTGCCGGTAGGGGTTGTCGTGCACGAGCGGGGCGTTGGCCGGCGCCGCAGCTATCCAGGGCATGACGCCGCTCAGATCCGCCACCTCGTGGGCGCCGGGCAGCACGCGCCGCCACATGGCGATGTCGAGCGATTGCTCCAGAGCGCAGTGCGCGCACGTCACGCTGCCGTCCGCGTCCAGGTGATTGATCGGCGTGAGCACGCCACAGCTCGGGCAGGCGAAGCGACACTCGATCCGGGCCCACACGCCTTCGGCTGGCAGGGGCGGCGCCGGGCGAGCAGCCGCGGCCGGCGCGCCGCAAACATCGCAGGCGCCGAGCGTCGCCGGCAGGAAGACGCCGCATCCGCCGCACAGGTGCGGCGCGCGCGCGGCGCCGGCCGGATCCGAGATCATCTGGCCTCCTGCGTGGAGCGATACGCGCCCGCGGCCGGCGCGTCCAGTCCGGCAGTGGCCCTGCGTGAGCTCCCCCTTGTCCGCGCCGGCCCAAGCTGCGACAATCGTGCTGGCAGCGGCGTTGTGCCGGCCGACCAGGAGCAGGGACGGGATGAAGCGGCTATCGGGCGGTTCCTTGGCAGCGGTGCTCCTGGGCGGGGCGGCGCTGCTCTCGCCCTGTGGCTGTGTCGCCGGGCCGGGATACGGCGACGAGGACGAAACCGGGCACGGCTCGGGCACGGGTCATGGCACCGGCGCCGCCAGCTCGGCCGGCGGGCACGACGGCACGGGCGGCGGCGGGGTCGGCGCGAGCTCCGCGGGCGGCACGGGCGCCGGCAGCGGCACGGGCGCCGGCAGCGGCACGGGCGCCGGCAGCGGCACGGGGGCGGCCGGGGGCGGGAGCAGTGGTGGCGGTCCGCCGTGCGTGCCGGACGAGGAGAAGTGCGACGGCCAGGACAACGACTGCGACGGCCACGTCGACGAGGGCTGCGACTGCGCGGACGGCGCCAAGCAGGACTGCTACTCGGGCCCGCCCGGGACCGAGGGCAAGGGCCAGTGCAAGGCGGGCAAGCAGACGTGTAGCGGCGGCAACTGGGGCGCCTGCGACGGCGAGGTGCTGCCGAGCGAAGAGAAGTGCGACGGCCAGGACAACGACTGCCTGGGCGACATCGACGAGGACAATCCCGGCGGCGGGGCGAGTTGCCAGACCGGGAAGCTCGGCGCCTGCGCCGCAGGCCAGCAGCAGTGCGTGGCCGGCAAGCTCAAGTGCGAGCAAGTCGTGCAGCCAGGGCCGGAGAAGTGCGACGGCCAGGACAACGACTGCGACGGCCCGGCCGACGAGGACGATCCGGGCGGCGGCGGCGACTGCGACACCGGGAAGTTCGGGCAGTGCTCCTACGGCACGCAGCACTGCCAGAACGGCACGCTCCAGTGCGTGCAGCTCATCCCGTCCGAGCCCGAGAAGTGCGACGGCTACGACAACGACTGCAACAACGTCATCGACGACGGCAATTGGGGGGGACAGAGCTGCCAGACGGGCAAGCTCGGCGTCTGCGCCGAGGGCAAGATGGCCTGCCAGCAAGGCGGGATGAAGTGCGTGCCGCTCGTCTCGCCGGGCGTGGAGGCGTGCGGCGACGGCCAGGACAACGACTGCGACGGCCAGATCGACGAGGGCTGCCCCTGCGCGCACGACAAGTGCGCCGTGGGGCCCCCTCTGAACAAGCAGGCCTGCGGCTCGTGCGTGTCGGCCATCTGCAACGTCGATCCGTTCTGCTGCAACACGCAGTGGGACGCCAAGTGCATCCAGAAGGTGCGCACCATCTGCATGAAGCTCATCTGCCCCGAGGCATGGGGTACCTGCGCTCACCAGCAGTGCAGCCAGGGCGGCCCGCTCTTGAGCGGCTGCGACGCGGCGCAGGCGGGCTGCGTCAAGACCGTCTGCATGTTCTACCCGGCGTGCTGCCAGAGCACGTGGAACAGCATCTGCGTCAACGGCGTCAAGGGCTGGTGTGCCTACTCGTGCGACCCATAGCGGGCCGCTCCGGGAGCGCCCGGCGTCTTCCCGCAGTATCCGCCCAGGAGGGGCTTCGATGATCCATCTGACCGGCTGGCTCGGTCCCATCATAGTAGTCGTAGTACTGGCCTCCATCCTCGTCCCCGTTCTGCTGCGACACCTGCGCGCGCGCTCTGCGGGGCTGGTGATGGCCCCGCAGGCGTTCTTCTTCGAGCACGACGACGCGAAGAAGATCGCGCGCTGCCAGGAGTGCGCCGGGCGCATGGCGCCGGTCATCGGCGGCAGCATCAAGGTCCGGGACGAAGGCTACGAGGTGCATGTCACCGGCTACTTCCAGGGCCGGCCCGTGCGCCTGAAGATCTGGGTCACCTTCGGCTGCCTGTCGCTGGAGATGAAGACCAGCCGCAAGATCGAGCTCCCGGCGCACTTCTATCTGCACTACGACCAACAGGCTCCTGCGCACGCCGCCGAGATGCAGGTGCGGGACGCCTGGGACGAGCACGATCGCGCCGATCAGAAGTACTTCGTCTCGCCTCAGAGCGCGCCTCACCTGGTGTTCGAGGACGACCCGGAGGATCTGCGCAAGCTCAAGGTGCTCTACGAGCGCCTGCCGCCCGATCTGACCATGGCCGTCGTGGGCCTGCTGGAGCGCGACGCGGATCCCGGCGGCCACCTCATGGCGGCGGGCGACACGGTGACGCTGCGGCTGTCGAGCAAGGTGACGCTGAGCGAGCAGGCCGGCATGCTGGTCGGCCAGTACCTGGATCTGCTGCACCGGCTCACCACGGCGATGGAGACGGTCTGGGGCGCGGTGGCCGAGCAGGGGAGCTGGCAGCAGCAGGAGCAACCGGTCGCGGCGCCGCCGCCCGCGGCCTTCCAGGCGCCGGCCCCGGCGCCGGCCTTCCCCGCACCGGCGGCGGCGGGCCCGCTCGCCCCGGGCACGGCCGTGACGGTGCAGTGGCCCGACGGCAGCCGCTACCCGGCCCAGGTCGTCCAGTGCGCCGGCGGGAACTACCTGTGCGCCTTCGCCGGCGGCCAGCAGCAGTGGGTGGCGGCGAGCCAGGTGACCGGGGCCTGAGAGCCCCGGCCCAGCCGAGGAGAGGACGCGATGCGCTGTCCGAATTGCGGCACGAACAACCCCGACCTTGCCATTGTCTGCTCCCGCTGCGGCTTCGCTCTGATGGCGGCGCCGATGCCGCGGCCGGTGGCCGCCGCCTGCCCGCGGCCGCGCGGGACGGGCGGCGGCTTGAGCAAGGTGGGCGGCGTGGGTGGGCTGCTCGGCATGGTGCTGGGTGGCGTGGGTCTCACCGTGGGCGTGCTGGCCGTGTTCGCGCCGGATCTCGTCATGGGCGGCTTCATGGACGGCCTTGGCCTTCGCTCCAAGGTCACGGGCAGCTTCCAGGCGAGCGGCAAGCTCGGGAGCTGGGCGTTCGCGCCGGTGCAGTGCCGATCGGGGCAGCGCCTGGGCTTCTTCGGCGTGGGACTGCTGCCCGAGAACGTCGAGCACGTCACGCACGAGGTCCGGGTCGTGCAGATGCCGACGGGAGAGGTCAACGTCACGGTGCGGATCCCGAACACCGACCAGGCGCGGATCTACAAGACCTGCCGCATCCTGAAGGCGAGCCTGCGCCAGACCAATACGTCGGTGAACGACGTGCGCGGCATGGAAGGCTCGGTCGAGGTAGACTGCACCAATGATCCCGAGGGCTACGGCTTCAAGGGCCGGGCCGAGTTCAGCAACTGCTTCTGAGGCGAGAATGGAGAGCGAGATGAGAGCTGCAGGCAGGGCGATGTCGTGCACCGGTCCGGTCCTCGCAGCCGTCTTGGCGGCGGCGGCCGGCGGCTGCTCGGGCGGCGACGGGTCGGTCACGCCGGCCCCGGGTGGCGGCAGCGGTGGCGGGGCGGCGGCCGGCTGCCCGGGCGGGCTCAAGGATTGCGGTGGCGAGTGTGTCGCCATCGAGCTCGACCCCGGCAACTGCGGCGCCTGCGGCAAGGCGTGCTCCGAGGGTCAGGTCTGCTCCGCCGGAGCGTGCGCGACCCAGTGCGCGGGCGGCACCACCAAGTGCGGCGCAAGCTGCGTGGACACCCAGCTCGACAAGGCGCACTGCGGCGGGTGCGACCAGGCCTGCGCCCTGGGCGAGGTGTGCAGCGCGGGGGCGTGCGGCGTCGAGTGCCTGGGCGGCACGACCAAGTGCGGCAGCAAGTGCGTGGACTCGGGCTTCGATCCGCAGAACTGCGGCGCCTGCGGCGCCTCCTGCCCCGAGGACCAGGTGTGCTCGCTCGGCCAGTGCGGGGTCCAATGCCTGGGCGGCACCACCAAGTGCGGCGAGGTGTGCGTGGACGTGCAGACCAACCCCGCGCACTGCGGCGCCTGCGGCAACGGCTGCGGGAGCGCGGAGGTGTGCTCGGCCGGAGCCTGCGGCATGCAGTGCTCCGGGGGCACCACCAAGTGCGGCAATAAGTGCGTCGACACCGATCTCGATCCGGCCAACTGCGGCGCCTGCGGCGTCACTTGCGGCCCGGGCGAGGTCTGTAGCGCCGGCGCGTGCGACTTGCTGTGCGCCGGCGGGACCACCAAGTGCGGCGCCAAGTGCGTGGCCACCGAGAGCGATCCGCAGAACTGCGGCGGCTGCGGCAAGGCCTGCGGTCCGGGCGAGATCTGCGCGGCCGAGAAGTGCACCGGCGCCTGTGGCGCCGGGACCACGAAGTGCGGGAGCAAGTGCGTCGATACGCAGAACGATCCGCAGAACTGCGGAAGTTGCAACAACCCTTGCGCCCAGGGCCAGCTCTGCTCGGCCGGCCTGTGCGCCGTGCAGTGCCTGGGCGGTACGGTCAAGTGCGGCGGGAAATGCGTCGATGCCCAGCTCGATCCGCAGAACTGCGGCGGGTGCAACAACGCCTGCGCTCAGGGCCAGGTCTGCTCGGCCGGCCAGTGCGGCCTCCAGTGCCTGGGCGGCACGGTCAAGTGCGGCAGCAAGTGCGTCGATGCCCAGTCCGACCCGGCCAACTGCGGCGCGTGCGACAAGGCATGCCTTCAGGGCGAGATCTGCTCGGCCGGCGCCTGCGCGCTCCTGTGCTCGGGCGGGGCGACCAAGTGCGGCAGCAAGTGCGTCGATCTTCAGCTCGACCCGCAGAACTGCGGCTCCTGCGCCAAGGCATGCGGCCCGGGCGAGGCATGCTCGGCCGGCGCCTGCACGCTCGTATGCGCCGGGGGCACCACCAAGTGCGGCAGCAAGTGCGCGGACACGCAGCTCGATCCCGCGAACTGTGGCGGCTGCGGCAAGGCTTGCGCCCAGGGCGAGGCTTGCGTCGCCGGCGCCTGCAAGCTCGTGTGCGGGGGCGGTCAGACGCTGTGCAGCAACAAGTGCGTCGACATCAAGACCGATCCCGCCAACTGCGGGAGCTGCGGTGCAGCCTGCTCCGGGGGCAAGGCATGCCTCGACGGCAAGTGCGTGGCGCTGGCGAGCTGCCTCGACATCCTGAACAAGGGCGCGTCCAAGGGCAGCGGCGTCTACAACATCGATCCCGACGGCGACGGCCCGCACGGCGCCATCGACGTCTACTGCGACATGAGCACCGAGGGCGGCGGCTGGACGCTGATGCTGAAGGCGACCGGCCAGACCTTCCCCCACGAGAGCACACACTGGACGACCGAGAGTACGTATAGCCCCAACAGCCTGAGCGAGGCATTCGTCTCGGCCAAGTTCGACTCGTTCAACTCCATTGCCGTCGACCGGGTCATGATCAAGGCCGAGTCCGGCAACCGCACGGTGCTCGCGCTGCCGGGCAAGAAGACGCTGCTTGCCTTCTTCCAGGGCACGACCGCCGTGCTGAGCTACTTGAGCGGCTCCAAGACCCCAGGCGAGCTCATCAACAACAAGGCGTGGAGCTACTGCGGCCAGATCTGGCGCATCAACACCTTCTACGGCGGCTCCGCCGCGAAGATCCGGCTCGGCGGCTGGGTGACCTCCAACTGGGCCTGCGGCTACGGTGCCGACCAGGCCGGCGAGCCCACGGGCGCGCACCTGCTCGGCTTCGGCATCACCGACGAGAACTGGTGCCCCTGCAACTACAACAAGAAGTCCTTCGGCATCCGCGACGCGCACGACCAGGACTGGTTGCAGCCCGGCCAGCTCGAAAGCGCGGCGCTGCTCTACGGGCGGTAGCGCCGCGCGCGTCCGATCTCCCGCGGGAAAGAGGCGAACGGCAGCGCCTCCTTGCAGCATTGCGGAAACTCCGCTAGGCTGAAAATCGTGCTCTTCGTCGAAAACCGGGCCGAATGATCTCGCGATGTTGAACGGCGGGGACGCAGAATCCCCGGCGTAGGGCGAGTTCCATCGGCGGTGGGTGGTGCCCGCGTCCAGTGCGCCGGCTGCGGGTGTTGGCGCGGCCCAC
>JACQWT010000260.1 GCA_016209145.1 Deltaproteobacteria bacterium | reverse complement strand
GCGCCCACAAGTCGGGCCGCGACATCCTCTTCGAGGGCGCGCAGGGGACGCTCCTCGACGTCGATCACGGCACCTACCCGTTCGTCACGTCCTGCTCCACGGTCGCGGGCGGAGCCTGCACGGGGGCTGGCATCGGCCCCTCCCGCATCGGCCGCACGCTCGGCGTGACCAAGGCGTATGCGACCCGCGTGGGCGGGGGGCCGTTCCCCACGGAGCTGTGCGACGAGGCCGGAAGCCGCCTGCGCGAGCGGGGGGCCGAGGTCGGCTCGGTGACGGGACGGCCGCGCCGCACGGGCTGGCTCGACACGGCCGCGCTGCGCTACGCCCGGCGCGTCAACGGGCTCGACGGCCTGGTGCTGACCAAGCTCGACGTGCTGACCGGCATGGCGACGCTGAAGGTCTGCGTCGCGTACGAGGTGCCGTGGGGAGAGGCCGACGAGCTCCCCGTCTCCGAGCTCGCCTCCGCGCGTCCGGTGTACCATTGCCTCGCCGGCTGGTCGCAGGACATCGGCGCCTGTCGCGCGCTCTCCGAGCTGCCGCCTCAGGCCCGCGCCTACCTGGACTTCGTGCAGGAGCACACCGAGATCTGCCTGTACGCCGTCTCGGTCGGCCCCCGCCGAGAGGACACGATCCTGCTGCGCGATCCGTTCGCGTGAGCTCTGGCTGCGCCGCCGGAGCTGCTCCGTCGCAGGCCGGAGTGCTACACTGCCGGCGTGCTGCTCGCGCTGGTGCTCGCCTCCGGCCTCTGGGCCGCGGCCGAGATCGATCTCGGCGCGGCGGCGGCCTCGTCGGGAAGACCTGCGGAGTGCCTGCCGGCCCAGAGCGGACGCGACGCGCGGCGCGAGACGATCTGGACGCAGGCGCGCGCACCGGAGCTGGTGCGCTACTGCCAGCTCCTCGCGCGAGCGCAGGCGCGGCTGGCCGACGATCCGACGCAGGCGCGCCGGGCGGCGATCGAGGCGGACCGGCTGCTCCCCGGCCGCGCGGCGCCGCAGGTACTGCTCGGCCGCGTCGCGGCCCGGGCCGGCGAGACGGACGAGGCGCTGTTGCGCTTCGACCGAGCCTTGGGCCTGGACCCGCACGGCGTGGAGCAGCCGCTGGCGATGTACGAGCTCGGCGTGACGCTGCGGCACAGCGGGCAGATCGAGCGATCGCTGCAAGTCCTGCGGCTGCTCGTGCCGCGCGCCGCGCTGCTTCCCGGCGCGCTGCCGCGCACGCGCGCCCTCATCGAGGCGGCCGGCGTCGCCATGGACGCGCAGGCCCGAGGCAGCGGCCCGGGAGAGCGGCCCGCGTTGGGCGAGGCGCTGGCGTACCTGCGCGAGGCGGCAGAGGATCCCCACCATGCTTACCGGCTCGACGTGGGGCTCGGGCTCGTGCTCGTGCTCGACCGCGCCGGCCATGGCGCGCAGGCCGACGCGCTGCTCGCCGAGCTCGGCGACGCCCGCCGTTGGCTCGCGGCGCAGGACCGGCCGCTCGCGGCGTCGGCCGACGACTTGCTTGCCCTCCAGGCGCTCGCCCTGGAGACCGCCAATCCCGCGGCCGCGGCGGCGCGCTGGCGGCAGTATCTTGCGGCCCTGCGGCCGGCTCACCCGTGGGCGCCGGCCGCACGCGCCCGCGTGCAGCGCCTCGAGCAGCCACCGCGCGCACCGCCCGGCCGCGGCGCCGGCGGGCGCGGGCGGTAGGGCACGGGTCATGTGGCGCCGCATGCCTGCCTGGTCCTTGGCGCGCGCCCGCACGGTGCGCCTGGTGCTCGCCCTCGCGCTTGCCGCCCTGGTGCTCCTGGGGTGGCGAAAGTCGATGCCCTGCTGGTGGAGTATCACAAGCTGCGCCAGGGAAGCGCCGACGACACCGGCCCCGGCGGCCCGCTCGAGCGCGCGCGCACGGCGCTCGTGCTGCGCCAGGCGCGCAAGCTGCTGGAGGACGCGCAGGCGGCCCGTCGTCCGGAGCCCATCTGGCGCTACCGCCTGGGCCACGTCCTGTACTTGCTCTTCGATCTCGACGGCCGGTCCGAGCGCCTGGAGCAGGCGGCCGAGCACCTGCACTACGTGAGCGAGTCCCCGGCCCCGGCCGCGGTGCGCGCGGAAGCGCTCTACAAGCTCGCCCTGTGCTTCGCGCGGCTCGGCCGGCCGGAGGCCGAGTCCCAGGCATACTCCCGGGCTCTGGCCCTCGAAGCCGATCCCGAGGCGCGGGCGGTCATGCTGGCCAACCGCGCCGAGAGCTACATGCTAGAGGGAAAGCTCGCCGCAGCCGTGGCAGGCTACCGCGCCAGCCTGGCAGAGACCCCGGGCTACGCCCTGTCCTACTATGGCGTCACGACGCTGTGGGGCCTGGCGGTGGCGCTCGATCGCTCCGGCGATCTTGCGGGCGCCCTCGAGCAGATCCGGCTTGCCCGCACCTACGACCCGCGCGACGGGCGCCTGCAGAGCGACTCCTGGTTCTTCGTCCCGGACTACGAGGAGAGCTGGTATGCCGCGCTCGGCCACTGGCAGCGCGCGCGCGCGGCCACCGATCCAGCTTCCGGGCTTACGGCCTACGAGGCGGCGGTGCTCGCCTGGGGCGCGTACCTGGAGCGGGCCAGCCCCGACGACCGCTGGCTCGATCTCGCGGCCGTGCGCCGCCGCCAGTGCGAGCTGGAGATGCGTCGCGCGCTCGGCCGTGCGCCGTAGCCGGACCCTGCGCTACTGGATGCTGAAGGCCACGAAGGCCGTCCCGCCGTCGCGCACCGTCACCTCGCGCGTCATCGTGGGGCCGCCGTCGTCGGGCTTGCAGCTCACCCGGTGCGCGCCGGCCGGGAGCTTGACGCGAAGCTGAGCGCCGCTTCCGCGTCCGGCGCCGTCGACCGAGAAGGTGCACTTGCCCCCCGTCACGACCGCGGCGAGAGTCCCTACGCCACCGCTCTCGTCGGGCGCGGGGGGCTCGGCCTCCGGGGGCTCCGCCGGCGGGGGCTCGCGCGGCGGCTCCGTGTTGCCGCGCTCCCTGTCGGGCGCGCCGGGCCGGCCGGCAGGGCGCGCGGCATGCGGCGCCGGCCGGGGCGCCGCCCCGGGCCGCACCCCGGGCGGTGGGGCGGCGGGGGCATGGTCAGGGACGGCGCCGCCGTCGACGAGCGCGGCCAGCTCGCCCGGCTCCTTCCGAGCCGCCACCACGTAGATCACCACGAGGACCGGCAGCACCACGAGCGCCACTCCGAGGGCCCACACGGCGACGCGGCGCTGCTCGCTCAGCAGCACGCTGCGCAGTGACGGGGGCGGCGTGTGCGCCGATCCCGCCTCGCCCGCCCCGGGCCGGCTCGGAAGCAGCTCACGCGGAGAGACGGCGGCGCGCCGCCCCTCGGCGCGGCCGGCCGCCAGGGCTGCGGCCGCCTGCTCGAGCTCCTCCAGGTGCTCGGTGCGGTCGAGATCGGAGCGCATCGGGCCGCGCTTGCGCGGCGGCGGCGTCGGCGCCGGCAGGCCCCTCGCCCTGGGCACGTGCCGGGGAAGCGGGCCGGGCGGCGGCAGATCGGGCGGCGCCTGGCTCGTCTGGCCGATCCGATCGACGAGCACCTGCCCCTCGGCCGGTGCATAGGGGCGCAGGGCGTGGGCAAAGCCGTAGACGCTCGAGAAACGCGCCGCCGGGCTCTTGGCCAGCGCCCAGGCCACGACCTGATCGATGTCCGGCCGCAGATCGGGCCGCAGCCGGCTAAGGGGGATCGGATCCTCGCCCGTGATCGCCAGGAGCAGTCGCGAGCCTTCGCCCGGGAACGGCGGGCAAGCCGCGAGCATGGTGTAGAAGATCGCCCCCAGCGCCCAGATGTCGGTACGCTCGTCGAGCGACATGCCGCCGCGGATGATCTCCGGCGCGCAGTAGGGGTGGATGGACAGCACCGTGCTGCCGGTCCCGTCGGCGCTCGTGGCCTCCCGCATGATCTTCGCCGTGCCGAAGTCCACCACCTTGAGCAGGGGCGAGCCGCCGCGCCGCGTGGTCAGGAACAGGTCGGAGGGCTTGATCTCGCGCAGCACGATCTGCCGGCTGTGGCACTCGGCCACGGCGTCCATGGCGTGGAGCAGGAGCAGCGCCGCCTCCTCGAGCCCGAGCGCGCCACGCTGCCGGATGTGCTCGTCCAGATCGACGCCCTCGAGGTGCTCGCGGGCGAGGTACAGCGAGCCATCGCTCAGCGTGCCCACGTCGATGACGTGCGCGGCGTGCTCGCTCTGGAGCCTGGACAGGGTTTGCGCCTCGCGGCGGAAGCGCTTGCGCATCTTGGCAGAGCAGTGCGAGGCGGGAAGAATACGCAGCACCACGCGCTGGTCGATCTGGGTGTGCCGCGCCTCGACGAGCAGGCCCCGCCCGCGACCCAGGATCGACTGGATCCGGTACTTCCCCGCGATGACCTCACCGGGGTGCATGCGACGGCTCGCCTGGGGCCCGGCCGCGGCCGCGGCGGGGCTCCCTTCATCTTGGCACGGAGCGGCGGGAAAGCCATAGCGGGCGGCAACGATGAGGGCGCGCGGCGGTGGCGACCGGCGACCAGCGGCGGCGGCCAAGCCACATGCTATTCTTCCGCCGAGCTTGCGCCAGTCGCGCAACATGCTTGCCGGTCAAGGCGAACGGGGTTGGGGCCCCGTTCGCGGGGCATGGGGCGAAGCCCCAGCGTGAAATTCTCGCCGCGGACGGCCCGCCTACGTCCACAGTGCGCAACGGCCGCGAAACGTTGCTGCTTGCGTTGGCCTGCTCCGGTCGCGCGGGCGTATCGGTTTCACCCTTGGGTTGCGGGCGTCAGCCCGCGCTAGGTTCCACGATTCCGAGCGTCGGATCAGCTCGGGACGTCTTCCGCGTTGAAGTACAGCTCGATCCCCAGCTCGCGGGCCGCCGCCCTTGCCTTGTCGTCCGCGTACGGCGTGATGATGAGCAGCCGGTCGGCCTTGCGCCCGTGCGTCGCCTCGTACCAGCGCGCCTTCTTCGCGAACAGCATCACGTCGGCGCGGCTCATCGACGACTTGATCTCGCACAGGATGAGCGAGCCGTCGTGAATCACGACGTCAAGCTCGATCTGGTCCGGCCTTCCGAAGACGGTCCCCTCGGCGTCCCACTCCCGGACGTTTCGCACCTCGACGCCGAATGACTCCTGAAGGATTGCCGCGAGACCCTCGCGGAAGGCAGCCTCGGAAGAGAGCCCCCAGCGAGCGCCGAGCCCTCCGATGGCGTTTTCCAGCCGCCGGCCCAGCCGCCGGATCTCATTCTGGTTCTCATCCCACTTGCGGTTCTGCTCGTCCCACTTGCGGTTCTGCTCGACCAACTGGCGGTTCTGCTCGTCCCACTTGCGGTTCTGCTCGTCCCACTTGCGTGCTTGCTGCTCCCGGTCGCGGCGCAGCTCATCGAGCATTCGGTCGAAGCGGCTCTCGGTCTGC
The DNA here is from genome assembly GCA_016209145.1 of Deltaproteobacteria bacterium. Taxonomy (GTDB): domain Bacteria; phylum Myxococcota_A; class Polyangia; order Polyangiales; family Polyangiaceae; genus JACQWT01. Next base: position 7,069 of record JACQWT010000260.1, on the reverse strand, counting down.
TGCTTGTCCGCGTACTGCTCCCGCCCGATCCGCACGATCAGCTCACGCATCTGCGGATCCCCCTCCATGATGGACGGAAGCTCGCGCAGGATGAGCTCGCGCAGCTCGTCGCTGGTCATCGACAAGAGCATACCACACAGCCGCCGCCACGCGAGCTCACCCGGCCCGTGGCCACGAAACGGCAAGGCCGCCGGGGCTACCGGCGGCCTCGCTCAGGCTAGCGCGGCTTCGGCTCGGCCGCCGGGGCGCTGCCCCGGCCGATGTAGCTTCCCGACAGGCCGAACTGCCACGAGACGACATAGGCGGAATCGAAAGGCCGGATGGCGAAGCGGTAGCTCGGTGCCATGATCTCCAGGAGCACGGGCCCGAGCTGGTAGGCGAAGCCAATCAAGTCTGCCCGGAGCTGGACGAGGACAGGGGTACCGACGGCCACCAGGCCCGCGCCGAAGCGCACCGGCCAGTAGGACTTGTCGCCGATACGCGGATAGCCGCCGATTGTCGCCTGAAGCTGCAGGTGGATCTCGTCGTCGAAAGCGGACACCCAGGTGCCGGGCGAGAATTCCAGGCCGAGCTCCGTCTTGCCGAAGATCGCTCCGCCGCGCACTGCCAAGAGGAAAGAGCCCTCGATCCCGCGGTCGAGGATGCGGTCGTAGTAGGAGTCGTAGTAGCGGAGGTGGCAGTAGGAGAACCCTGGCGCCATGGTCAGGCCGATGTACCCCCGGGTGCCCTCCTCGATCGGCGCGAAGCCGCCCAGCTTCTGCGCAGGCATCGGCGTCGGCGCCACGGCCGGAGCGCCCGGCGAGGCCCCCGCCCGAGCTGAAGGCGGGGAAGCCGGCTCGCCTGCGGCAGGCTTGGCCGACGGCGCCGGCGTACGCACGGGCGGCGCGGGCGCGGGCGGCGCCGGAGGAGCACCCGCCTTCAGCTCCGCCAGACGCCGGGCCGCCTCCTTGCGGCAGGAGCCCTACGGGAAGCCGTCGAGGTAGGCCTGCCACGCCACGACCGCGTCCGCCTTCCTCGCCTGCTCGCAGAGGTAGCGGTCGCTGGCCGCGCGCCGCTCGGCTACGCGGCGCTCCTCCTCGGCCCGCCCGGCAGCGTCCCGCTCGGCCCTGCGCCGCGCCTCCTGCTCGGCTGCGCGGCGCTGCTCCGCGCCCCGCCGCGCCGCCTCCTCGGCCCTCATCTCGTCCCGGGTGTGGCTGGTGTTGGCCCGGTCCGGGCTCATCAGCCAGCTCGCACCGCGGTTGACCTTGCCGCTCCGCTCCGGGTCGGCCTTGCCGCCCGGGTAGGCCGCGTACGTCGAGGCGGTCCACTCGCGGACGTTGCCGCCCATGTCGAGCACACCGGCCCACGAGCGGTCTTTCGGCCGCGAGCCGACCGCCAGCGGTCCACCGGCGCCGCAGCCGGGCCCCTGCGCGCCGGCGAGCTCGGCGAGCTCGCAGCCGGCCGCCGCCTCGCCCCACGGGTAGTCCGGCCGGCTCGGGCCCCGCGCCGCCGCCTCCCACTCGGCCTCGGTCGGCAGGCGCCAACTGCGGCTCGCGCAGTACGCAGCCGCCGCCTGCCAGCCGACGCAGGTGATCGGGTGGCTCTCCTTGCCCTCCTGCTGCCAGGTGCAGCCCCCGCCCTTGCCCGCCGCAGGGCAGCGACGCTCGGCCACGCACTGGTCGTACTGCGCCATGGTCACCTCGTGGACCATGATGCCGAATGGGCCGATCTGCTCGTCGTGAGCGGGCCTCTCGTCGTCCCGGCACTCCCGGTCGCCGGCAGCGCAGCCGACGCGGAAGCTGCCCTTCTCGATGGCCACCATGCCCTGCGGTGGCGCGCGCCGCCTCGCGGCCGAGGAGGCGGGAGCGGACGCGGAGCGAGGCTGCGCTGTCGCCGCCGCCGGCGCCGCGCGGCTGCGCCCGCCCTTCGACGCCCGTCGGAAAAGCACGAGCACCGCCACGCTGGCGGCGAGCCCTGCTGCGAGCGCGATGCCCGCCTTGAGCGCCCGGGACTGCCGGCTCCGGCGAGCAACGCCAGGTGCCGTGTGCGAGGCCCCGGCCAGGCTGCCCAGCCGAGCCTCTGCCGCCGGAGGCGGGCCGGTCGCCGGCGCCTCGGCCCGCCCGGTCTCGAGCTCATGCTCCGGCAGCGCGGCCCGCGCCGGCTCGACGGCCCCAGCCTCGTGCCGGTCGGCCGCGGCGAGCGCGCCAGCCGGAGCGCGCCCGGAGGACACCGCCTCTTGCTCGGGCCCGGGCCCGGAAAGCCGGAACGGCTCGGAGGGCTCCGGCGACGCGGCCGCAGGCCGCTACCCGAAGGGCTGCGTCGGCGAGGGCCGCCACGGCGCCACTGGACCGTCGGGCCTCACAAGCTCGACCTCGCCCGGCACGACCATGGTGGGCTGCGGCTGCCACGGCCCGGAGGCATCGGCCGAGGGACGCTCGGCGGCTCCGAGGCCGGCCGCAGCCAGAGCGGGCGGCCGGCCCACGACGAGGGGCCCCGGGGGCTTCTCCTGCCCCGGCTCACGCCGGCCTGGCGCGGAGGCGGAGCCCCCCGGCCTCGGCCGTCAGCTCGTCGAGCACGGGCTCGATCAGCACCCGCACGTCCGCGAGGGCCTCGACCGACTCGGTCGGCTCGGATCCGGCCGCCAGCGCGCCCGGCTCAGGAGCCGGCGGCCGCGGCAGGCCGAGCGTGACAAGCCCTTCAGCCGGCTCCGGTGGTTCGGTCTGGTCCAGCGCCGGCTCGGCGACGTGGACAGGGCCGGCTCGCGCGGCAGGTTCCCCGGGCACCCTCCGCGGCATGCCCGCCGGCCGGTCGCTGCGCTGCGCGCCCCGCTCCTCGACCGCGTCCAACTCGGGCCAGGCCCGCCCGTGCTCGCCGCTGCCGAGCAGCTCAGACGGCAGGCCGAGCCCGGCCGTGCCGACGGCACGCGCGAAGGCTAATGCCATCTCCTTCGCAGACGCGAAGCGCCCGCCGGGCTCGCGGCACAGCGCACGGCCGAACCAGGTGTCGAGCGCCGCCGGCAGGCCGGGATCGATCTGGCTGGGCGGCAAGAAAGTACCGACGATGATCGCGGCGAACAGCGCCGGCACCGTCTCGGCCACGAACGGCAGCCGTCCGGTGACCATCTCGTAGACCAGCACCGCCAGCGCCCACAGATCTGCCGTGTGGTCGGCCTCCCTGGCACTCTTGAGCAGCTCCGGGCTCATGTAGCGGGGCGTGCCGAGCAGCACCCCGTGCGCCGTCAGCCCGCTTCCCCCCTGCGGCACGTCGGCGAGCTTCGCCACGCCGAAGTCGAGCACCTTGACCAGGATCTCGTCGTGGGAGGCGACCAGGAACACGTTGTCCGGCTTGATGTCGCGGTGGACAACGCCGCGCTCGTGCGCCGCGTCGAGCGCCCTGGCCACCTGCCTGACCACGAGCGCTGCCTCGTGCAGGCCAAGCTTGCAGCAACGCGCGAGCCTCTCGCCCAGGCTCGCGCCCTCGAGCAGCTCCATGATGATGAACGGCACGCCGCCCCTCATCACGCCGAGATCCTTGATCTCGACCACGTGCGGGCTCTTGATCTTGGCGGCGGCCTTGGCCTCGCGGTAGAAGCGCTTGACCAGCATCGGCCGGTGCTTCTCGGGCAGCTCCGCCGAGATGAACTTGACGGCCACCTCGATCTCGAGCGCCAGGTGCTCGCCCACCCACACGCTGCCCATGCCGCCCTCCCCGAGGTGGCGTAGCAGCCGCACGTTCGTGCCGACCATCGTGCCCGGTGCGAGCCTTGCCACGGCGGGCGACGGTATCGCACGCCCGGGGCGGGCGCCACCTCGAACGGTGCGCGGCGCACCACCGCGCCGCTACGCCTCGCCGATGCCTCGCCCGCGTGCCACGTCGACGACTTCGAGGCCGGCGAACCACTTGCGGTAGAAACCCCGATCGCGAGTCAGCAGCCGCTCGGCCTGCTCCAGGGCGTGGGCCCCGACGAGGAAGTCGGTGACGATCCGCGTCCGCGGGCCTCCCGCCTCGCGGTAGGCCCTCCACAGCGCTCCGGTCGTCGCCAGGGTCTGCTCGGTCGAGCGGAGGAGCCGGATGCCCGCATCCCCGAGGAAGGCGCCGAGCCGGGGCACGTCGCCGGAGAAGGCGGCGGCAAGCTCGGCGAACACAACCTCGCAGATCACGAGCGCTCCGGCAGCGCCAGCACGGGTGACGGCTGCCTTCGCCGCCTGCGCGTGGCGCGAGCCTGCGACGAGTATGTCGAGAAGCACGTTGGTGTCGACCGCGGTCGTCACCGCCCACCCCGCAGAGCCTCCACGAAGGCATCGACCTCCTCCGGGAGATCCAGCACCCCCAGCCATCGGTCGAGCATGTCGTCCGGCTGCGCCTTGCGCATCGTGACCACACCCCTCTTGACCTCGAACGCGACGCTCGTGCCCGGTCCGATGCCGAAGCGGTCGCGAACGGGCTTGGGAATGGTCACCTGACCCTTGCTCGTGACGCGAGGCATCCTACTCGTCAGCTCCTACCAGAAATGTAATACCGGAGACCGGCACGGTCAAGCCGCAGCTCGGCGCCTGCCGATGCCGCACGCAGCCCGGCCGGCCGGCGCCAGGCCACAAAACGGCAAGGCCGCCGGGGATGCCGGCGGCCTCGCTCAGGCTAGCGCGGCGCACAGGCCGCGCCAGGTGCAGCGCGCGTCACTGGGGCGCCTTGCACACCTTGTTGTCCGGCAGGTCACACGTGGCCGGCGAGACGCAATCCAGGTCCTTGCCGCAGCTCGTCGGGCACGCCGCCTGGTTTCCAAGGCAGTAGTACAGCCCGCACGCGTCTTGCTGGGTCTTGAACGCGTTGGCCGGGCAGTCCGCCTTCACCCCGTCGCACTTCTCGGCCACGTCGCACACGTCCGCCGCGGCGCGGCACTCCTTGTTCGCCGCCTCCACCAAGTCGGCCGGGCACGTGGCCTTCACCCCGTCGCACGCCTCGGCCACGTCGCAGCCGCCCGGCACCGCCGCGCGGCACTCCTTGTTCGCCGCCTCCACCGCGTCGGCCGGGCACGTGGCCTTCACGCCGTCGCACGCCTCGGCGGGCACGTGGCCTTCACCCCGTCGCACGCCTCGGCCACGTCGCAGCCGCCCGCCACCGCTGCGCGGCACTCGGTGTCCTTGAACCCGTCCGCCGGGCAGTCGCCCGCGCTGCCGTCGCAGCGCTCGGCCACGTCGCACTCGCCCGCGCTCGCGCGGCACTCGGTGTCCTTGGCGAGCGGCGTGCACACGCCGTTGTCCGAGGCGCCAAGCTTCTTCGAGCACACGTCGCAGCTTCCGGCGCACGCCTTGTCGCAGCACACCTCGTCCACGCAGTTTCCGCTCAGGCATTTCACCGCGCCGTCGCAGGCCTCGCCCTTGGCTTTCTGGGCGACGCACTCGCCGGCTTCACAGTAGGTGTCCTTGCTTTCGGCGCAGTCGTCGTGCTCCACGCAGGCCGTGCAGATGCCGCCGGCGCTGCCGCCGGAGCCGCCGCCGCCCGTGTCGCAGAAGCCGCTGTCGCAGTCGATCGCCTCGTTGCACTTCTTGTCGTTGTCGCACGGCGCGCAGTCCGACCCGCCGCAGTCGACGTCCGACTCCTCGCCGTTCTGCACCTTGTCCGCGCAGGAGGCCGGCACGCACTTGTTCTTGTCGCAGATCTGCGCGTCGCACTGCTTGCCGTCGTTGCACTCGACGCAGTTGCCCTCGCCGTCGCAGAACTTGGCGTCGCCGGCACCCTTGCAACCGGTGTCCTTCTCGGCATTCGCGGTTTCGCACGCGCCAGCGACGCAGGTCCGCTTGGCGCAGTCGGTGTCGACGCCGGGACACTCCTCGGGCACGCAGGCGGGGGCCCCGCCGCCGCCCTGGCCACCGCCGCCGGTCGTGACGGTGGTTCCCCCTGCCCCGCCACCACCGGTTGCCGTGGTGGTGGCGCCGGCATCGATCTTGGAGCGATCGACCGAGGCGATGAGCTCGCAGCCCGCAGCCGCGAGCGTCGCCACACCAACGAAGCCCGCGCCGAGCGCGAGCAAGACCATGTTGTGCAGAAGCTTCTTGCTCATGACACCGGTCCTCCTCAGAAGGTCCAGGCTGCGGCCATCCCGGCGCCGGTCGGCCCGACGTAGGGGGCAAGCAGCGGCGTCGCCGCCGTCTTCTCAGCCGGCTCGGCCTCGGCATCGGCGTCGCCATCGCCGCTGAAGAGCAGCACGGCGCCCGTGATGCCGAAGGTGAGAGCCACGCCAAAGGACATATCCGCAATCAGGGCCGCGCGCTCGGCGCGATCCGCGTTGTCGATGGTGGGCTCGTCGTCGAAGTCGCCCTTGGCGCCAAGGGCCTGGATGCCGAACACCGTCCCCAACACGACGCCCGCGCCCGCGATGCCGAGCGTGACGTACGCCGGGATGTTCGACCGCCCCTCGGCCTCCGGCGCGGCAGGCGCCGTTCCCGGCTTCTCGGCCGGCAGCCCCTCGGCCACGACCGTGGGCTTCTCCGCCGGTGCGGGCGGCGCCGGCTCGAGAACGACCTCGAGATCGAGCTTCTCGCCTGCCTTGGGGTTGACGACCTTGGTGAGCTGCTGGAAGCCCTCGGCGGTCACGACGATCTGGTGCTCACCGGCGGGCAGCTCGATCTGCATACCGCCCGCGTGCGGCTTGCCGTCGACCTGGATGGCCAACTTGGGCGCGTCGGGCGGTTTCACGGCGAGCGCCACGACCGCGGGCGCCGGGGCGAGCTCCTTCTCGAGCTCCTTGATGCGCCCGATGGCAGTCTTGACCTCGTCCTGGAGCTTCTCGCCCGGCTCTGAGCCCATGAAGACCTTGTACCCGTCCAAGGCCTCCTGCTTCTTGCCCAGCTTGTCGAGGCAAGCCGCCGCGTAGTACTTCGGCGCCGCGCCCGGGCGAAGCGCATCGGCCTTCTGGAACAAGGGCAGCGCCGCGTCGTGCTTGCCCCCTTCGAAGAGCTTCTTGCCCTGCTTTAGCGCGGCTACGGCCTCCTGCTTCTTGGCCTCGTCCTCCTTCCCGCCCGCGGCCGGAGCGGGAGCCGCCGCGGCCGGGCCCGGGGGAGCGGCCGGCGCCGGTGCGGTGGCCGGCGGC
>JACQWT010000259.1 GCA_016209145.1 Deltaproteobacteria bacterium | reverse complement strand
GCCACGAGCGTCGCGCCGTGCGGCCGCGCCGGCGAGCAGCACCGGGGATCCGTCGAGCCTCGGCAAACCATGGGTGCGCATGATACCCCGATTCGCTACGGCCGGAGCTCAACCCCTTCACCTGAGCCGGGCCGGGCCGGCTCACGGCTCGCGCGACGATGCGGCGGACGGCTCGCCCGCGGGGCCGCCCGGCAGAGCGCGCAGGGCCGCGAGCACCGCTTGGCGCGGCAGCGGCCAGTGCACCTGCACGGTGCTCTCGGCGCGGCTCAGCGCCAGCGCACGGAGCAACTCGGCGTGCTGCGGTAGTTGGGGAGCGGCCGCGCCGATGGTCTTGAGCACGCGCTCGACACGCGCCGCGGCCCCGGGGTCCTTGCAGCCCACACGGGCGTCGAGATTGAGGTCGGCTCCGACCAGCTCCACCGACGCGCGGAGCTCGGCGATGCTGCCGAGCACGGAGGCAAGGGCCGGGTAGCGGTTCTCCAGAAGCGGCGAGAGCCGCCGGCCGCGCCAGTCCACGCTCACCAGGCCGGCGGCGGCGGGCTGGCGCCGTCGCGCGTCCGGGCCGTCGCGCAGCACCCTCGACACGCTCGCGACCTCCACGGGCGAGACGAACGCGAGCACGCGCTCGCCCACCTTGACGATGCGCGAGGTCCCGTCTCGTGGGGCCGGCGTGCGCGAGTCAAAAAGGCGCACGCCCGTCCGGCCGCTCGGCAGCGGCTTCCACGCGATGGGATCGGGCACGGGCGCGGCCGCGGCCTCGACCACGAGCACCCGGTCGCCCGCCTCCAGATCGGCCGCACGCAGCCCCAGCCACACGACGTCGGCCGCGCGCAGCGCCTCGCGCACGAGGCCCTCGTCGGGCGCTCGCCCCAGGGCCTGTGCCGACAGTTCCTGCGACGGTTCGGGCCCGAGCGCCGCGCGCAGCCGCCCGAGATCGAAGCGCAGCACGAGATCGAGATCGGCCGGCAACAGGTCGCCGGGCAGCGGCGGCCCGGCGAGAGCCGCCCTTGGGCACGACCTCGCCGCAGCCCGCAGCCACGAACGCCGCCAGGCAGGCGGCGACGAGCGCTGCCTTTCGCTGTAACCGTTCACGCATTCCAACACCCGGCTCGTCAGGCGGCCGCGAGCGCGAGCGCGCCCGGACGCCCGGGCCGCAACGTACTCCTGTACGTGAGGACCCGGGCCGAGGACGTAAGTCCGTCCCTTCGGGACGGGGTTGTGGTCCCGACGCGCCCTTCGGGCGCGTCACCCCTGCCCCGCGATCGCGGCCGACTCGGCGAGCCGTCGTTGCAGGCGCCGCAATGCGTGAACGCATACCTTTCGCTCAGCCCCCCTGCCGCGCCTGCACCACACGGCACATCTCCTCGATCACGTCATGGGCGGACATGCTCGTCGAGTCGACCAAGATGGCGTCGTCGGCCCGGCGCAGCGGAGAGACGGCGCGCCCCTCGTCGGCGCGATCGCGTCGCTCGACCTCCTCCAGGGTGCGCTCGTAGCTCGCCGGCTCACCGCGGGCCAGCAGCTCCTCGTAGCGGCGCCGGGCGCGCGCCTCCGGCGCCGCCGTGAGGAAGAACTTCACCTCGGCATCCGGGAAGACAACGGTGCCGATGTCGCGTCCCTCCGCCACCACGCCGCCCTCGCGGCCGACCTCGCGCTGGAGCGCGACCAGGGCCTGGCGCACCCCGGGATAGGGCGAGATGAGGCTCGCGCCGCGGCTGATCTCGCCGGTCCGGATGGCGAGCGAGACGTCCTCGTCGCCCAGCAGCACCCGAACGGTGGGCTCAGCCGCAGGCGAGGGGCCGCCCGGCGCCGGGCACCCCTCTGGCTCGCAGAGCCGGAGCGCACCTCCCGCGACGAGCCCTCGCGCGACTTCGGCCACGGCCTCAGGGTCGTCCCACGAGGCTCCACGGCGCTGAGCTGCCAGCGCCACGGCCCGGTACAGCGCTCCGGTGTCGAGCAATACGAAGCCCAGCCTCTGTGCGAGGCGGCGGGCCACGGTGCTCTTGCCGGCGCCGGCAGGGCCGTCGATGGCGACGATGGGGCGGCGGGGGCGCATGTCCGCCAGAGCAATAGCACAGAAAAGTCTTGAGTCTTGCCGCCGCCTCGGGCAGAACGCCCGGGTCCATGACGCGCCGCGCCGCCACCATTCTGGCCTCCGTCGCGCTTGCCGGCCTCGCCGCCACGGCCGAGGCGGGCAACAGGTTCGCCCTCGAGCCGTTCGCGCCGGAGATCACGCGCGCCTTCCAGTATGCGGCGATGAGCGACGAGCTGTGCCTGACGGAGCTGGGCGAGCGCGGCGTGCCCTACGAGCTGGTGGACGCGCCCGCGCCGGGCGTCGGGCTTCCCATCCGCTTCACCGGACCCGTGCGCGGCGTCCTCTTCGTACCGACCTACCGGGCCGAGCCGGATCCCAGGGCGCCGGCGACGATCGCCGATTGCCGGCTCGCGCTGGCCATCGACGACGCGGCGCAGATCCTGGCGAGCCACGGCGTCGTCGAGGCCGAGTACCTGTCCATGTACCGGCGCGGCGGCGGCCGGCCGGGCTGGCGGCACCCCGCGGGCCGGGCCATCGATGTCGCCACCGTGAAGCTCGGGGACGGCACGGTCCTATCCGTGCGCCACGACTTCTACGGCCGCACCGGGGCCCAGACCTGCGGCGCGGGCGCCGCCCCGCCGCGGCGCGAGACGGCCGGCGCGCTGTTCTGGCGCACGTTCGTCTGCCAGCTCGACGGCTGGGGCTCGTTCAACCTGATCCTCACCCCCAACTACAACTGGGGGCACCGCGACCACCTGCACCTCGAGGTGCGCTCGGGCATCCGCTGGTTCCTGACGCAGTGAGCCCGCCGCTCAGTAGCCCAGCTCGACCAGCGTACCCTTGACCTGCGGCCAGAACGAGGTGACCGCGTACCAGCCTTCCGGCATGACCGGATCGGTCCAGCCGAAGAGCCAGCGCGCGTCGGCGGGCGGCAGGTTGACGCAGCCGTGGCTCTTGGGCCGGCCGAACTCGTCGTGCCACCAGGCGCCGTGCAGGGCATAGCTGCCCACGTAGTACTGCGTCCAGGGCACCTCATCGACGAACCAGTCCTTGCCCTTGTCGCGGCCGTCCATGTCGGCCGAGAGCATCTTCCAGCCGATCACGTGGCGGCCGCGCTTGGTGGCGTACGGTCCCTTGCTGATGCCGTCGATGCCGGGAGAGACGGCCGTGGCGTACACGGGCGTCGATCCCTCGTAGGCCACGAGGTAGCCCCAGGTCACGCGCACGCGGATCCACTTGTCCTTGGGGCCGACGCGGTTGGGGCGGGCGTCGGCCTTCTTGATGATCGTGGCCAGGGCGTACTTGATGTAGTCGCCGCCGCGCAGCTCCCAGTAGATGCCGCCGGGGCCGCGCACGCTCCGGCCCGTGGTCGGCCAGAAGCTGTGGCGCGGGAGCTTCTCGGCCGTCTCGACGAGCTCGCCCTTCGGATCGCGGCGGTAGACGACGGCGTCCTCCAGCCACAGGAAGGCGAGCGGCAGCTTCATCTGGGGGTTGCTGCGCAGGTCGACGCCCTGCATCGCCGGCACCGGCCCCACCCGCACCTTGTCCTTGGGCACGAGCGTCATGTTGGGCGTGAGAAGCCAGGTCCGGCCGTTCGCGTCGAGCTCCCGTGCCCACGACACCTTCATGCCGGCGTATGCCTCCTGCTCGAGCAGGAGGGGCGGCTTGACGATCTCCTGGTAGCGCAAGAACGCCGCCGAAGGGCCCTTGCCGGCAGGCGTCGCGTCGATCGCGTCGCCCTGCTCGGGATCCGGCGCGGGGAGACTCGCCAGGTACTGGTCGAGGCCCCGCTCGGCCTGGCGCTGCTCTTCCTTCGTGGGAATGCGCAGGTACTGCGGGGCGCCCGCCGAGGTACCGAAGCGGAAGGGGTAGACTTGCGCGGTGTCGGGAAGGGCCTCAGCCGCGGCCGCGACGCGCGGATCGCCCGCGTCGAGAGTGGCGTTGAGGCCGCCCACGCATACGTAGCCGCGCGGCTCGACCGCGTACCAGCCGTCCGTGCACAGGTACAGCTTGCGCCGCTCGAAGCGGGTCGCGTCCGGCTTGAGCGGGATCGACTGGCCGGCGCGGATGGCGCCGATGATCGGGGCGTCGAGATCGGGCTCGAGATGGATCTTGGTCAGCCCGGAGAAGCCGTAGACGCGCGCCCCCTGGGGCGGCACCGGCGGCGCCGGCTCGGACGCGGCGCCGGCCGCCGCCTCGGGCGGGGCCGCGGCAGCCTCCGGCGCCACCTCGCCCTTGCCCTGCGCCGTGCGCGCGACCGGCCGCGATGCCGGCGGCGGGCCATGGCTTGCGGCGGCGATCGTCCGTCCGGGGGGCGCGCCGCCCGACTTGCCGGGAAGGGAAGGGGCCGTCCACGGCGTTTCTTCGGCCGAAGGCTCGGTGCCCGGCGGTGGCCGCCAGGCCGCGAGCGGGTCGACGAGATCGCCGTGCCACGTGGCCGCGCAGCCGCCCGACAGGGCACCGAGCAGGCCCAAGAGCACACCGTACCCGTCGTGGCGCGACCCCGCGAGCGGCCGGCCACCCCTCCTGCACAGGAGTGTCGCCATACCCAGAAGCTCTCTATCCGCAACTCAAGCGTACGGCCGCGTGGCGACGCGCGCCAATTTTGAGCACGGATTTGGGGGCAGCGATGGGCTAGGAGTGCGGCCGCACGAGGAACAGCGGCTGGCCGAAAGCCACCTCGGCGCCGTCCTGCACCAGGATGCGGGCCACGGTGCCCTGCTCGGGCAGGCCAGGGCCGCCGTAGGTGATCTGGTTGAACGACTTCATCACCTCGACCAGGCCGAGCACGGTGCCGGTAGCGACGGCGCCGCCTTCTTCGACGTATGACGGGCTCTCCGGTGTGGGCTTGCGGTAGAAGACGCCGTCGGAAGGCGAGGGCACGGCGATGAGATCCTCGGTGCCGGACGGCGCGCGTTGGCGCTCGGCCTCCTCGGTGCTTCCGAGCCCCAGATCGCGCACCGGGCTGAGGCGGAACAGCGCCTGGCCGTAGGCCACGGCCGTGGCCGTGTCGTCGATGAGCTGCCCCACCACGGTGCCTTGCACGTTGCGCGGCAACTGCACGAGGTAGCGCCGATTCAGGATGCCGAGCGTGAGGAAGCTCGCACAGGGGTTGAGGTAGACGCCAACGTCGGGCACCCCGTCGGCGACGCCCACGGCGGGCGAGCGCACGAGGAAGGTTCCATCCGGTTCGCTGTCTACCTTGGCGACGAGCCGATAGGTGGCCATGCTGCTGCCCCGTGCCCTCTGCCCTAGCCCTGGAACGGTGAGAAGTCGGTCAGCACCCGCAGATCATGCATCGACCAGATCCGCGGATTCTTCACGCGGCGATAGCCGGTGCTCTGGTAGCACATCTCGACCAGCACCTCGAGGTAGCTCCGCAGCTCGCTTGGGGCCACGATCTCGTCGGTATCCATCTGGCTCGCGGCCTTGTACGGGTCCATGTCCTTGGTGATCCGGTCCTCGACCGCCTTCATGCCCGCCTCGATCGCGGCGCGCTCCTCGGGATCCTCGCTCACGATGCGGAAGTTGTCGTCGAGCTTGGTGTTGTACGCGCCGATGGCCAGAGTGCGGCCCTCCATCACCGCCAGCCGCGTGATCGGTGTCGAGAGCTGCACCACCGGGTCGTAGGGCAGCCCGGTCATGGCGTAGTAGCCGGCGCCTGACGCCTTGCGCAACAGCACCGTGATCATGGGCACGGCATTGGTCGAGTTCGTGTAGATGAGGTTCGAGCCGTAGCCGAGCAGTCCCTCCTTCTCGGCCTCCAGGCCGATGTCGAAGCCGGAGACGTCTTGCAGCCAGATGAGGGGGATGCCGTCGTCGTTGCAGGCGCGCGAGAAGGTCGAGATCTTGGCGATGCCCTCGCGGTAGAGGATCCCGCCCGGCCGCGAGCGGCCCCGCAGGCGCGGGTGCGGCGTGAGCTGCTGGTTGTTGGCGATGATGCCGACATAGAGGCCGCCCCGGCGCGCGATGCCCGTGACCATCTCCTCGCCGGTGTGGGGCAAGAGCTCCCAGAACAGCGAGGTGTCGGCCACGCGCGCAATGACCTTGCGCACGTCGTACATGACGCGGTAGTCGGCCGGGAAGATGCCGTCCAGCTCGTCATGCCGGTAGCGCGGCGCAGCGTCCGGGCCGCCGATGGTAAGGGAGGTGATCTGCTGCGACTTGCCGCCCTTGACGAGTGCGGCGCCGGCGATCACCATGTAGGCCTGCTCCGTCATGTAGACCTTGTCGGAGATGATCGGCATGTAGCCGCCGCCGGCGATGCAGTCGCCGAACACACCGGCGATCTGCGGCACGTGGTTGGCCGACAGGAGGCTGTTGCGCTTGAAGATGTGCCCGGCGCCGGTCTTGCCCGGGAAGGTGCTCGACTGCTCGGGCAGGAACAGCCCGGAGCAGTCGACCAGGTAGATGACGGGAATGCGCAGCCGCAGGGCCACCTCCTGGGCGCGCTCGATCTTCTCCGGCGTGAGCGGCCACCAGGAGCCGGAGGCCACGGTGTTGTCGTTGGCGATCACCACCGCCAGGCGGCCCTCGACGCGAACGAACGCCGTGATCACGCCGGCCGAGGGAGAGGGCCGGCCGTTCTTGCCGCCGAAGATCCGGCCGTAGTTGACGAAGGTGCCGATGGGGAAGACGCGGCTCTCGGGGTCCTTGAGCGCCTCGATGCGCTCCCAGGTGGTCATCTTGCCCTTGGCGTGGACGCGCTCGGCGTACTCCTCGCCCCAGCCGTCGCGGATCTCGGCGCGCCGCTGCCGCAGCTCGGTCACGAGCTCCGCCATGCGCGCCGCGTTCTGCGCGAAGTCGCGTTGTGCCAGCGCCTCCTCGATCGACGAGCCGATGGGATGAAGGATCACCTTGGCCATGCTCGCACCCTGTTCCTTCAGAGAAGCCGACCCACGAGCCCGGTGTCGTAGTCGCCGCTGATGAAGCCGGGGTCGCGCAGGATTCTCAGGTGGAAGGCGATGGTCGTCTCGATGCCCGTGACCCGGAACGCCTCCAGCGCCCGGATCATGCCCGCGCGCGCCGCCTCGCGATCGTCGCCGGCGACGATGAGCTTGCCGATCATCGAGTCATAGAAGACCGGGATGCGGTAGCCCGGGCGCACGTGCGTGTCGAGGCGCACCCGCACGCCGTCGATCTCGCCCGGCGGCGCGAAACTCTCAATCAAGCCCGGGCAGGGCCTGAAGCCGCGGGACGGATCCTCGGCGTTGATCCGGCACTCGATGGCGTGGCCGGATAGCGCGATGCGCTCCTGCTCCAGCGACAAAGCGTGGTTGGCGGCCACGCGGATCTGCTCCTTGACGAGATCGACGCCCGTCACCATTTCGGTGACGGGGTGCTCGACCTGGAGGCGCGTGTTGACCTCCATGAAGTAGAGCTCGGCGCCAGGCGCGCGCAGGAACTCCATCGTGCCGGCGCCGACGTAGCCGATGGCGCGCACCCCCGCGCAGACCTTGGCGCCGAGCGAGGCGCGCGTGGCGGCGTCGATGACCGTTGCGGGCGACTCCTCGACGAGCTTCTGGTGCGAGCGCTGCACCGAGCACTCGCGCTCGCCCAGGTGCACGGCGTGGCCGAAGGCGTCGGCCATGAACTGGAACTCGATGTGCCGGCCCCGTTCCACGTACTTCTCCAGGTACAGGCCGGCGTTGCCGAAGGCTTTGCCCGCCTCAAGCGAGGCCTGCTCCCAGTTGGCGGCGAAGCCCGCCTCGTCGCGGCAGATGCGCATGCCCTTGCCGCCGCCGCCGGCGGTGGCCTTGAGCAGCACGGGGAAGCCCATCTCGCGCGCGAGATCCAGGCCCTGCGCGCTATTCGCCAGCACGTCCTCCGAGCCCGGCACGACCGGCAAGCCGGCCGCCCGCATCGTCCGGCGGGCAGTGGCCTTGTCGCCCATCAGCCGGATGACGCGGGGCGAGGGCCCGATGAAGGTGAGCTTGGACTGGTGGCAGAGCGCGGCGAACAGGGCGTTCTCCGCCAGGAAGCCGTAGCCCGGGTGGACGGCCTTGGCCTCGGTCTGCTCGGCCGCCTGCAGGATGGCCGCCATGTTGAGGTAGCTCTGCTCGCTCTTCGATCCGCCCACGCACACCCGCTGGTCGGCCTGCTCGAGGTGCGGCGATTCGGCGTCGGCCTCGGAGTAGATCGCCACCGTCTCGATGCCGAGCTCGCGGCAAGCGCGGATGACGCGCAGCGCGATCTCGCCGCGGTTGGCGATCAGGATGCGCTTGAACATGCGCGTAGCGTAGCCTACCGGCCGCCGAGGGGAAGCTGCTCCAAGAACACCGGATTCGACACGGCAAAGGGCCGCCGGCCGGGATGCAGCGGATCGAGCGTGCCCTTGCCCTTGGCGTGGAAGACGACCCAGTTGTGCGGCGTGTCAGGATCGGCCTGGACGGAAACCACCCGGACATACTTGTGCCCCTTGCCCCCGCCGACCGGCGCGAGCGGCTCGACCGAAACGGTCTCGCCGTTGACGATGGTTTCGAGCGACTCGGCTTCGATCCAGCTCGGCGCCTGCACGCTGACGGTCAGCTCGACGGGCTGGCCGCCGGTGGCAACCGTGCTGCCGGGCCGCTCGCCTTTGGGGCCCAGCACGGTCATGAACAGGCCGGCCGAGACCACGGCCCGCCCCCAGCGCAGGGCGACCCGGAGGTCGGGCCAGCTCAGGGCGCTCGGATCGTCGTGGCCGAGGTACAGGCAGGTGCGCGGGTAGCCCACGGGCCCGGAGCGCAGGTGGTGGTTGTCCGAGCTGCCCACCCCGGCCAGCCGGTAGCCATGATCCAGCAGCGAGAACCAGTCGGCCACGGACTCGTCGCGGTTCGACGCGAAGTCGGAGCCGTTGCAGATCTCGACCGCGTCGAACTGGTCGCTCCACAGATCGCTTTCGCCCTTGCCGCTCTCGCGGTTGTAGCGCGCCGCGCTGAAGAAGCCGCCCGCGCCGGCGCGCGGGTGGTTGACGATCACGAGCGGCGCCCCGGGCCGCGCGTGGGCCAGCGCGAAGGCGTCGGCCGGGCTCTTGCCGACCCAGTACACCGCGCCGCCGTTGAACTGCTCGGGGTCGGGCGCGAGGCCGATGATTCCGAAGTGGCCCCAGGAGAAGGTGGTCAGCTCCTCGGCCGGCAGGCCGAAGGCCCACTTGGTGAGGCCCAGCTTCTCGATCGCCGGCCCCAGGTTTCCGACCCACTCGTGGTCGCTCGCCGCGGGGATCTCCAGGCCGTCGGCGACCGCGCCCATCGCCTTCAGCTCGGGCGAGTCATTGCTGTCCGGCGACAACTTGGTGTGCAGGTGGAAGTCGGCGCACATGACGCCCGTCGAGCTCACGCTGTGCGCCAGCGCGGCCGTGACCTTGGCCGTCTTGCCGGCCGCCACGTCGATCGTCTCGTCGTGAAGCTCCCACTCGTAGCCGTGCGAGACGATGACGCGGTGCTGTCCGGGCGGCACGACCAGCGTTGCCTGGCCGTTCATGGCGAAGTGCTGGTGCAGCCGGCCGTCCTCCTCGTCGGGCACGCCCCATGCCTCCGGCGTCGCGGCCGCCGGCACTGCGGGAATGACCTGGATCCGCACCGGCAGCGGCTCCCCCGTGCCCTCCTGTACGGCCTGCACCTCGATGAGCCCGTGCGCCGGCATGACGATGTCCGCGCTGCTGCCATCCGGCTCCACCACCACGGCCTCGGGATCCGGGTAGCCCCGCTTCTGCGCCAGGAGCTTGGCCGTCTCGCCTGGCGGTGCGTGCGCGCTGAAGGTGCCGTCGGCAGCCGTCCTCGTGCGGCCGAGGTAGCGGTTCTGCTCGCCGAGCACGTGCACCCAGGCGTCGGCCACGGGGCTCCCAGCCGCGTCGCGCACCGTGCCGTCGACCTCCCGCCAGGGCTCGGCGCCATCGACGCGGCGGATGGCCTCGGCCAGGCCGTCGTACTCTGGGCCGCCCGCGATGAGCTCGGCGTGATCGGTGCTGGTCGCGGCGCAGCCCTCGGCGATGAAGCCCGGGCCGCTGAAGACGGCCGCGCCACTCAGGTACAGGCCGTAGTCGAGCTTCTCGCCCGCGGCGCGCCAGGCGAAGCCCCAGCGTCCGCCGTCGAAGCCCACGTATTGCGTCGATCCCTCGGGCTCGGCGTAGGCGAGCTCGGGCGTGACGAGCTCGTGCTCGCTGTAGTGAAAGAAGCCGTACAGCTCGTAGCTGCCCGGCAGCTCCAGCCCGAAGTCGACCGGCTCGGGCGAGTCGTTGACCACGCTCAGGCGCAGAAGGAGCCGCTCGGAGCCCGGCGCGAGCACGTAGTCGCAGGCTGCTTCGAAGCGGTAGTCGGTCGGCGCAATGGCGGTAAGGGGCGTGTCCTCCAGGTACGAGATGGCCTGCAGGCGGCCGAGCGCGCGGACTATCGCGGGCCCGCCGTCAGACCCGTCGGCGAGCACGGTGACGGAGCGCGCGTTGATGGTCGTGCCCCCCAGGGCCACGAAGCTCTCCAGGTAGCGCGACAAGCCCAGGGGACGGCCGTCGTCGCCCACCTGGTCGACGGCCAGGATCCCCCCGCCGAAGTAGTCGTACCCGTCGCTCAGGCCCGGGGCCTCGATGACGACGGCGATCTTGTCGTTGATGAGCAGGTAGTCACCGCTCCGGACGCGCTGCCGGCCGTGGGCCGGCTGGGGCACTTGGGAGAGCTCGTCGATGCGGCCGGCTCGCGCCTGGCCGGCCGCCTTGGCGCCAAGAGGATCGGGGTGGCCCAGCGGATCGCCTTGCGCCAGCGTCACGGCGCAGGCGGCACCGGGCGCCGGCTCGGGCACAGTCTCGGCGGGCGCGCACGCGGCGCTCGCGAGCGCGGCGCACAACAGCAGGCTGCGAAGCGGTCGCATGCCACGATGCTACACGCAAACGCCCGGCCCTTGATCGGCGTAGCATCCATCCCGTGAGCGGCCAGCCCGTCGGCACCATCACGCTGGAGGTGACCTACCGGTGTCACCGGCGCTGCGCGTTCTGCTATGTGCCCGCGTTGGCCACCCCGGACGCAACCAGCGCCCAAGAGCTGCCGGCCCGCGAGCTCGCGCGCCTGGCGGCAGCAGTTGTTCGGGCCACCGGGTGCAAGCACGTGCAGCTCAGTGGCGGCGAGCCGCTCCTGCGCGCCGACCTGCTTCCGCTCATCGACGGGCTCGCGAAAGCCGGCGCCCGCACGTCCATCATCACGGACGGCGCGCACCTCGACGCGAGCTTGGCGAGCAGCCTCGCCGAGCGGCAGGTGGCGGCAGTGCAACCCACGTTGCTCTCGGGGAGCGCAGAGCTGCACGACTCGCTCCGTGGGCCGGGCGCCTTCCGCGAGGCCACTCGCGCCATCGCCACTGCGGCAGCCGCCGGGCTCAAGGTCAGCGTCTGCATGGTGGTCACGCGGCTCAACTACCAGGAGGCGGAGCGTGTGGCCGAGCTCTGCTTCGCGCTCGGAGCGCGTGGTCTCGCCCTGAGCCGCTTCTGCCCGGCAGGGCGGGCCGCCGCGGCGGCCGGCGCGCTCATGCCCGACGCCGCTCAGGTGCGCGCGGCGGCCCAGGCGGCCGCGAGCGCGTGCCGCTCGCTTGGCTTGCCGCTTGCCGCCGCCGTGACCATCCCGCGCTGCGTCTGGTCGGATCCCGACAGACCGCCCATACGGGTCGGCGTCTGCTCTCTCGTGGGGCCCAAGAGCACCGTGACGATCGGACCCGACGGGGCGGTCCGCTCGTGCTCGCTCAGCACCAAGACCGTAGGCAGCCTCGCCAGCGAGCCGTGGGAGACGCTGTGCCGCCGGCTCTGGGACGGCGAGCTCGGGGCGCTGCGCGCCAGCACACCCGAGCCCTGCCGGGACTGCCCGCAGCTCGCACGCTGCCTGGGCGGCTGCCGCCTGTCCGCCTTGGCGATGTTCGCTGACGCGAGCCGGCCCGATCCTTTGGCGCCGGTGGCCTGCGCCGGCGACGTTTGACGCCGCATGCCGTGGCCGGGTAGCCTGAACGCAGCGGCGAGAGGAGCACTGGTCCAATGCGACTTGCGGGAGCGATGCTGGTGGGTTGCTCGCTTTGCTTGGTTGCCGTTGGTCTGTCGGGCTGCATCTGGAGCGGAGCCGGGCTTGGTGCCGTGGCCGTGCTCGTGCTTGCCCTGGCCGCGGCCTGCGGGGGCCAAGTGGCCTACGACGTCACGGCGGCGGGCACCGGCGGCGCAGCCGCGGGAGCCGGGGGCTCGACCGGGCCTGGCGGCTCGGGCGGCTCGGCCGAGGAGGGCTGCGGCGACGGGGTGTGTCCCGCCCACATGACCTGCACCTCGCTCGAGGGCAAGCCGTGGTGTCTGCCGGATGCCGACGAGGACGGCGTGGTGGACGAGGACGACAACTGCTCCTACCTCGCCAACCCTGGCCAGCCCGACGCGGATGGCGACGGCGTCGGCGACGTCTGCGACCTGTGCGACAAGCCCAACGATGAGGACCCGTGCGGAGCGGCGTGCTGCGACGATCCCGATGGCGACGGCATTCCTGGAGTCAGCGTCTTCCCGGGGACGGGGCCGGACCAGGACAACTGCCCGTACGTCAGCAATCCCGACCAGGCGGACTCGGATGAGGACGGCATCGGTAACGCCTGCGACCTTTGTCCCGAGCAGTACAACCCCCTTTCTCCTTGCGGTGATCCGTGCCTCGACTCCGACGGGGACGGGATCTCGGACTACGGCCAGTGCGGCAGCGGCCAGACGGACAACTGCCCGCTGACCCACTCGGAGCCGAGCGGCGACTACGATGAGGACGGGGTGGGCGACGTCTGCGATCCCGAGGGGATCCCGCCGATGCCGAGCGGTCCCACGGCACATGGCGGCACCCCGATTGAGGACGAGCTCGCCCGGCGCCACGCCCTGCTGCGCCGGCTGCTCGGGCGCGGTGTGCTGGATCGCGAGACCGCGCGCATTGCCGCGGCCTGCTAGCGGTAGCCTGCCGTGAGCCTGCCCAGCCAAGCGCGAGCCCTGCACGAGGCTCATCCGGCCGTCGATCTGCACGCCGATACCCTGATGTGGGCGCGCTGGCTGGGCTACGACCTTCTCGCGCGGCACCGGCCGCCACTGCCGCGCGCCGCCCTGGGTGGGCACGTTGATCTGCCGCGCCTGCGCGAAGGGGGAGTGGGCGCGGTGTTCTTCGGGCTCGTCTCACTCCCGCTCCGGGGAGCCGCGCGCGCGGCCCGCGCGGTGGACGAGCAGATCGACGCGCTCGAGGCGGCTGCCGCGGCGCGGCCGGGCGAGCTCGTGCTGGCCCATGCGGCCGCGGAGGTCGAGGCGGCCAACCGCTCGGGAGCCGTGGCCGGCCTGCTCGGTATCGAAGGTGCGCACGCCCTGGGGGGCGATCTCGACCGGCTGGAGCACTTCGCCCGGCGCGGCGTGCGCTACCTCGGCCTCGCCCACTTCAGCGCCAACGAGGCATGCTACCCCGCCAAGGGCGTGGGGCGTCGCGACGACGCCGGGCTCACGCCCTTCGGCGCCGAGCTCGTCGCCCGTTGCGAGCAACGCGGAGTGATCGTCGATCTCGCCCATGTCAACCGGGCCGGCTTCCTGGATGCCTGCCGGCTTGCGACGCGGCCGCCAATCGTCTCGCACACCGGCGTGTTGGGCGCGCACGAGCACTGGCGCAACATCGACGCGGTTCAGCTCCGGGCCGTGGCCGACCGCGGTGGCTGCATCGGCATCATGTTCTGCCCTGCCTTCCTCGGCGGGCCGGGCATAGATCGCGTCGTCGCCCACTTGCGGCACATCGTGGACGTGTGTGGGGAAGAGGCGCCCGCGTTGGGCTCGGACTGGGACGGCTTCATCGTGCCCACGCCCGAGCTGTGCGACGCCTCGCGCCTGCCGCGGCTCACCGAGGCGCTGCTCGGCTCTGGCTTGGGCGAGCGCGCCGTGGGCAAGATCCTGCGCGGCAACGCGCTGCGGGTGCTGCGCGACTGCCCCGTGCCCGATCGAGCCGGCTCATGAAGATCGCTCTCATCCTCGCCGCTGCCCCCCACGACGCCTTGCGCGATCTGGAGCCCTTCATGCCGCTCTCGTTGCCGCTGCTCGCAGGCGCGGCACCGGAGCACGACTATCGCTTCGTCGACATGCTGCGCTCCGACCCGATCGACTTCGAGGCGGCGGTGGATCTCGTGGGGATCAGCATGCGCATGACGGCCGAGGCCGAAGCCTACGCGGTCGCGGACGGCTTTCGCGCCCGCGGCGTTCCCGTGGTCATCGGCGGCCCGCAGGCAAGCGTCCGGCCCTACCGCGCCAAGCGGCACGCCGACGCCGTGGTCGTGGGCGAGGGCGAGCCGCTCTGGCCCGTGCTGCTGCGGGACTTCGCGCAGCGGGAGCTCAAGGACTACTACGTCTGCTCGCCCGCGCCCTTCGATCCGCGGGGCGGGACGCTGCACCAACTGAGCGAGCTGCCGGACCTCGCACGCGTGCCCGTGCCCAGGCGCGACCTGTACGGGCGCAAGTACCAGTTCGACACCGTCTTTGCCGCGCGCGGCTGCCACGTGGGTTGCGACTTCTGCTCGGTACCCGCCCTTTTTGGCACGACGACGCGCCTGCGACCTGTCGCCGCCGTGGTCGAGGAGATTAGCGGCCTTGATGGCTTCTACTACCTGCTCGACGACACCGTCTTCGGCCGGCCGGACACTTTCGACTACTACCTGAAGCTCTACGACGCGATTGCGCGGCTTCCGCAGCGAAACCCCTGGCATGGCCAGGCCAACCTCGATGCGGCCGCCACCGAGCAGGGCCGCGAGGTCATCCTCCGTGCTGCGCAGGCCGGGCTGCTCTACGCCGCCGTCGGCATGGAGAGCATCAATCCGGCCGTCTTGCGGCGCACGGGCGCGCTGGGCAAGAGCGGCGCGCGCGATCCGGCCGAGGCCGTCGCGCGCATGGAGGAGCGCGTTCGCTTCATACAGGAGGCAGGGATCCTCGTCTCCGGCTGGTTCGTGCTCGGCTACGAGGAGGACGACATCGAGACGTTCCACCGGACGGCGGAGCTGTGCCAAAAGATGGGCGTGATGCCCGTCCTCTCGCCGGTCAACGCCTTGCCCGGCACGCGCCTGTACGAGCGGCTGGAGCGCGAGGGCGTGCTCGACAACCGCAACAGCCTGACCAACTACCCCAACCCTCGCCTTGAGAAGCAGCCGGTGATCGAGGCTCTCGCGCGCAGCATCGACGAGGGCTTCTCGTGGCGACAGATCCTGCGGCGCACCCTGCGCTTGTGGCGGGCCCTGGGCCGCGTGGCCGGCAATACGCCGCGCGACCGGATCATGAAGACCACTGCCGCCGCGCAGATCCAACGGGGCATGGCCGAGGTGCTGCGCCGCGAGCTGGGAAACCTCGCGAGCGAGCGCTCCCAGAACTATGCCGAGGACGAGGGCTAGCGGCGTGGTATGCGTTCACGCATTGCGGCGCTGGCAACGACGGCTCGCCGAGTCGGCCGCGATCGCGGCTTACGTCCTCGGCCCGGGTCCTCACGTACAGGAGTACGCTGCGGCCCGG
>JACQWT010000258.1 GCA_016209145.1 Deltaproteobacteria bacterium | reverse complement strand
GGCGCGCCGCCGGCCGCTGCGCCGGTGCCGCCGGCGGCCCTGCGTCCCTTGCCGGGCGACGTGAGCGACGCCGAGCTCGCGCATCGGGTGCGCGAGGATCCGAGCTCGCTCGGTCCCATGTCGGTGGGCGAGCCGAGCTCGGGCGCCCTCGTGAACGGCGTGCAGCTTCGGGCCGGCAGGGGCCACGAGCTCGTCGATCCGGCCAACTCCTGGGGCACGCAAGAGACGATCGAGTACCTCACGCGCTGCATCGACGCGGTGCAGAGCCGGTTCCCCGGCACGCCGAAGATGCAGATCGGGCACCTGAGCGCTCGGCGCGGAGGCCACCTCTCGCCGCACAAGAGCCACCAGTCGGGCCGCGACGTGGACGTGAGCTACTACCTGCGCGGCAGCCCGCGGCGCTGGTATCGCCGCGCCACCGAGGATGGCCTCGACCGGCCGCGCTCCTGGGCGTTCGTGCGCGCCGTGCTGACCGAGACCGACGTCCAGTACGTCTTCATGAACACCTCGGTGCAGAAGCTCCTGAAGGAGTACGCCTTCCAGATTGGCGAGGATCCGGCCTGGCTCGACGACGTCTTCCAGTACCAGTCACACGCGGGAGCGCCGATCATCCGCCACGCCCCGGGGCACGACACGCACATCCACGTGCGCTTCTTCAGCCCGGTGGCGCAGGAGCTGGGCCGGCGCGCCTATCCGTTGCTGGTCGAGCAGGGCAAGATCGCCGCGCCGGTGCGCTACGCGTTGCACAAGGCCAAGAGCGGCGACACGTTGGGCTCGCTCGCCAACCGCTACGAGACGACCGTCAAGGCCATTCAGGAGGCGAACGGGCTGCGCTCGAACCGGATCTATGCCAAGCGGATCTATCGCATCCCGCAGCGCGGCCAGGCCGAGATCCGGACAGCTCCCGTGCGCATTCCCCCGCGGCGCTTGCCGCCGCCGGGTACGCCGCGCGAGCCTCCCAGCGCCTCCGCGTCCCTGATCTACTAGGAGTGTGTCGGAGAAAGCGTGCTCGAAATGGTCCAAGTTATCGAAATCGCTCACTTTACTCTGACGCTGGAACCGAACAATTCCGCGCACTTAGTTTTTTCTCCGACAGACTCCTAGGCTCGCCCGCGTCGGAGTGAGGGGTCGGGCCTTCAGGGATGGACGAACACCACCGTCCCGGTCAGCGCCTTGCTGGCGCTGTGCCAGCGCGGCGGCAGCTCGGGCTTGGTCCACCAGAACAGCCGCCGCGCGTCCTCGGGCGAGAGATTCACGCAGCCGTGGCTCTTGGGCTGGCCCAAGCGGTCGTGCCAGTACGCGCCGTGGATGGCGTAGCCCTCGCGGAAGTACTGCACGTACGGCACGTCGCGCAGCTCGAACTCCTCGCCCACGACGTCCGAGTCCATGGTGGTCGTGACCCACTTGGTGTCGATCCGGAAGATCCCCTTGATCGTGGCGGTGGTGGTCTCGTGGTCGGCCAGGCCGGCCTCGCCGGTGGACACGAGCGTGGCGTACACCGCGGTCATGCCCTCGTGGGCCACCAGCACCTGCTTGGTCAGGTTGATGTCGATCCAGCGCTCGCCGTTCTTGGCCCACTTGGGCCAGCGGCGCGCCGGATCGACCCGGCCCGCGTGCCGGTCGTCCACCCAGAAGCCGTCCTTCGCCTCGAAGTGCAGGACGCCGTCGGAGAAGCGCTGCTTCCCGGTCAGGGGCACGGCCGAGCGCCAGGCGAGCTCGCCGGCGTCGACCATCGCCTTGGCGCGGCCGCTCCACATCCACTTGCGCGCGCCGGGACGCCGCACGAGGGCGAAGGGGAAGCTCAGCTCCTTGCCCAGCGGCCACCCGTGGAAGGATGACCCGCGAATCGGCCGGAGCCGGTCGGCGGGAATGACCACGAGATCCGGCGTGACGTTGTAGCGGCGTCCCTCGTAGAGAAACGAGTGCGTGAACGACCGGCCCACGCGGTGATCGATCTGACCGATCTTGACGGCGCCCACGCCGCCGGCAAGCCCCGAGACGTTGGGCACCACCGCGCCGTCCTGCAAGAACCACGGGATGTCCGGGTCGGTGACGCCCTGCTCCATGGCCTCGATGGCGCCGGGCGCCGGGTGGTCGGTGTAGCGTAGCCAGACATCGAGCCCGTAGCCGGCCCCGCTCTCCTCGTCCTCGCGCCACCGGCGCAGGTGCGGCGCGAGGTTGGGCTCGTGCTTGGCGAGGTCGGCCTTGGTGGGGATGCGCCCGTAGATCGGCCCGCCGCGGGTGCAGGTGCCGTACATGTACGGGAGCCTCTGGGCGAAGTCGGGCCGCCGCGAGGCCGCACGCACCACGGGGTGGCCGAGATCCAGCGTCGCATCCTGGCCCGCGCACACGTAGCCCGTAGGCTCGACAGCGTACCATCCGCCCGGGCAGCCGTCGCTGCCGGCGGGCTCGGCACTGCGCTCTACCACCGCACCGGCGCGCAACGCGCCCAGCTTTGGTGCGCCCGGCCGGGGCGCGGCCTGGATCGGCACAAGCCACGAGAGCGCGGCGATGAGGGGCCGGCCCTCCGGGATGGGCGGCGGCAGATGCGCTACGCCGTCGAGATCGACGACCGGCACCTCGGGCGCATACATCAGCACGTCGGCGGCCGCGTCTTGCGCCGAGTCGTCCGCGGGCGCGGCCGCGCTCGCCGCCAGGCTCGGACTGCTGGCCCCGACGCGTGCCGGTCCGCCGGCCGAGCCCCCCGCCTCGCCGCTCGGCCGGCAGGCCCCGAGGACGGCAGCGAGAATCGCGGCCCTTGGTCCCGAGTACTTGCAGGCAGGCATGGCGGAGCCCCCTTCTTGCACACGAGGCGGCCTGGCGGCCAGATCTCGGCTCCGAGGCTGACAGCTCAACGGCCAACAGCCAACGGCTATGGGCTTGGGGGGGTTGACGTGGCGCAAGAGGGGATTACGTTGCGCGCCGGCGTGCCCGGCACGCTCCGGCACGAAGCGGGTGGGCGGCGCGCGCCGCCGCCACCAAGCAAGGAGATGCGCGATGAAGATCAGGCCGTTGCAAGACCGAATCGTGGTCAAGCGTCTGGAGGGGGACAGCAAGACTCGCGGCGGGATCATCATTCCGGACACCGCCAAGGAGAAGCCGCTCCAGGGCAAGGTCGTGGCCGTGGGCCCGGGCCGAGTCTTGAAGGACGGCAAGCAGCGTCCCGTCGACGTCAAGGTCGGTGACGTCGTGCTGGTGGGCAAGTACACCGGTACCGAGGTCAAGATCGAGGGCGAGGAGCACGTCATCGTCCGCGAAGAGGACGTGATGGCCATCATGTCCTAGGTCCCGAGGGCCGCGGGTGCCACGGAGCGCCGGGTCCCCCGGGGCCCGCCGGGCGCGCACGCCGCAAGCGGCCGGAGCCGAGCCGGAACAGCAAACCGAAGGAAGGATTTCGATCATGCCCGCAAAGGAGATTGCATACGGCCCGAAGGCCCGCGGCGCGATCCTCAACGGGGTCAACGCGCTCGCCGACGCCGTGAAGGTGACGCTGGGGCCGCGGGGACGCAACGTGCTCATCGACAAGAGCTGGGGCTCGCCCACGATCACCAAGGACGGGGTGACGGTGGCCAAGGAGATCGAGCTCAAGGCGCGCATGGAGAACCTGGGCACGCAGATGGTGCGGGAGGTGGCGTCGAAGACCAGTGACGAGGCCGGCGACGGCACGACCACGGCCACCGTCCTGGCCCAGGCCATCTACCGCGAGGGCTTGCGCCTGGTCGAGGCCGGCCACGGGCCCATGCAGATCAAGCGGGGCATCGACGCCGCCGTCGCCGCGCTCACGGCCGAGCTGCGCCGCGTCTCGACGCCGACCAAGGATCGCAAGCAGATCTCCCAGGTGGCGACCATCAGCGCCAACGGCGACGCCACGGTGGGGGAGATCATTGCCGACGCCATGGAGAAGGTCGGCAAGGAGGGCGTGATCACGGTCGAGGAGAACAAGTCGATCGAGACCGAGCTCGAAACCGTGGACGGGATGCAGTTCGACCGCGGCTACATCTCCCCCTACTTCGTGACCAAGCCCGACAAGATGGTGGCCGAGCTCACGGAGCCGCTCATCCTCGTCTACGAGAAGAAGCTGTCGGCGATGCGGGACATCATCCCCTTGCTCGAGGCCGTGGCCGGAAGCGGCCGCGAGCTGCTGGTCATCGCCGAGGAGCTGGAAGGTGAGGCCCTGGCCACGCTCGTCGTCAACCGGTTGCGCGGCACGATCAAGGTCTGCGCGGTCAAGGCCCCCGGCTTCGGGGACCGGCGCAAGGAGATGTTGAAGGACATCGCCACGTTGACGGGCGCCACCCCGTTCATGGAGGATCTCGGCCGCAAGCTCGAGACGGCCACCATCAGCGATCTTGGCACGGCCAAGCGCGTCGAGATCGACAAGGACAACACCACCATCGTGGACGGCGGCGGCGATGAGAAGGCCATCCGCGGCCGGATCGAGAGCATTCGCCGCCAGATCGACGAGACGACCAGCGACTACGACCGGGAGAAGCTCCAGGAGCGGCTGGCCAAGCTGGCCGGCGGCGTGGCCGTGATCCGCGTGGGCGCGGCCACCGAGACGGAGATGAAGGAGAAGAAGGCGCGCGTCGAGGACGCCATGAACGCCACGCGCGCGGCCGTCGAGGAGGGCTTCGTGCCGGGCGGCGGTGTGGCGCTGCTGCGCGCGGCTCCCGCTCTCGACAGGCTACGCTTCGACGACGACCGCGGCCGCGGCGTGGACATCGTCCGGCGCGCCATCGAGGAGCCGGCGCGCCAGATCGCGGAGAACGCGGGCGTCGAGGGAACGATCGTGGTCCAGCGCTTGCGCGAGGGCTCGGGCCGCTTCGGCTACAACGCCGAGATAGGCAAGTACGAGGATCTCGTCGAGGCGGGCGTCATCGATCCCACCAAGGTCGTCCGCAGTGCCCTCGAGCACGCCGCCAGCGTAGCCGGCCTGCTGCTCACCACCGAGGCGCTCGTCGTCCAGAAGCCCAAGAAGGAGAAGTCCGCGGGGCGCGGCGGCATGGGCGGCGGCGGCATGGGCGGCATGGGCGGCATGGGCGGCATGGGCGGCATGGGCGGCATGGGCGGCGGCATGGACGACTTCGACGACATGTGACCCGTCTCGTCCGCCCGCTTCCGTTTTGACGCGGCTTCGGCCCCGGGGCTAGGCTGGGGTCGGTGCCGCAAGCGAAGGCCACGAGCGCGCCGCCGGGTGCTCCGGGTGCCCGGCGCTTCCGGGAGCTCGCGCCCGGAGAGATCCTGTTCGCCGAGGGCGATCCGGGTAGTGGCCTGCTCGTCATCCAGAGCGGGCGCGTGCGCCTGACGCGGAAGCTGGCAGGCCGCGAGCAGATCCTGGCGGAGCGCGCGGCGGGCGAGATCGTGGGCGAGATCGGCGTGCTCGTGGGCCGGCCGCAGCCGGTCACGGCCGTGGCCGTCGAGCCCACGCGCTGCCTGCTCGTCGAGGCGGCCGAGCTCGAGGCCATGGTGGCGGGCGACCCGGAGATCGCGGTGCGTCTCGTCCGGGAGCTAGCTCGCAACCTCGACGCTGCCGTCGCGAAGTTGTATGAGCGGTAGGGGCGCCGGGCCGTCCCAGGAGGCAGGATGGATCTCAGGGTTCTCGGATGCCACGGCGGGGAGTCGCCGAAGCATCGCACCACCGCTTTCCTGCTCGACGAGCGTCTCGCCATCGACGCCGGCGCGCTGACGAGCGGCCTCGGGCTCGCAGACCAGGCCCGACTGGAGGCCGTGCTCGTGAGCCATGCGCACCTCGACCACGTCCGCGATCTCGCCACGATCGCCGACAACCGCTGCCAACTAGACTGCGCCCCGCTCACGGTCGCTGCCACGGCCAAGACCATCCGCCACCTTCGCCGCCACTTCTTCAACGACGTGCTCTGGCCCGATTTCTCCACGATCCCCACGTCGCACGGCCCGACCGTGCGCTACCAGGAGATCCCGGTGGACCGGCCCGTGGACCTGCTCGGCTATCGGATTCGCGCCGTGCCCGTCCACCACACCATCGACGCCGTCGGCTTCGTGATCGACGACGGCGCCGGCGCCATCGGCTTCAGCGGCGACACCGGGCCCACGCAGCGGCTTTGGGAGGTTCTCGCCGAGCAGCCGAACCTCAAGGCCCTGATCATGGAAGTGAGCTTCCCCAACCGCGAGCAGAAGGTCGCCGTCGCGAGCGGGCACCACACTCCGCGCAGCATGCTCGCGGACTTGCAGAAGTACGGCCGGCCCAAGGATCTGCCCACGCTGCTCTTCCACATCAAGCCGCCCTTCCAGGCCGCCGTGGAGAAGGAGTGCGCGCGCTTGAAGGGCGTGAGCCTGCAAGTGCTGGAGATCGACGACCAGTTCATCCTGTGACGGTCGGCCCCTCCTCGTCGGGGGTAGCCTCCACGACCGCCAGCACGACCGTGGTGTTGTCGGTGCCGCCGGCCTCGTTGGCGCGTTCGACGAGCCGGGCGCAGATGCTCTCGATCGGGGTGTCCGCGCCGGCGATCTCGAGGATCTGCTCGTCCGAGACCATCCCGCTCAGGCCGTCGGAGCAGAGCAGGTACTTGTCGCCGAGCTCCGTGTCGAGCGTGCGCCGGTCCATGGCCACCTCCGGCGCCATGCCCAGGGCGCGGGTGATGACGTTGGTGGGCAGGCTCTGCAGCTCCTCCGCGCTCAGCCAGGGCGCGATCTCCGTCACCTCGCTCACCAGCGAGTGGTCGCTCGTGAGCTGCGCGATGGCGCCGTCGCGAATGCGGTAGCAGCGGCTGTCGCCGACGTGGCCCACGACGACGCGGCGGGCGTCCCTGGTGAACATGACGGCGACGATGGTCGTGCCCATTCCCGCGTCGAGCGCGCAGCTCCGCGCGCGGTCGAAGACCTGGTGGTTGGCCAGGCGCACGCCCACGACCAGGCAGTTCTCCTCTTCGGAGACAGAGGCGTCATAGGGGAAGGGCCACGTACGGTCGGGCCCCACGGTCTTCTGGTAGAACTCCCGGAGCGCATCGATCGCCAGGGCGCTTGCCACGTCGCCGGACATGTGCCCGCCCATGCCGTCGGCCACGGCCGCAAAACGATGCTCGGGGACTACGATGAAGCCGTCCTCGTTGCGCTCGCGCACCAAGCCAACGTCGGTTCGTCCAGCCAAACGGGCCCGCATCCGGAGGGTGACAGTAGCACCGAGGGGCCGAGGTTCGTATCGGAATCTGGCGTGCCGCGACCTCCTGGCGTCCGGCGTCACAACCGTGCTCGGACAGATCTCCCCCGTTGACGCCGGCCTGGGCCGGGCCGCATGCTGGTCTGGCCGGCCGGGCCAGCTCTCGGCCTGACCTTGCCGACAACTTCCGGAGGAATCATGCGCCGCTCTCTTTCCCTTCTGGTCGCAGGTGCCGCCGCCCTGGCAACGGGCTGCATCATCGAGGTCGAGGAAACCAACAAGGGCGCCGGAGGCGCCGGCGGGCAGGGCGCCAGCCCAAGCGGGCCCTGCGGCAAGGTGCCCACCACCGGCGAGTGCGTGGGCGAGAACAAGATCCGCAGTTGCTTCGTGCCCTCCGAGCCCGGTGAGGAGCCGAAGATCATCGAGGTCGAGTGCCAGCCGGGCGAGAAGTGCGGGCCCGTCGGCGACGGCATGGGCTGCGTGCTGGTGGGCGAGTGCTACGAGCAGAGCAGCCGGTGCAAGGACGAGGGCACGCTGCAGAACTGCGTGAACGCCAAGTGGGTGGACACTTCGTGCGGCAACCAGAAGTGCCTGGCCCAGCCCGGTCAGGGCGCGATGTGCACCCTGGGCGAGGCGTCGAGCGGCATCAAGCTGCGCGGACACCTCGACTACGAGTACCTCTTGCCCAACAAGAAGCTCGACGACTTCGACCCCACGCCCCACCAGGAGGGGGCGGTGGACTTCTTCGTTACCGTCTACGACGATGGCGAGCTCTTGGGCATGGGTCTCACGAGCTTCGAGAGCCCTGGCGACTGGGACATCGAGCTCAAGCACAAGCCGACGGACAAGACCTTCTACTACTTCTGGCCGATGCTGTTCGACGACAACGGCGTGCCGCGCATGGCCATTGCCAAGGCCAAGAGCGACGATCCGCTGGAGCAGTACTCGGACGAGTACTGGAGCTGGGGCTTCGGGCCGGTATGCGACAAACCGGGCGAGTGCGACGTCGAGGACACGGGAGAGCAGCTCATCCCGGTCAAGGACAACGCGGGCGCGGCCAACATCTACCAGTGGCTGGACTACGGCATCTTCAAGCTGGCCGAGCTCATCCCTAGCGTGGCCCCGCTTACCGTGGCCGTGTTCTGGGGCCCGCCGACGGAGTTCACGTGCGGCAACTGCTTCGTGCCGCCCATCGGCGGCGGCGCCAACGTGCTCTACGACAAGGAGAAGGACGCCAAGGACCACTACGAGACCACCCTGAACATCAGCGGCTCGGAGGAGAGCCCGACGCACTGGGCCAAGAGCGTGATAACGCACGAGCTCGGCCACTGGGTGATGGCGAGCTACACCAAGTCGCCGGGCGAGGGTGGCCCGCACTACGTTGACGCGCCGTCGATCCCGGGGCTCGCGTACAGCGAGGGCTGGGCCACCTACTGCGGCCAGTCGCTGATCTCGAAGGGGCCGGACGACCCCGATCCCATCTATTTTACGAAGAAGCACGGCACGACGTTCTGGATCGATCTGAGCAAGTACAGCTACAGCGGCGGGCCGCTCGGCAAGCCCGACCCCAACGGCCCGATCGATCAGGACGTCAACGAGAACGTCATCGCCGGCATGATGTTCTCGTTCTGGGCCAGCACCAAGGCGGCCACCCCGCAAGGGCTGGGCTGGGGCGCCCTGTACGAGACGCTGCGATCCCAGCGGCTGCTGGGCAACTTGAACCGCGGCTACCACACGGTCGACTTCATCGACTACCTCGATGCGATGAAGTGCGAGAAGAAGGCCAGCGCCGAGCAGATCAAGGCCGTGACCGAGGCGGCCGACTACCCCTACGACAACCAGGAGATCTGTCCCTGAAGGGCCGGGCCCAGCGAGAAGGAAAGAGCCATGCGTAGCCTGTTCCAGAGAATCGTGCTCACGGCATTCGCGGCTGGCGCGCTGAGCGCCTGCAACGCCAGCGACGGGCCGGCCTCGCCGCGCTCCGAGCCGGCCCAGTCGCCCCAGGGTCCGGCCGCCCGGCCGGCCTTGCCCGCCGAGGACATGGCGGCGCCCTTCGTCCTTAGCCTGCGCGGGCCGGAGAAGCCGCCGGACAAGGGCGAGCTCGCGATCGAGGCCAGGCTCAGCGCGCCTCGCGCCATGAAGGCGCCCGTGACGATCGAGATCGTCCTGCCCAAGGGCGTGAAGCTCACCGAGGGCAAAGAGCGCGAGGAACTGGCGGCTCTGCCCGAGGGCGTGACCGCGCGCTCGTTCAAGATGGAGCTTGTCGAGGGGCTCGCCGC
This sequence comes from Deltaproteobacteria bacterium, assembly GCA_016209145.1. Taxonomy (GTDB): domain Bacteria; phylum Myxococcota_A; class Polyangia; order Polyangiales; family Polyangiaceae; genus JACQWT01. The sequence continues at coordinate 15,020 of JACQWT010000258.1, read as the reverse complement.
GCCCGTCAAGGTCGTGGTGGACATGCGCGATCCGGGCGGCGCGTTCGGAGCGCACGCCGAGCAGCTCTATCCCAAGCCGGAGGCGAAGCTGCCGCAGCCGTACGGCAAGGGCGTCCCGCCGCCGCCCGAGGGCCGTCCGGGCGCTGGCCCGAGCCCGAAGCGCGCGCCGTAGGGCGGGCCGTGCGCACGAGCTCGCGAGGCGCCGCAGCGGCCGGGGCGGCAGCCCTCGGCCTATGCCTGGTCGCCTGCGCCGCGGGCGGTGGGCCGCCAGGGCCGCCGCCTGCATCCAGCCCGGCGGCGGCCGAGCCGGCGGCACTGGTTGTGTCGCCCGCGCCGCCGCCGACGGCGAACGCAACGCCGATGGTGACGGCGCCGGCTACCGAGCCCGCCCTGGCCCGTACGCCAGCAGCAGGAATGCTGATCGGAGAGGACGGCATCGGCCCCTTTCGCCTGGGCATGCCCATCCCGGCCGACCTGCTGAAAGAGGAGCCCGACAAGCGCTACACGGCCCGCTTCTACGCCGACGCCCAGCCGCTCGAGGGCTTCGGCTTCGAGGCGCCCCCCGTCTTCGTGGCCGTGCTGGGCGGGCCGTTTCACGCCTGGGGCAAGACCCACCTCGAGCTGCCGCCGCCCGCGCACGTTGCGAAGCGGGCCATCATGCTCGCGCGCAGCGGCAAGCTGACGGTCGCGATGGTCGTGATTGCTTCTCCCGAGCCCTGCACGGCGAAAGGGATCGGCGTCGGCAGCAGCTACGCGGAGCTGCGGCGCGCCTACCCCGCGGCCCAGGCCCGCATGCTCCCCGGCCTGTGGGAGGAGCCGAGCTGCGTGGTCGATCTGGAGCCGAGCGGGCCAGTGCGCGTTTTCTTCGCCAAGTGCGGCCGTGCCGATGGCGGCACGGGCGCCAGCATCGACCCGGGCGAGAAGGCCATCCGCGTGGTGGTGGCGCCGCCGTCGTAGGCGCGGATGGCTTCGGGCCTCCGGACCTCCGTGAACGGATCGAGGACACAACCGAGCCGCCCGTCGCCGCCCTGCCACTTGACGCCGAGCCTGCGAGCCGCGGCTGCGTGCGACACGAACTTGCCTGCCCTGCGGCGCTGCACGAAGGACCATGCGTGCGGGTCCGCGCCGCCGCGTGGGTCCGGCCTTCTCACGACGTCGACGGCCGGAAGTCGAGCCAAAGGGAGGGGCTACTTCCGTCCCAAGCGTTCGACCGGCTCGACGGCGTCTTGCAGGACGCGCCTTCCCGCGATCTCCAGTTCCTCGACCGTGGCCGGCCGACTTCTCAGGAGGCCGTAGACGCAGGTGTGATGTGCTTCTTCGAGATCCGGCCGGCTCTCAAGCAGCCGCCGCAAGCCCGATCCGACCGAGCGGGCCAGCCTCCGCCAGCGGCTCGGGAAGCAGCTCTGCAGCCCCCTCTCCCAGGCCGACGGCCAGGACAGGATCGCCTCCTCGGAACTGAGCCTCGCGATTGCCAGGACGCGGCCGAGGTCCTTGTTGCTGCGCTTGATCCTGCGGCTCTCGATCAGGCCACCCATCGTCTCGGGCTTGATGGTCGGGTGCTCGAGCAGCAGCGCCAGGGCCATCATTTCCGGGCGCGCGCAGTGGATGCCAAACTCGGTCTTGGTCGGGAGGAAGACCGCGATCGACAGGAACTCGAAGCTCGGCAGCGCGTAGTGGCCCCCGCTGAGCTCCAGCCGTTCCCATCGCCTCCCGGTCTCCTTCTCGGAGGCAGGGACGGTCAGCAACTCGACGAACCAGTCCGCGGAGTCCGGCGGATGGAGCCTCACCACCGGTAGTGCTTCGGTCGGCGTGGCTGAGCTGCCGGGATCGCGGTGCTCAGGATCCGGGCGATGCCGCCAGCCCTGTGCGAGTAACTGTTCCGCAACGTTCTTGCCGGCGTCCACGGCGGCGACGCGCGGGAAGAGCGCGCAGTCGATGTCCTTCGTGCGGACGGTGAGCGTTCTGTCCCTGGCCAGCAACTGGAAGCCGGCGGCCAAACTGCCGACGATCGCCATTCGCTCGCGCACGGCCGCAGGGACGGCCGTCGCGACACGCGCGAGAACGACACGCGGGTCCACGTCGCTCATGTCGTCGCCTTCCTCCGGTCCTCGAAGTGCCGGAGGAACTCGAGCGCCTGGGGTTCCAGCCGCGCTTCGTGCAGGTCCAGCAGGCACTCCACGGGATCGGCCCACAGCGTCTTGTCGGGTGCCTGGGAGAACAGCGGCTCGGGCCGCTGGACGAAGTGGACAGCCAGGGCGACCGGCTCATCCCGGTTCTCGGCCGGCCGCAGCGCCGGATCGAGCCTCTCCACGAACGACAGGTCCGCGCGCGATTCGCGGCTGTGGACGGTGAGGTCGAGACGAGGCAGTCCGACGATGTCTAGTTCGGGGGCGTCGTGCCGGGCCCCCAAGACGCCGCCGACGGCGATGTCGGAACGTCCCAGGCTGCGTAGCCTCCGCAGCAGCGATTCGGGTGGTCGCGGCTGCCCTGAACGGTCGGAGAACCGCATCGTGGAGCGGACGCGATCGGATACGGCGACCAAGGCCGCCCACTCGTCCTTCGGGAAGTAGGCCAGTTCCACCCGGCGGTACGACCGGCGCGCGATCGCTCGCCCGAGTCGGCGCAGGGCGTCGGCGACGGTCGGGTAGCTGCAGCCGGCAGCCTTGGCGAGAGCGTCGGACGTCATGGGCCCGCTGTTCAGCATCCAGGAGTGAACCAGGAGCTTGAGGATCTCGTAGAACACTTCGCCGCGAGGCAGGCGTGCTGCGCCGCGATCCAGTTCGTGCCGGACAAGGCGATCGAGCTTCGAGAGAAACGCTGCGTCGTGACCGACCGGCAGGCCCTGGAAGCGACCGCCGTCGTACAGAACGAGGTGCAACCGGCCGGCCAGGTCGCGCCTGAGCGCCTTGACGGTGCTCTGCCATTCCGCCTGAAGCCGGGCCTGCGACATGGTTGGCGCAGCCACGACCAGTAGGGCGCGCTGGCCGCGACTCCTCTCGTCGAGGGCGAGGGCGAGTTGGAGGATCCCGAGTTGCAGGTTGCGGACCGCGTCCAGTCCCGACTTGATCTCGACCAGCGTGCGTCCGATCTCCGCGTCCACCTCGTGGTTGAACCGCATGACGTCACCAGCATACGGCCGCGAAAGAAAAGCTACAAGTTAGAATTATACCTTCATATTGCTATCAAACCTGCATATGGACAACAGGCCACGACAACCTCGGACCTGGAGAACGCGCGGGGTCGCGCCGGTCGGATCCATCTCGTCGTCCGCCGCGCGGTTGCGTGTAGATGCCCCCTTCCGAACCTGCCTGCGGGCAGCATCTCGACCAGTCGCGGCGGCATACTGGAGAAGCAAGAAGCTGTCGCTGGAACGGTCGGAAGCGCCTACCATCAGGCCCGGAGCTCACGCTTCAGGACACAGACCGATGTACGCGCGCTACAAAGCGGGCATCTGCGACGGAGCGGAGTCGTTCTCAACCTGGTGGATCCTGGGCGAGAACCTCCTCTTCCTGGCCACCTGGGTTGCCGGTGGTTGGCTGCTCTGGCCCGTGGCGTTGGGCGGGTGGCCGGTGGCGACCATGGGCTGGGCGCTGTGCGTGCTCGTGCTCCAGATCTTGCTCAAGAAGCACAACTGCTCCGGCTGCTACTACTACGGCAAGTCCTGCCACCTCGGCTGGGGCCGGCTCGCGGCGTTGCTGTTCGCCCAGGACTCGGGCAATCCCAGGATCGGCGTCGTGCTCGCGGTGCCCATGTACATGGCTCCGCCGCCGCTGTTGCTGATCGCCGGCGTCGTCATCGGCGTGCTGCTGCCCGTCGGGGCCGCGCACTGGGTCGTGCTCGGCGTGTTCGTGGCCTTGAACGCCGCTTCCTTCGCGCTGCGCCCCAAGGGTTGCGGGCGCTGCAAGGTGCGGGCGGTGTGCCCCGGCAGTGCGGCCAGGCCACGAGCGGCGAGCTGACGCTCCGGTCGCGCCGCCTGCCTCAGTGGCGCGTCCGGTCTGGCGGGACGCGCCACTCAGCTCTCCCGGGCCGCCCCTGCCGCCTTCACCGTCTCCACCAGCGAGCGCTGCGGCGCGTAGCCCGCCTCCCGGGCAAAGCGCGAGCCGTCGACGAGGCACGGGTGCTTCAAGAACTCGATGGCGCCGGGCTCGACGTGGGGCAGGCCGAAGCGGCCGCGCAAGCGCTGGATCACGGCCTCGGGCAGCGCGATGCGGCGCGCGCCGGAGGCGCGGATGAGGATCGACAGCGGCACCTCGCCCGGGCCCGCGACGTTGTAGACGCCGCGCACTGCGGGCGCGAGCGCCAGCGCGTAGGCGCGGCACAGATCGTCCTGGTGCACCACCTGGATCATGGGATCGAAGCCCAGGACGGCGGGCACGAAGCGGCGCCGCAGAACAAGGGCGAGCACGTCGCGCGAGCTCGGCCCGAGGGTGTGCACCGGCCGCAGCACGGCGATCTCCATCTGGGGGTGCTGCCACATGGCCGTACCGGCGAGCAGATCCGCGGCCACCACGTCCTGCATCTCCGGCCATGCCCGCCCCACCGCCGGCGGCGCCTGCTCGGTCACGAAGCAGGGGCCGTCGGGCAGCGCGCCGTAGATCGTGGCGTGGCTCGCCACCACGAGCTTGCGCACGCCGTGTCGGGCGGCCAAGTCGAAGACCCGCTGGGAGCCCTCCAGGTTGAGCTGGCGGCGCAACGCCGGCGGCAGGCGCAGCCCGGCGTGGATGGCGAGATGCACGAGCGCCTGGGCGCCGCACCCGCGCACCAGGTTCTCGAAGCCGCGCTTGCACAGATCGAGCGCGTGCAGCTCCACGCCCGGGGGCGCGTCCGGCCAGGGCTCGGTGTCCACGCCGACGACCTCGTGGCCCTGCGCCAGAAGGTAGACCGCTAGGGCGCGGCCGCGCGGCCCCGCCACGCCGGTGATGAGCGCTCTCATCCGAAGAAGATCCCCTTTCGCTCGCTCAGGCCGCGCTCCACCAGGCGGCGCACGCTCGCCTCGACCTCGGCCACGTGCCCTTCGATCTCGTGGTCCTCCTCGTCGCCCGTGCCGGCAAAGCGCAGCGGCTCGCCGAAGTAGATCGCGCACTTGGCCGGAAGCGGGAGCGGCAAGAGGAGCGGCGTGAGCGGCGCGTAGGGCGTGCCGAGCAGGCGCGCGAGCGGCGCCAGGTTGCCGAAGGACGGGCAGATCTCCTCGCCGCCGATGAACCCGAAGGGGACGATGGGCGAGCGCGTCTGCAGCGCCAGGCGCACGAAGCCCGTGCCGAAGCGCTCGAGCTGGTAGCGGTGCCAGTACGTCTTGCCGCTGCCGCGTGCCCCCTCCGGGAAGATCATGATCAGCTCATCCTGCTCCAAGAGCCGCCGGCAGTTTTCGGGCAGGCCCGTCAACTGCCCCGAGCGCGCCATCAGCACGTTGGCGAAGGGGACGTGCTGGAAGAACTTCTCGATCATGGCGCGCACCGCGCGCGGCGGATCGGCATCGATCAGCATGGCGGTGGCCACCAGCATCCCGTCGTAGGCGAGCTGCGAGGAGTGGTTGCCGACGAGCACGCCACGGCCGGCCGGCACGTTCTTGATGCCGTGCGCCTGCACGCGGAAGTAGCGGCGGTAGAGCCAGGCCGCGAGCCGCACGATCTTCTTGGCGGCCTCCGGCGAAAAGCCCCACCTATCGTAGCCGAAGGCGTTGACGTCCCGCGAGACTCGCTCCACGCGCGCCTCGATCTCCTGGGAGCCGGGGGGATCGACCAGGTCGCTCAGGATCTGCACCGCTCGGTCGAGCATCGCTTCTCGGGCCGGCGCCGCGGGCGCCGCGGGCGCCGCGGGCGCCCCGGGCGCATCCTAGCACGCTGCTCCCTGGCCAAGAGCGCGCGAGACAGGCTACTCTACGGGCAGATCGCCTTCACCCTTGCCCCCGCGGGCTCGTCCGCGGGCGCGCGGCCGTGGCCGGGCGTGCTTTGCGTGCCCCGCGCCGCCGCGGGAGGACCGCATGAATCGAATCTGGACAGCGAAGATCTTGGGCCTGGCCCTGCTCGCGGCCGCGCCTGCGCTTGGCGTCGCCTGCTCGGCCGGCGACGCGGCCGTCTTCGGCGGAACCGGGAACGCCACGGATGCGGGCACAGGGGGCGGGTCGGGCGGCTGCCCTGCCGGCCTGGCCGCGTGCGGTGGCGAGTGCGTCGACACGGCCGTCGATCCCGGCAACTGCGGCGCCTGTGCCACCGCGTGCCCGCCGGGTCAGGTCTGCTCTACCGGCAAGTGCGGGCTGGAGTGCGCCGGCGGCACCACCCGCTGCGGCGACCTTTGCGTCGACACGGAGACCGACCCTGAGAACTGCGGCAAGTGCGCCGGTGCCTGTCCGCCCGGGCAGGTCTGTTCGGCCGGCAAGTGCGGCCTGGAGTGCGCCGGCGGCACCACCAAGTGCGGCAGCATGTGCGTCAAGACCGACGTAGATCCGGCCAACTGCGGCGGCTGCGGCCAGAACTGCCCCAAGGACCAGGTCTGCTCCGCGGGCAAGTGCGGTCTGGCGTGCGTGGGCGGCACCACCAAGTGCGGCAGCGCGTGCGTCGACACGCAGACGAGCCCGGCCCACTGTGGCGCGTGCGACCACGCCTGCGGCGCCGGCGAGGTCTGCTCGGTGGGCAACTGCGCCGTGCAGTGCGCCGGCGGCACCACCAAGTGCGGCAACAAGTGCGTGGACACGACCGTCGATCCGGCCAACTGTGGCACGTGCGGCAAGGCTTGCTCCAAGGACAAGGTGTGCTCGGCCGGCAAGTGCGGCCTGGAGTGCGTCGGCGGCACGACGAACTGCGACGGCACCTGCTACGACACCGCGGTCGATCCGGCGCACTGCGGCGCCTGCGAGATCGCCTGCGGGGCAGGCGAGATCTGCTCGGCCGGCCAGTGCGGCCTCGTGTGCACCGGCGGCACCGTCAAGTGCGGCAACAAGTGCATCGATCCCCAGACCGACCCCGCAGTGCATCGATCCCCAGACCGACCCCGCCCACTGCGGCGGCTGCAACAACTCGTGCCCGCCGGGACAGGTGTGCTCCGCCGCGAGCTGCGCCTTGCAGTGCTCCGGCGGCAGCACGAAGTGCGGCAACGGGTGCGTCGATACCAAGACGAGCCCCGCCCACTGCGGCGCGTGCAACAACTCGTGCCCGCCGGGACAGGTGTGCTCCGCCGGAGCCTGCGCCTTGCAGTGCGTCGGCGGCACCACCAAGTGCGGCAGCATCTGCGTCGATACCAAGACGAGCCCCGCCCACTGCGGCGGGTGCAACAACGCCTGCCCGAGCGAGCAGGTCTGCGCGAACGGCGGCTGCACCCTCCAGTGCGTCGGCGGCACCACCAACTGCGCCGGCGGCTGCGTCGATACGAACACGAACCCCGCCCACTGCGGCGGGTGCAACAATGCCTGCCCGAGCGAGCAGGTCTGCGCGAACGGCGGCTGCACCCTGCAGTGTGTCGGCGGAACCACCAACTGCGGCGGGAGCTGCGTCGATACCAAGACGAACCTCTCCCACTGCGGCGGGTGCAACATCGCCTGCGGCAAGGACGAGATCTGCTCGGGCGGAAGCTGCGCGCTCATCTGCCAGGGCGGGCTCACCAAGTGCGGCAGCTCCTGCGTCGATGTGGCGAGCGATCCCAAGAACTGTGGCTCGTGCGGCAACGCCTGCGCTGGCGGCGATCCCTGCACCAAGGGCAAGTGCGGCATCCCGGGAGGCCACCTCTGGAGCAGGAGCTTCGGCACCTGGGGCACGGACTACGCCACGGCCGTGGCGGTCGATTCCGCCGACAACGTGCTGCTCACCGGCTACTACCAGGGCAGCGTGGACTTCGGCGGCGGCCCCTTGCCGAGCAACAACAGCAGCCTCGACATCTTCATCGCCAAGTACGACAAGACCGGCAAGCACCTCTGGAGCAAGCGCTTCGGCAATTGGAGCTCGCAGTACGCCACCGCCGTCGCCGTGGACGCCGGCGGGGGCGTCTGCCTGGCCGGGTACTTCCAGAGCGCGGTGGACTTCGGCGGTGGCTCTCTCTGGAGCGTGGGCGGCGGCGACCTGTTCGTGGCCAAGCTCGACAAGGACGGCAATCACCTCTGGAGCAAACGCTTCGGCGACGCGAGCGGCCAGAACGCCACGGGGGTCGCGAACGACGGCCAGGGCGGCTGCGTGGTGACGGGCTACTTCGCGGGCGCCATCGACTTCGGCGGTGGCGCCTTGCAGAGCAACAACGGCAGCATCGACGTCTTTGTCGCCAGCTTGGACAAGAACGGCGGGCATCAGTGGAGCAAGCGCTTCGGCGACTGGTCCACGCAGCAGGGTCGGGGCGTGGCGTCCGACCTCTCGGGCAACGCGATCTTGACGGGCACTTTCCTAAGCTCGATCGACCTCGGCGGCGGCAACCTGACGAGCCCCGGCAGCAGCGACGTGTACCTTGCCAAGTACGACGCCAAAGGCGCGCATCTGTGGAGCAAGCGCTTCGGCGACTGGAACGCGCAGGCAGGCTGGACCGTGACGACCGACGGCTCCGAGAACGTGCTCGCCTTGGGCGACGTGCAGGGCACGATCAACTTCGGCGGCGGCAACCTCACGAGCTCCGGCAGCGACGATATCTACCTGGCCAAGCTCGACAAGAACGGCGGGCACCTCTGGAGCAAGCGCTTCGGCGACGCGTCCATTCAGAACGGACGGGCCCTGTGCGTCGATGCCGCCGGCAACGTCTTCCTCGGCGGCTTCTTCCAGGGCAGCGTTGACTTCGGCGCCGGGGTGCTCACGAGCGCCGGCTCCTACGACGCCTTGGTGGCGAAGCTCGACAAGGACGGCAACGCGCTCTGGAGCAAGCGCTTCGGCGACGGCTCGGAGCAGTACCTGACCGCGCTCGCCGCCGACAGCCAGGGCAACGTGGTCCTGGCGGGCTACTACTCGGGCAGCATCGATTTCGGCGGCGGCGGCCTGAACAGCGCCGGCTCCTTCGACCTGTTCGTGGCCAAGCTCAAGCCGTAGGCCGCGGCGCTCGGGCTCAGTTCTTCGCCTTCGCCGTCACCCAGGCGCCGACCATGCCGCCGGGCGGCAGGCCGCAGATCGTGCCGGCGAAGTTGGGCCCGAGCGTCGATCCCTCGCGGAAGCGCCACCCGGCCGTGGTTGCGATCTTGAGCCGGTAGGAGCGGTTCGCGATGAAGGTCTTCTCCTTGGCGAAGGCCAAGAGCAGCACGAGCTTGTTGCTCCCGAGGTTGCTCACCTTGGTGGCGCTGCCGCTGCACGCCTTGAGCAGGCCGTTGGCCGGGAACGAGAAGGGATCGCCCAGGAGGCACACGAAGTAGTCCCCGGTGTTGTACTCGGAGCCGCCGAAGTCCTGGTACATCTTGACGGCGCTCACGTCGTACTTCGAGCCGCCGTCCTTGACCTCGAGCTCAAGGGGTAGCTCGTCAAGGTACAGCGTCTTGCCCGAGTAGTTCTTGACGGTGAAGGCTACCGATGCCGCCTGCCGGAAGTCCACGCCGTCGGGAGGCAGAAACTTCTTGTCGACCGGCGGGTCGTAGCGTTGCTCGACGACCACGTCGGCCGAGCACCCGCCGCCCTTGGTCTTCCAGCAGTCCGACCAGCCGTTGAGATCGCACTTGTTCTGGTAGCAGTACCACTGCAAGCACTTGCCCGCGTGGACGCTGTCGTCGCCGCAGTCGGCGTACTTGCTGCACGCCGAGAAGATGGGGCAGCGCTGGCCCGTGACCGGATCGGGCGGCTTGTTCTCGCAGCCGCCGGGCTGGCAGGTGCCGCCGGTGCACAGCGCGCTGGCGCAGTCGCCCGCGACCTTGCACTTCTTGCCGTCGGCGCACTTCGGGCACTGGCTGCCGCCGCAGTCGACGTCGGTCTCGTCGCCGTTTTGCACGAGGTCGTTGCAGGCCGGCTTCTGGCAGATCCCGCCCGTGCATACGCCGCTCTCGCAGTCGGCCGGGAGCTTGCACTTCTTGCCATCGGTGCACTTCGGGCACTGCGAGCCGCCGCAATCGATGTCCGTCTCCTCGCCGTTCTGCACCTTGTCCGCGCAGCCCGCCCCGGAGCACAGGCCGCCCTGGCATACGCCGCTCAGGCAGTCGGACGGGAGCTTGCACTTCTTGCTCTCGGGGCACTTGGGGCACTCGCTGCCGCCGCAGTCGACGTCCGTCTCCTCGCCGTTGTGCACGTTGTCCCAGCAGATCGGCGCAGCGCAAAGGCCGCCGGCACACACGCCGCTCTGGCGGTCGTCCGCCCCCTTGCATTTCTTGCCGTCGGCGCACTTCGGGCACTCGGCGCCGCCGCAGTCGATGTCCGTCTCCTTGCCGTTCGCGACCTCGTCCTCACAGCTCGGCGCCTGGCAGATCCCGCCCGTGCACACGCCGCTCTGGCAGTCGGCCGGGAGCTTGCACTTCTTGCCGTCGGCGCACTTCGGGCACTGGGAGCCGCCGCAGTCAACGTCGGTCTCCTCGCCGTTGGGCAGCTCGTCCCCGCAGCCGGGCGCCTGGCACACGCCCTTCGCGCAGCCGCCGCCGGCCGGGCAGTCCTTCTCGGACAGGCACGCGGCGCAGCTTCCTTGCCCGTCGCACACCTTGCCGCCCTCCTCGGCACAGGGCGTTCCCTTGGCCGCCGCCTCGGAGCCGCACGAGCCCGCCTCGCATACGCGCTCGGCGCAGACCGTGCCCGTGGCCGGGCAATCGGCCACCGTGATGCACCCGGAAGCGGCGCCCGCGCCCGCCGTGCCGCCGGTGCCGGCCGCACCGGCGCCCGCGCCGCCGCCGCCCCCGGCGGTCGAGACGCCGCCCGCGCCGCCGGCGCCCGCGCCGGGGCGCGAGGTGCCGGGCGGCAGGTCGTCGAAGGCGTTGATGATGGTGCATGCGCCCAGGGCCATGCCGCCAACGGGCAGCGCGCCAGCCGCAAGGCGCAGCAGGAGGGAGGCTTTCACTTGTCGTCCTCGCCCCAGGCCGCCACGCAGCGTCCGCCCTGGCAGAACGCAAACGCGCCCGGCGGGTAGCTGGGCATGCACTCCGGGCAGCCCTGGCCCGGCTGGCAGACCATGGCCGCGAGCTCCGGCTCGATGGCGACGGGAATGGCCGTCAGGCCCAACTGCTCGCTGTTGCACTCACAGCACCCGAGGCCCCAGCGCAAGCGGCAGTCCTGCGGGCCCTGGCAGGAGTTCATCGGCGAGACGCGCATGTCGGCGCCCAGGCACTGGCCGCCGTCGCAGTACGCGAACAGGTCGGGATACTGCCCGCTCGGGCAGCCAGGGCAGGGCGTGTGTTCGGGATCCGGGCAGGTCGCGTTGAAGAATGCCTGCGTCTGCGACTGGTTGATCGGCGCGAAATCCGGCAGGCTCGGCGTGCCGCAAGGCGGCCCGCAGCAGCCGGGCGCGGCCAGGGTGCACTGCCCGGGCCCGTCGCAGGCGCCGAAGCCGCCGCTCGAGCTGCTCGACGAGCTGGTGGAGCTGGCCGAGCTCGAGGAGCCCGATGAGCTGGTCGAGCTCGAGGAGCCGGACGAGCTGCCGCTGGAGCTCGATCCGCCGCCGGCGCCACCTGCTCCGGCGTCGGCGTCGACGATCGTGGTGCCGCCGCAAGCTGACAGAAGGACGAGCGCACCTAGCACCAGAGCAGAGCGAACTAGCATGAGCGACCTCCGTGCTCACCAGGATATCACGGCGCGGGCGGCCGTCCGATCCGCTTGTCGCCTTGGGCAGTGCCTGCCCCACTGTCCGGGGCACGCCCCGCTACCCGCTCCGGCGCCGGCCGGACGCCCGTCCGTCGCCCGGCGCAGCTCCCTGTCACATGAGGCAACCACATGTGACAGGCGTAGCCGTCACATGTGACAGTCGCGCGGCAAGCTGTGCGAAGCTCGGGGCCGGATGGCCCCCGCGCCTGGCCCGCCGCTTGCTTGTTGCGCCGATGTACGGCGGCCCGAGCGCTCCGGCTCGTGCGGCCGAGTTCTATCTGCGAGGAGGCGAGCGTGCCGAAAAGAACCCAGCGCAGGCAAACCCCGGACCGCGGACGCGCGCTCGCGCGCTACCTTGCGGTGGCCGGCGCGGCCTTGCTCGGGTGCGGCGGCAACGCCCCGATCGACCAGGTGGGCGGCGGCGGCTCGGGCGGCGCGCCTGGCCAGGCGGGCGCGGGCGCCTTGGCCGGCGGCACCGGCGGCCAGGCTGGCGGCGTCTCTGGCGAGGCCGGCACCGGCGGCGCGGGCGGGGCAGGTGCCTGTGCGCCATGCGGCGATGCTCAGATCTGTTGCGGCGCATGGTGCGTGGATCCCATCAGCGATCCACTGCACTGCGGCGGCTGCGGCAACGCGTGCGCGCCCGACCAGATCTGCTCGACCGGCCTCTGCGCCTGCGTCGAGGGCAAGACCGACTGCGGCGGCAAGTGCGTCGACACCACGAACGACCCCGGCCACTGCGGCGGCTGCGGCAAGGCCTGCGCCCCGGGTGAGATCTGCTCGGCAGGGCAGTGCGGCTCCCCGTGCTTGTGCGGGTTGACGAACTGCGGCAGCGAGTGCCTTGCGGTCGGCGACGATCCCGACCACTGCGGTGGCTGCGCCAAGGCCTGCGGGCCGGGGGAGATCTGCTCCCAGGGCAAATGTGGCCTGTGCTGCGCCGGCGGCACCACCAAGTGCGGCAAGAAGTGCGTCGACACGCAGAGCGATTCGGCCAACTGCGGCGGTTGCGGCAAGGTCTGTCCCGCGGGGCACGTCTGCTGGCAAGGCAAGTGCGAGCCTGGGTGCCCTGGCGGCATTGCGCACTGCTGCGGCAAGTGCGTCGACATCGCGGCCAACGCGGCGCACTGCGGCGCCTGCCACCAGGCGTGCCCGCCGGGCGAGGTGTGCGCGGGCGGGCAGTGCGGCCTGAAGTGCCTGTGCGGGCTGACCAACTGCGGCGGCGTGTGCCTTGCGGTCGGCGACGATCCCAGCCACTGCGGCGGCTGCGACAATGCCTGCCCGCAGGGCCAGATCTGCTCGCAGGGCGCGTGCGCCCTTTGCTGCGTTGGCGGCACCACGAAGTGCGGCTCCAGGTGCGTCGACATGCTGAGCGATTCGGCCAACTGCGGCGGCTGCGGCAACACCTGTCCCGCGGGCCACGTCTGCTGGCAAGGCAAGTGCGAGCCCGCGTGCCCCGGCGGCATGGCGCACTGCTGCGGCAAGTGCGTCGACACCACGGCCAACGCGGCGCACTGCGGCGCCTGCCACCATGCCTGCCAGCCCGGCAAGTCCTGCGTGAACGGCACTTGCACGTAGGCGCGCCGTAGCGATGCTCGGCTTCGGGTATGATGGCGAAAGTGGGCAAGAATCGCAGCCAAAGACGCGCGCGCGTGCTTCGCGCTCTTGCCGCCGCCACCGTCGTGGGCGCGTCGGGTTGGGGCTGCGGCGGCGGGGCTACGGCCGACGCCGGTGCCGAGCGCTGCGTGGCGTCGGCGATCTGCTCGGCCGGCCCGTGCCCCGCGGGCCAGATTTGCTGCGATGACGAGTGCGTCGACCCACACAATGCGACGACACCGGGGAGTACGGCTGCAATCCCGGCCAGTCCATGTGCAGCGGTCCGGACCACTGCCCCACGTGCGTGGCCACTGCGGTCGACCCCGGGAACTGCGGCGGGTGCGACATCCACTGCGCCGACGACCAGGTATGCTCGGCGGGCCAATGCATCCACGCGTGCATCGGTGGCAGCACCAAGTGCGGGGATCGGTGCGTCGACACCAAGAACGACCCTGCCAACTGCGGCGGCTGTGGTGCGAGCTGCGGCCCAGGCGAGGCGTGCGTGCAGGCCGAGTGCGCGCTCGCCTGCGGCGGCGGCACCATCCTTTGCGGCGACGCCTGTGTGGATCCGGATCTCGATCCTGCCAACTGCGGCGGCTGCGGGAAGGCCTGCGCGGCCGGGCACGTCTGCGCGCAGGGCAACTGTGCGATCGAGTGCGCCGGCGGCACCACCAAGTGCGGCGACAAGTGCGTGGACACCAACCTCGATGCGCACAACTGCGGGGGATGCGGCGTCTTCTGCCCACCATCGGAACCCTGCCAGCAGGGCGTGTGCGGCACGCCAGGATGCGGTGGCGGCACCGTCGAGTGCGGCATCACGTGCGTCGATCCGAAAACCGACCCCAAGCACTGCGGCGGCTGCTTTCACGCTTGCGCGCCGTCGGAGATCTGCTCCTGGGGCAAGTGCGCACCCATGTGCCCGCCAGGTACGAGCTACTGCGGCGGCAAGTGCGTAGTCACGGACTTCGACCCGGCGTACTGCGGTGGCTGCAACCAGGCCTGCTCGCCGGGCGAGCTTTGCCTGAAGGGCGTCTGCGGCTCCCCGTAGCTCGACTCTGCGCGCGGCCGATGCGCCCTCTACCTACCGATCTCGCGATCGAGCAGCGCCGTCACGAACTCGCTCAGGTTGCCCTCGAGCCCGGCGACGTGCAGCTTGACGCGACGATACAGATCGACCGGCAGGTACACGGTGAGCCGGCGCGCCGTCGAGCCGTTGACGCGCGCGACGATGCCGTGGCCGGGCCGGCGCACGGCGGGCCGAGGGGCCGCGTGCGTCGTGGCCTTGGCCGGGGCCGAGCAGCCCGCCTCGATCGGTGGTGCACATGCGCCGGCGCGAGCCGAGGCGGCGTCCCAGGCCGCCCAGCCCGTGTCGCGCACGAAGGAGTGGGGATCTGCCATCGGGGGAGCTCCTGGCGCTGCACCGTAGCTTCGCCCTCGTTCCATGGCCCAGTTCCCGGCAAGTGCGCTCGGTGCCGCAGGCGACAGGTCGCCTGGCCACCAGAGCGCGGCAGGCGGTCCGGCGCATGCTTCGCGGCGCACGAGACATGGCAACTGGAGCGGTCGTTGCGTCGATAGATCCTGGTGGAAACCGGTGAACCGTGAACAGTGAACCGCAAACCGGGAACGGAGAATGAAGGGTGACGATATCGCCGAGCGCTTGCTCGCTCTTGGTGCCGCAGCCACACACATGGTGGTTGTCGGCAAGTTGGAGAAGAACCGCGCCGGCAACCACGTCGCCCGGGCAACTCGTGCGCTGCGGTACGG